>JBEBJH010000204.1:0-8765 GCA_040079965.1 Cyclobacteriaceae bacterium
GGAATGTTCTGCTTCATCATGGCCCATGAACCTACAAAGGGAATGGCCCGCAGGTCTTCGAACTTCAGGGCTTCCGTTGCACTGCGCTTCACAGGACGCGAACCGATATTGGTATCGCCAAAGAATGAAAGCGGTGTAACTTTTTCCAGGTAGGGCACAAACTTGGGATGATGCTTAAGACTCAGGTAAGCCTGATACCCTGCATCAGCCAACTCATCCAATACTTTCTTTTGTTCGTCTGAAAGTTGGTTTTCATCGCGTTGAAAAACAGCGCCCTCAAGCCCGGCTGAGAGTAATTGCTCAAGGTTGAATTTGCACGAGGCAATTTTTCCAAAGTTAGAACTGATGGTTTGTCCCTGAACGGTAATCTGCACTTCTTCATTCTCTATCGTGTCGCCCAACGAAGCATAAAAATCGTGCGTGTTACCTCCACCGCGGGCGGGAGGGCCACCGCGACCATCAAAGAAGATAGCTTTGAGTGCGTGTCTGCGCGAAATGGTGGTCAGGTTTTCTTTTGCCCGGAAAATGGACCAGTTAGCCCGTTAATATCCGCCATCCTTTGTACCATCCGAAAAGCCTAACATAATGTTTTGATGGCTCTTCCTTTTTTCCAAATGGTCGTGGTACTCGCGAATGCCATATAGCTCGTCCATGATATCGGGTGCGTGAGCCAGGTCATCAATCGTTTCAAACAACGGTACAATATCAACTTCCAATCCTTCATTGGTAGCCAACAGCAACCGGGCCAACACAAATATTTCGATCACATGCAGCGAACTCTGACAGTTGCTAATCACATACCGATGACAACCCGTTGGGCCATTACTTTTTTGAATAGCTCCGATGACGCGAATGCTGTTTAGTGTTTCGGTTACAAAGGGATCCTCAAACTGAAGCTCATCAAGGGTTAGTTTCAGCGAAAGCAAATAGTGGATTTGCTCTTTCCGGGGTAGTCTCTCAAAGTCCGAGGCCGAAATTGTCTTGCCTGATTTAGCAGCACTATCTAAAATTTGTGCCCATACGTAATCATGCCTGCGACTGTCCTGCCGCACATCAAGGCTTGCAAAATTAAATCCAAACAGTTTTACTTTAAGAATGAAGGCATCGAGTAGGTTTAGAAATAAACCATCATGTTCGTTGATCAACTTAGTGCGTGCCTGCATTAGATCAGCAACCAGATCTTCCGCCAGGGCATATCCCCGTTCGGTGCCATAGGCCCACTGATAGATTTTCTTTTCAATTTCAATGATTACTTTATCCACCCCATGAAATGTGAGGCGTCTGCGCAATGTGCGCACATCGCGGTAGTAGCATTTCAGGATGCTCTCCTGCAAGCGGGCGGCTACCTTGCGGGTAATTTCGCTCGTAACAAACGGGTTTCCGTCCCGATCGCCTCCAGGCCAAAAGCCGATGACTACGAGTCGATCGTTTTTCCATTCGGCCAATGGAATCTGTAACCCAGCGCAGAGCGATTGTATGATCTCTGGAATTGCCTGATAAAAAACATTTTCAAGGTACCAGCATAAACTTAACGCTTCATCATAGGGAGTAGGCTTATCCTGATTAATGAAACCCGTTTTTCCCAACTGCTGCAACAGTAAATTAATCTGTGGCAGATCATGATCGCGGATAGACTTTTCAAGATCTGTTAAAATGCCCAGTACATGACCGGGGTAAAACTGCGTTGGGTGCGCGGTAAGCACCGTGCGTAAGCTGAAGTTCTCCAGGCGGGCTGCCAATTCCTTTTCTCTATGATCGAATTTGGTTCGTAGCAACAAGGCGGAAATTGTTCCCTTGCCAGCCGTATCATTAATCTGTTCGAAAGCAGAATCCTCAATGGAATCGAATAATGCCACCTGGCGCTCTACATATTGAATGAATTTGAAAAGCAGATCGAACTGTTCTTCTCGAGTTGCCTGTGGAACAAGGTCTTTAAAAAATTTCTGAAGAATCTCGGTGGCCGGCTGACCTTTCTCAAAACCCTGTTCACAGTACTGTTGTAAGAGGGGCAGCAATGTGCCGGTTCTTAAAATCGACTGAAAAGGAAGATTTAGAAACAGGCTATTGTAGATATGATAGCGGGCACCGACCGTTTGTTCGTATTTTGAAATCATCACTCCGAAGTTGACTTGAATTTTTCATGAAAATAGGTGGAAAGAACTTATTGTTTCAATTTTCTCAGCTAAATCCTTTTGATTTATCTGAAATAGACTCTTATCGAAAAGAAATTTATCTGGCTTGCTTAAGGCACTGAAAATTTTTACCTTTTGTAGATTAAACCAGATCTATGAAGAAATTATACATGCCGGTGTTGGTTTTGATTCTCCTTACCTCTTGCCTGGGTTATAAAGAGCTTCCTGTTGAGTATGATTACAGTTACCATGGTAATTTCAAGAAGTACCGATCCTTTGACATTATGCGGCCCATAGGCATAGAGGATTCAACGATGGTCAATGCAATTGTTGAAAAATCCATCATTTCAAGAATGAAGTTCTTGGGTTACAAGCAAACAGAAACCCGACCCCATCTGATTATTGGATTCAAAATGTATAATGATAGTCTACGGTTTAACGGATATGATCAGCCCGACATTGAGGAGTGGATAAAGGGTCAGTCTGAAGATGTTGAATACGATGCACGTAAGCTCGATCTGAAAACAGGCACCTTATTGATTCAATTCTTCGACAGGCGCCAGAACCGCTCCATCTGGCAAGGGTACGCAACTACCATGTATGGCAATATCAACTTTAATAATGAACGTCATTTACGAAATGCCGTTATTTCCATCCTGGATAAGTATCGGTTTATGGCCGAAGGCTTTAGTGAGGGTGCTGTAGCTCAGGAAAAAGAACTTCAATAGAGCCTGAAAACCGATAAAAGGTTTAAAAAACAGTGAAAATCGAATTTTCACTTCTCAAAATTAATTCTACCTTTGCGAACCCTTTTTTAGGGGGTGTTGATTGCCCGATGGTGTAACTGGCAACACGCTTGATTTTGATTCAAGAAAGTCCAGGTTCGAGCCCTGGTCGGGCAACATAAAAATCCTGGATTTATGCCGGGATTTAATTTTTGAAGTAACGTACTCATGGCTGTAAAAATCTTCTCGGGTCGCGCCACAGCCTATCTGGCTGAAAAAATCGCTAATGCGTATGGTGAGACTTTGGGTACTGTTAACTACCAGCAGTTTAGCGATGGTGAAATGTCTCCTTTTATTGGAGAATCCGTGCGAGGCCATGATGTTTTCATCGTTCAGTCCACCTTTGCACCCGCTGATAACTTCATGGAGCTTTTGCTCATGATTGACGCGGCCAAGCGTGCCAGTGCCCTGAATGTAAACGTGATCATCCCTTATTTTGGTTATGCCCGTCAGGATCGTAAAGACAAACCCCGGGTTGCCATTGCCGCGAAGTTAATTGCCAACCTGCTTTCGGCTGCCGGAGCAAACCGGATTATGACGTGCGATTTGCATGCTGATCAGATCCAGGGATTTTTTGACATCCCGGTGGATCACCTTGATGGAAACTACATCTTCGTTCCTTACTTGAAATCACTCAATCTTAATAATATCATTTTTGCTACGCCCGATGTAGGCGGTATTAAGCGCGCCCGAAGTTTCGCCAAGTTTTTCAATGCTGACTTAGCCGTGTGCGACAAATACAGAAAAGAGGCCAACAAAGTTGAGTCGATGCGTTTGATTGGTGAAGTAGAAGGTAAGGACGTGATTCTGATCGATGACCTGGTGGACACAGCCGGAACCATTTGTAAAGCGGCAGCCTTGCTTAAGGAAAAAGGCGCTAATACCGTTCGGGCTATTTGCACGCATCCTGTCCTTTCAGGAAATGCGTATGAGAACATCCAAAACTCTGCGTTGGTGGAACTGGTTGTATCGGATACGATTCCGCTTAAGCAGGTGACTTCCAAAATTAAAGTGTTGACTGTTTCGGATCTGTTTGCGAAAGCAATCCGCAAGATTCACGATCATGAGTCAATCAGTTCATTATTTATTCGTTTGTAATTTCTTAAGTATAATTTAAACCATAAACAATTATGAAAACCATCGAGATTATAGGGTATCGAAGAGCAAATCTCGGCAAGAATGACTCTCAGAAAATCCGTGAAGAGGGTAATGTGCCATGTGTATTGTACGGAGGTAATGAGCAAATTCATTTCTATTCGCCTGTTATTTTGTTCCGCGATTTGATTTACACCAACGAAGCCCACTTCGTACACCTCAACATTGAAGGTGAAGAGTGCCAGGCGATCATGCAGGAAGTTCAGTTCCATCCAGTAAGCGAATTGATTTTGCATGTTGACTTTCTGAGAATCAGTGAAGACCGTAAGATTAAAATGGATATCCCTACCCGCCTGGTAGGTCAGTCGCCCGGTGTGGCTAAAGGCGGGGCATTGGTGAGGAAGCGTGCTTCTTTAAAGGTATTAGCGTTCGCCAAGGATATGCCAGATCACATTGATGTTGACTGTTCCACGTTGGATTTTCATCACTCTGTTAAAGTGGGTGATATGAAGCTTCCGAATATGGAATTCATAGATCCTAAGCAAGCCTCTATAGCCGTAGTTGAAGTACCCCGTGCTGCTAAGCTGGCTGAAGAGACTGCTGCGGCCGCTGTTCCTGCTGCCGGTGCTGCTGCTCCTGCTGCCGGTGCTGCTGCTCCTGCCGCTGGCGCTGCTCCTGCTGCCGATGCGAAGAAAGCGGAAGCTCCTAAGAAGGACGAAAAGAAAAAGTAACCGTTGTTTTCCCAATACAAAAAGTCCTGTCCTGATCTATCGGGGCGGGATTTTTTGTTTATTTCGGATTGTAAGAATTAACACATGAAGTACCTGATTGCCGGCCTGGGAAACATTGGACCTGAGTATGAACTCACCCGGCATAATATTGGCTTTTTAATACTGGATCGCATTGCTGACAATCATAAGATTAATTTTAAAACAGAACGCCTGGCGGACAGAGCGGAGTTAAAGTACAAGGGGCGGCAGTTGCACTTCATCAAGCCAAATACCTACATGAACCTGAGTGGTAAGGCCATTGCCTACTGGCTGCAGGAATTGAAAATACCCAACGAGAACTTGCTCGTACTTGTTGATGACATTGCATTGCCTTTTGGTACCCTGCGCATGCGAACAAAGGGCAGTGCTGCCGGGCACAATGGACTTAAGAACATTGAACTACTCTTAACTAGTCAGGATTATTCGCGGCTGCGGTTTGGTATTGGAAACACTTTTTCAAAAGGCCAGCAGGTTGATTTCGTGCTCAGCAATTTCTCGAAAGAAGAGATTGACGAATTACCTGCACTCATGGACAAAGTAGCAGAAATGGTTTATTCATTTTGCACGATCGGTCCGGAACGCACTATGAATTTTCACAATCAGTAAAAAAAGGCGAGTCGCCAGAGAGAACCCCTGACGACTCTACCAACCCTCACCAACCAAAATCAGATAAAGATTATCTGAGTACCTTCTCCATCGGCCAGCGCATACATATCGCCTACCGTGATAATATCCTTCACTTCGGGAACAAAATCTTCTTTCTTTAGGTGGAACATGTCGGCCGCTAATTTACAGGCGTAGATTTCGCCACCTCCCGCTTCAATCATCTGCAAAAACTCGGTCACGTGGGGCATATCAAGTTTATCCATTTCCTTCTTCATCATATAGGAAGCAAAGGCTTCGAACCCTGGTAAGCCAGCCACTACCGTTGGCATCCCCGGCATAAAAGCTGGATTGCCTACCGTGGCAGTATGTAAATGGTCTGCATGTTTTTTTGTGATTGCTTCCAGGCCAAAGAAGGTGAAAAACATTTTTGCCTGAATACCTTCCATCAATGCACCATTGGCCATTACCAAAGCGGCATACACATCTTCCAGTTTACCTTTGGAACAGATGACTAATACTTTTTTCACTTTCCCTTTATTTTTATCAACCGGAGCTTCAGCTACTTTAGTTACCGGTCTTTCGAGAACATCTTGCATGACAATTATAGTTTAAGATTGAGTAGGATTAAATACAGCTTGCTGGTTTAGGTATACCGGCAATTTTACTTGAGATTTTGAGTGGCCCACCGGGGAACAGTGCATAAAACTGTTTGATATCAACCAGACCCGAGTTACCGATTTTGCGAATGCTAAGCGGAGTTCCCTCTGCTTGCTTGGCCCGAAGCCAGTTCAATACTTCAAAGTGCTTATCGGTTAGTTCGATATTCTCCTTCGTTGCCATTTCACGGGCCAGTTCGGGAGTCCATTGCTTCATATCTTTTAAATACCCTTCGGCATTTACTTCGATTTGCGTTCCGTTGTATGTTAAGGTTTCCATATAATATGTATTTAGTTGGTTGGTTTAATTATTCTGTTTCTACGAGTTTTCCAGTCATCGACATGTTGGTGCTTACCGGAAGTTTTTTGCCCGTAAGCAGCATGTGCCAATACACCCATTTAAAAGCAAGCTTGCCATAGTGATTGGCGCGGGTTACTTTCAGTAAATCCATTGGGCCTACGAGTGCGAATGGAAATTTGCCAGGAAGCGGTTCAGTCACATAGTTAAAGTCGATCAAAGTACCTTTGCCATATCCGGTTTCAATGAAACAGTTAGCATGACCATCAAACTTATGAGTCAAGGGTTCCTTGATGATATAGCTTAAAATATTTTCGGTAAGAATCTCAGCTTCAAAGTGAGCTACGGAGCCTGCCTTAGATGCGGGTACATTGGTTGCATCACCGATCACAAACATGTTTTCATATTTCTTCGACTGAAGTGTGTGTTTATCGGTGGGGATAAAATTCAAACCATCTTCATCACCCAGTTTGCTGTCTTCCACCATTTGATCGCCTTTGTTTACGGGTATAGAAACCAGCAAGTCAAAGGGCACTTCTTTACCATCGTAGGAAATAAGTACTTTCCGGTCGTTGTCCACCATCTGGAGATAGAAGTCAGGAATCACATTGATATTCTTCTCGTCCATCAACTTGTTCAACATGGCTGTGGCCTTAGGTTTGGTAAATGCACCGGATAGCGGAGTTACATAGAAGATCTCCACTTTATCGCGCATCCCCTTTTCAGTGAAGAAGGCATCTGCCAGGAAGGTAAACTCCAGCGGAGCCACCGGACATTTAATTAAGGTCTCGGCCAGGTTGATGACCAGTTTGCCACCCTGCCAGGTTTCCAATTTTTTGGCAAGTTTGGTGGTGCCTTCGTACGTATAGAAATCAAAGATGTCTTTGTACCAGAGTTTGCCTTTGAGACCTTCAGTCTCTTCGGGAACCGGAATGGTTCCGGTGGCTACCACAAGAATGTCATAATTGATAACAGCACCACTGCTAAGCAGCACCTGGTTCTTTTCGGGTTCAACCTTCTGAATTTTGTCTATTACGAAGTTGACACCTTTAGGAATGAATTCGCGTTTTGGCCGAATCACTTCTTCGGGTTGATAAACCCCAAAGGGGATGAAAAGAAATCCGGGTTGGTAATAGTGGTTTTCGTCTTTATCAACGATCGTAATCTCCCAAAGATCTTTATTTAGATTTTTGTGGAGTTTGTTGGCCATCATAGTTCCTGCTGTGCCGGCCCCTAAAATGAGTAGCTTTTTCATTTGACTTTTTGATTGGTTGGTGATATAAAAGTAGGTTCTGCCCCGCACCTGGGTAATGACGCTACTCACAGGGGGCTATGATCTTTATCACGAATGCAGCGTGGCTGTGTAACGGATGTTACATAGCTGGCGTGTTCCAACCTAAAAGGGCAATTAAAATCCTACCAAATCTTCCCTAGGCATGCTAAAAACCCAGAATTTCTACAGTCAACCCGTCATCGCCCCGATGCATCAGGGCGATCCTGTTTTACTTGTGTCTGACGGGATTCCGGCTCAAGCCCGGAATGACATTTCTATTTTATTTGTCTTTTCAGACAAGTCTCTTTGACATTCAATAGCTCTTATTCAACTACTTAATCGGAGTAATAATTATGTTGCGGTATTCGATGGGTCCATGATCGCCTTGTAACATTAGAGGACCGGGTTCGCCTTCTTTACTATCAATGGCGCCACCGGTGATTCCCGGAATTTCCTGGTTGTAGATTACCGTTTTGTTATTGGCAACCACCGTAACCATTCTACCTCTCAGTGTTATATCGTATGCCTGCCATTCACCCGGTTCGCGGGCCATGTTTTCGCTGGGTGGAAGAAATCCATAAATACCACCCAGGTGGCCGCTCATAGGTTCCAATCCTTTAGCGTCATCAATTTGAACTTCATAGCGGCCCCGGAGATAGATGCCACTGTTGCTGCCCTTCTGATAGCGGAATTCAATGTGCAGTTTAAAGTCGGTGAATGTTAAATCTGTAACGAGATTGGCTCCGGATTTAGCGCTTCGCAAAACTCCACCTTCAACAACCCATTGGTTTTCACCCATGGCATGCCAGCCTTTTAAATCAGCGCTATTCAATAGATTAATGGGTTCGCCATATACAGGCTCACCTTCTCTGCGCAGAGAGGGAGCGCGAACGGCAGTCCAAGTATATTTTTTTCCATCTACAAAAATCATCGTTCCTGATAAACCGGTTGATGTGATAGTACCTTCAAATTCCAGGTCTTTGGTTTCTTGCTCCCACTGGGGTGGAAGGGTGAAGTTAAATTTGCCATCCTTGAAATTGATTTTAGAAATAGGCCGGGCACTGCCGCTGGCAAACACAAGTCTACCCACCAGCGTGCGCACGCCTGAATGTTGAACTTCGAGCCAGGAAGGGAGTTGTTTGTCGGCCAT
>JBEBJH010000402.1:0-1972 GCA_040079965.1 Cyclobacteriaceae bacterium
GGATGCCAATGGGATTGTGCAGGGAAGTCTTTATACACTCCGGTTACTTCCAGGTCGAACTGGTTGTTTACACGAAGTCGTTTACCCAGCGCATTCTCCTGATCAAAAAATTTCCGGGCTGATTTCTCCGAGAGCATGATCGTAAAAGGCCGGGTGAGCGAGGTAGTTGGATCGCCCGTTGTTACATCAATGTCAAAGATTTTAAAGATGTCGGGCTCTACAACAAAGAGATAGTTCTCTGTAAAGTTTTTTACCAGTTCACCATCCTCTTCCAGGCCAATGACTAATCCATAATTAATGGTGCGGGCCATCACTTCAATTTCACCAAAGTCATTTTTAAGTAACGGGCCGATGGGTGGGGCCACATTAGCGAGGTGCAGGTTGGCTTCTCCGTCTTTATTCAGAAAGTTGCGTGTAACGCGATACGTTCTGTCCGCTTTCGCGTGATACCGATCATAATTCAATTCATCGGACACAAATAAGTAAATCAGGATGCAGCACATCATGGCTAATGCCAGGCCTGCGATGTTAATGAAGGCCGTAAGCTTATTCCTGAAAATAGAGCGGAAGGCTACTTTTAGATAATTTTGGATCATAGCTAAAGTATCTAGTTAATGTTAGACTCGGAATTTGCTGATTGGTTACAAGGACAACCTCTTTTAAGAGACGTTGCTTGGTAACAACGAGGATCAGTAGCAAAAGTTAACAATTTTCTTTGCCAGTTGATTGATGAGTTTGACCGGGTTGATTCTGTGCAGTGTGCGATACCGGACAAACTTCTATTTCTCAATGCGATGATAGAACAAATCGGTTGTTGTTGTCCATGTTTTGCCTGCATCACTCGTTACCTCGAAGAGTTGCCGTACGTTGTTTTTGTCCATGTTAAAGAACGTAAGCCGGGTAATCTGATTTTGTTTATCGGGCCGGGTTACAAATACCATTTTGTTGTCTTTGTATTCACCATCAATAAATTCAATCACTGCGCCTTTGTCATCCACCCAGGTTTGCATCCATTTGCCGGAACCTGAATTATAAAGGTTAAAACTTTTTCCTGCATAGTTCTGTGGCGGTGCCGAAGTCCAGTTTTCGTAGATGATGCAGTCACCCAACAATAAATCGATTTTACTTTTCCCTGCAGGTTGCCCTGTGGTCGATTTCACATCCCATTCACCAATCCAAAAATCAAATTGACGGGATTGCTCAGCATACCGGCACGGATAAACGCCACGCAAAAGCCGTTGATGCAAGGTCTCGTATCGGGGATTTGATTTTACACGGGCAAGATTGACATCTGTTTCAAACAGCGTAAGCGCGGTAAATCCATTGGCGAATGATTTCTCCAGTGTTTCAAAACACTTATCGGTTTGATTGCTTTGAGCATAGGCGGTACTTAGATAAAACAAAGGCATCGGATTAGCACCTAAGGCAACAGCCTCTTCCAGTTGGGTAATAGCCGCCTGTGTTTTAGTCTGATTGAGTAACCCAATTCCGGCCCGCATCCGGGCATTGGAATTCTGAGGTTCGCGCTTAGCAATAGACTGATAGGAGATAACCACCTGTGGCCAGTTGCCTGCTTCAAAATATTCATTCGCCTTGGTTCGCTCTTCCGGTGATACTGTTTGCGCAACAGCCTGACTCACCGTGTTGGCTAAGAATTAAGAGCATGATTCGTTTCATGGCCGTGGTATTTGTACACTAAAGCTATACCATTTGAATAATATTTTAATGCCCTTGACCAGGGTATCCTGAAATGATCTTAAATTACTCACTTTAAAATTCAAATTTCATGTACATACAAGGAGATGCTGCAAAGGAAATGACCTATGATGCGATTGTCATCGGGTCGGGGATGAGTGGGGGCTGGGCTGCCAAGGAATTGTGCGATCACGGACTGAAAACCCTCGTATTGGAGCGCGGCCGTGAAGTGAAGCACCTTCAGGATTATCCAACTACAAACATGCATCCGTGGGAG
>JBEBJH010000205.1:0-8708 GCA_040079965.1 Cyclobacteriaceae bacterium
CCTTAGGCTATGATGAAATAAACCTGGTCGGCTTCAGCCTGGGTGGTAACTTAACACTGAAATATTTGGGTGAAAAGGGGGATGCTCTCAATCCGATCATAAAAAAAGCGGCTACATTTTCAGTACCGCTCAATCTTAAAACCAGCTGCGAGAAAATTTCCGCTCCTTCCAATTGGATTTACTCGCAACGCTTTCTAAAAAGCTTAAAAAAGAAAGTGGCTGATAAATCAAAACTCATCTCAGAAATCAATACTGAACCACTGGATCTAATCAAAACTTTGCTGGAATATGATAATGTCTACACTGCCCCACTTCATGGTTTCCGCGATGCCTTTGACTACTACGAGCAATGCAGTGCTATTCGTTTTCTGTCCAACATTAAACGACCGGCCCTCGTAGTCAATGCTCTTAATGATCCATTCCTTAGCCGTGATTGTTATCCAACTGATTTTGCCACCCATCCTTTCATGACATTTGAATATCCTGATCGGGGTGGACACGTGGGATTCTCGCTATTCGCCAAAAATGGTTTATATTGGTCCGAACTCAGGGCCTTGCAATTTATTCAAACCACATTATGATCGAACGATATTCGATCCATGCCACTCAATCGCTACTGATCGAGCGATTTAAGATTGAAGAATCTCTCGCGTATAAACCACGGTACAATGCAGCTCCTTCGCAGTTGCTACCGGTAATCACTCATGAGAGCCCACAAGGATTTTCCTATTTCTATTGGGGCACCGCACCGCAATGGGCGCGCAATAAAACGCTGGCCGAAAGAATTATAAACACACGAGCTGAATTGATTAAGGAGAAGCCGGTATTCAAAAAGCAGTTACTTCGTTACCGGTGCATTATTCCGGCAGATGGTTTTTATGCCTGGAAAAAAGTAGGTAAGAAAACCTCCATCCCCTGGCGGTTCATACTAAAATCAAAAAAGATTGTGTCCTTTGCAGGGCTATGGGAAGAATACGATGACTCGGAGGGAAATGCATTTCATACGTTTTCTATTATCACCGTGCCTGCCAATGAAACTGTTGCTTCGGTAACGGAGCGGATGCCAGTGATCTTTAATCAGCCTGAAGAAGAAATCTGGTTGAATAAAGACTCTTCGGAAGAAACACTACTCACTCTCCTCAAAGAATATCCGGGTAATGATCTTGAGGGCTATACCGTATCACCGGGCATTAACTCACCGGATGCAGAAAGCGCGTTGCTAATCCTCCCCACTCCTGCTACGGATCAATTTGGCAATCTTACGCTATTTGATTGACGCTATACCCTGTTAGTAAATTTGTACAACATTTTGCAGGCCGTATAGTTTGAGAATGTTATCACTAATAGTGCTGTTATCCATCTCTTTACCATTTACAATTACCCGCTTGCTGTTCTTAACATCGATCATAAGCGTCCAGCCTGCTTCAGTTTGCTGGATACGATACTCCTTGAGATCTTCTTTTTGACTTACAACCAGGTCTAACGAATTGTTTCCCACTTTCACATTTTCAATGGATGCCTCGTTCCATGACGCTGGCATGTGCGGAGAGACATAAATGGTTTTCTGGTAAGCCTTAGGTTGAATTCCAAAGAAATAACTAATGATAGGTACTGCCACACCATAAATATTCCAGGCTTGTGTTACCATACCAAAGTCGGGCGAAACTTCATACATAGAACCCGGCAGTGCATAACTAAAGGACTTCTGGAGTTTATTTAGGTAACCCAATGTTTCCTCAGGAGTTCCATACTTAGCAGAAGCCACAGCCTGTACCCCCGTAGGCAAGGTCATAACAGCTCCGATATAGGAGAAGGTCTTCTTTCTGGAATTGAGTACTACACTGTCAGGTTCTTCTGTTCTATCAATACCTGTAACATAAACACCAAACGGGTTTTCATATTTACTTGCGGTTTTCAGTGCTGCCCTTCCTTTCTCAAAATCCGCAACCCCGGTTTCCATAGGGGTATTAACTACCCAGTTGTGGTAAACAATATGGGGAACATGCTGACCTGGACCATACCTTTTCATTTTCTTTTTGGTAGCATTCAATTCGGCAACCGCCCATGGTTTTCCTAATGTATCTGCTCTTACGAGAGCTGCTTCTAGAATTGGCATTGCTTCGCCTACAGTTCCTCTGAAATCTCCGAACGATTGATCCTGTGCATTCCACCACTCTTTATTAATCTTGATTTTTAAAGCATCAGCTTGTTGTTGATAACCGCTTGCTGCTATACTATCGCCCAGCACGTGTGCCATTTCAGCGGCAGCACCCAGTGCCTGTTGTGTATAAATAGCCACATCAATCATCTCGCTGTCCAATCCCGGAATCTCCATCATTCCATTTCCATTGGGATAACCATTCTTATCGGGATCCATTTCATCAATCAGCCAGGAAATTCCCTTTTTTACTTCAGGAAAAAGTTGTTTAATCAATTCGGTATCACCGGTCCAATCCAAATAAAATTTTAGCAGTGTAATGTATTGAGCTGTTTCATTAACGTTACCCGGATTAAACACAGCGCCATTGGTAGACACTTCATGGATAATGCGGCCATTTCCATTGGTCTTTTGCGAGATTTTACTTAATAATTGAATTGAGTTCTTGGCGAGGTCGTGGTCACCCGTTGCCAACACCCCTTGCAACGTATAAACCATGTCACCGCCAAACCACCACGGATAATCTGGTAAACCAGCAGAAACACCACGACCCTGCTCCGGAACATTGCGCACAAGCCATTCGGTATTGTACTTAAGCCACTCATACATTTGTTCAATGCTCTTATCTGGAATATTGAGTTTAGAGGAATTTGTAATCTTTTTATACCGCTCAGCTTTCTGGCTAAATCGTATCGTTGCTTCCTTCTTTAGTGACTCATAGGTTGTACGCAACCCTTCCTCAGACTGATAAGAGCCTGCTATGAAAATTGGAATAACCTTTTCTTCGTTAGGCATTAAGTTCAATGTAAATGACAGTGTCCCATTCTTGCCTTGTCCCTTACGATCAGTTTGTATACATTCATTTGACTCCTGTGAAAAATCATTGGTTATTATTGAAGATCCAAATGCGGTATACCAGGGATTATTTTTGTCTTTGGCTATTGCAGCTGACAATTTCTTATCAAATGACATTTCATCCTCCGCGTCCACCATATTGGTACGCTCGCCTAACCAGGTTGGACGCAGGTCTGTCATTCCGGTGAATGAGAAAACTAGTTCTATTCCATCCTTACCGGAATTAGTAATTCTGAATTCTACCATTACACCTTCCAATCCATCGGGAATAAATTGAAGGCGTTCGATGGCTATGTTTTCCTTATCCCAGTTAAAATGGTGACTATTGGCCATCGGATAATTTATAAACTTAGTTGCCTTATCCAGGCAAAATGAATCATTGCTCTTCATTGAGATAATTCTAGCAGTAAACCCATCCATGAGTTTAATGGGATGATCCCAGATACCTCCCATCTCACCAGTAACATGCCAGCCCAGATCCGGAAATGAACCATCTTGATTCCCTACGAGGTAAACCCGATCCCCTGCTGTTACAAAGGGAGAACTCAGATACTGCGGTTTCCCTTCTATGGAAGTAAGTTCAGAAGTGAGTTTATAAAGGCTATTTTCTGATGTCTGTTCTGACGTTGAACAGGCCAGTAATCCGCTTAGCAGCAGTACTAATAATTTACCCGGTGTCTTCATCATAAATGTGTTAGCGATGAGCTAAGGCACAATTTACCATTTTGAATCTAAACCTCGTAACAAAGATTTACTACACTTACAGATTCTACCGATCCGAATCGCGCAAGACCTATCAGGAAATAATAATTCCATTCAAATCCTGAAGAAGTGGATTTGAATGGAACCGCACTTGACAAAAGTGGCTGTGATTAGCAATGGGGGATAAGAAATCTTACCCGATAAATAAGCTACTTACTCACTTCTTAATGATCCAACCGGATTCTGGATTGCTGCTTTAATCGATTGATAGCTAACCGTAATCCATGCAATCATCAGAGCCGCCAATCCCGATACCAAAATAATCCATAAACTGATATTGATTCGATACGCAAAATTCTGTAGCCACCAATGCTCCATTACGTACCAGGCAACGGGCACTGCTAAAACAAATGCGATCAAAATCATTTTTGTGAAGTCTTTAGAAAGCAGCACCACCACACCTGTTACCGATGAGCCCAACACTTTACGAACCCCAATCTCTTTGGTGCGCAGGCTTGTGATGTAAGCGGAGAGTGCAAACAACCCAATGCATGAAACAAAAATGGCTAGCCCGGAAAACACTGCAAAAAGTTTCCCGGATTGCCGTTCACTTTTGTATTGGGCATCCAGGTTTTCATCGAGGAAAGAAAATTTAAAAGGTTCCGCAGGTACTAATTCCTTCCACTTAGCCTCGATTGATTTAATCGCTGCAGGAATTTGTCCGGCTTTGACACGCGTAACAAAATACTGAGTGCCTCGACCAAAATATTCGTTGCTTTGAATTGCCAGCGGAGTAACCTTATCGCGAAGAGAAATGAAATTGAAGTCCTTCACTACACCTACCACAACATAAGGCACAGCCAAGTTTCCTTCCGGCCGCTCTTGAATATCAATCAGCTTTCTGTCAATTGGATTCTCTAAACCCATCACCTTAACAGCAGCTTCATTCAAAATAACGTTTAAAGAATCATTCATATCTTCGGAAAACCAACGGCCCTCAACCAGTTCAAAGCCCAAAACTTCAGCCAGCCCATCGGCAATCACCATCGATTTTGTGGTTAAGATCTCAGAAGAACCCTCAGGTTGAAACTGAACTCCGAAATAGTCACTCTCGCGACCTGGGATAGCAAAGGAACCCGCCACTCCTGCTACCTCTGGCATCCGCTTAATTTCTTCAACCATAGTCTTGATCATGGGAGCTTCAAGTCCGAATCCGCGTTCCACTACCAATACCTGATCTCTATCAAAACCCAAAGATTTCTCGGACATGAATTTCATTTGCTGCTGAATCACGAGTGTTCCGATCATCAGAATGATAGAGATCCAGAATTGAAAGATTACAAGACCGTTTCGAATCCATTTTCCTTTCTGACTGCCCGTAAATTTTCCTTTAAGTACCACCACCGGATTGAAAGACGAAAGCACAAAGGAGGGATAAATTCCGGCCAGCAACCCAACGAAAGCTGCAAGGGCAATCAATATCAATGTGGTATTGAGTGTGAATGGCATGTCTAGCTGTTTTTCAATAAGGTTATTAAAAAGGGGCAACGTAAAATAAATGATTGCTATAGCCAACGACACCCCTACTGCACTTAACACAAATGATTCTGTTAGGAATTGTGCAACTAATTGTTGCCGGAAAGAACCCATCACCTTGCGAACACCTACTTCCCGGGCCCGCTCCGATGAACGAGCCGTAGCGAGATTCATAAAATTGATACATGCGATTACTAAAATCAGGATGGCTACGGAAATCATGATGTATACGGAGTTCCGGTTTCCTCCTGGTTTCATTTTCGCTTCGAGGTTGGTAGGATCAAGATGAATGGAAGCAAGCGGTTGCAGGAAATAGCGATACCCATTTCCTTCCTTGCTATAATCCGCCCACGACTTGCCAAGATTTTTTTCGATCTGAGCGGCTGCATAGGTGTCCACGACCTTGGGAATCTTTGCTTCCATGGCTGCTGGATCGCTACCCGGCTTTAATCGAAAGTAGGTGTATACAGAGAAGCTGGTGAAGTTTTCGCGTGCTGTAAAAGGATAGGTTGATGCTGCGAGGATCGCACTGAACTTAAAATGCGAGTTATGTGGAATATCTGCAATCACACCCGAAACTTTAAACTCCTGTTGTCCGGCTGTAATAATTTTTCCAATAGGCTCTGCTTCACCAAAATAACGCTTCGCCATTTCCTGAGTAATCACCATTTCATTAGCCTGTCTCAGCACTTTATCATGGTTACCCTTCAAGAGTTTAAAGCTGAAAATCTTTAAGAAATTACTATCGGTAGCAATCACAAAATCCTCATCAAACTGACCTACTTCATCGCGTTCATTTTTGTAGGACATTGAAAAGTTCTGAAACCCAAAGGCATTGGTTGACTCTTCCACTTCAGGAAAATCGCGCCTGATTACACCCTCAAAAGAATTTGGGATGATGGAGTAAAACGTGGAATGAGTGGGGTATTTTCGCTCTAGCACCATGCGGTAAATACGATCCTGGTCCTGAAAGAATTTATCGTACGAGAACTCATTCTGTATAAACAACACGATGAGCAAGCAGCTTGCGATGCCCACCGCGAGGCCCAGCACATTAATTACTGTATAGACTTTTTGTTTGAGTAAATTGCGAAGGGCAATTTTTAAGTTGTTTTTGAACATAGCGCTGGGTTATAGGCTTTCCAGTAAAAACAGAAATACTTCCTATAACGAAGATGGTTACAGAAAGGATAAAGTTTTACCTATTTTTTTACCAAGACCTGAACCTTATTCAAAACCGATCGGGAGCAAATGCATTAAGTGACACAGTTGTTTTATGCCCAGCTACGATTTCAGCCACCAATTTGCCAGTGCCAGGTCCCAGACTAAGCCCCATCATAGAATGCCCTGTAGCGAAAATGAGATTTGAAAAACTTTTAGAACGTCCGATATAAGGCATACCATCCGGTGAGCAGGGCCGTAAGCCGTGCCAGATTTCTTCTTTTTTCGGCATCGATACTTTCATATCAGGATAATAATGCGAGATAGAATCAACAATTCCTTGAACGCGATTCATGCTTATGGAATGATCAACACCCGTGATTTCCATAGTGCCTCCAAACCGAAGCGTGGTACCCATGGGAGTAACGGCTACCCGGGCTTCCAGGAAAATGGATGGTATGCGAATATTCTTCTCTACATTCTGTAACGTAAAACTATATCCCTTCCCAGCCTGCATGGGTAATGACATCTTCAGTTTTGAAGCAACCAACCCTGACCATGAGCCAGCGGCAATCACCACTTCATCAAAGGTATGCTCACCTTGAGTTGTTGTAAGAGATCTGATTTTCCCATGATCAATAACAAAATCATCAACCGATGTATTCGTCAGAAACACAACCCCTTTGTCCTTGAGAAATTTTATCAGCTGAGTTACCAGAGCTTGTGGAGTGATATGGGCATCACCCGGAAAATAAACACCGCCACGAACATTCACCTTCACATCCGGCTCAAGTTTTTGAATTTCCTCAGGTGACAAAATGCGGGTTTCTATTCCATGATCATTAGCTATGGCGGCTGTTTCAGCTTCTTCATGCTCTGTCTCCTTGGTTTGATAGAGCATCAAAAGTCCACGTTCATGGAAGCCAAAATCAAAAGGAAGTTCCTTGGCTAGTTCCTGATAGTGAGCTTTGCTAAACAAACTTAATTCCTTTAAAGCAGGAATAGATTTATTAACATGTTCATTAGTCGCATTCTTATAAAACTGATACCCCCATTTAATCAAATCAGCGCTCAATCTTGGCTTTACATAAAAAGGGCTCGTTGAATTGAACATCCAGCGAATGCCTTTGGAAATCATACCGGGAGCAGCCAATGGAATGATATGACTTGGCACAATCATGCCTGCATTTCCAAACGAGCAACCATCTTTCAAATCACTTTGCTCAAGAATGGCAACCTGATGGCCGGCCTTTGTCAGGTAGTAAGCAGAACTTAAACCGATGATGCCACCCCCAATAATTCCAATCTTCATTGCTATTTATTTTAATTCATGATTCAAAAAAACGCACGAATCAATTTTGAATTTTCAATATTGAATATTGAATTATATTACCTGAAACCCATATGCATACGGATCATCATCCGGATCGATCTTGATTGTGTTATAACCATAGATCTTTGCCCAACCTTCTACACTAGGAATTATAGCAGGTTTACCATTCAATTCAGTCACTTCTTCTATACGACCGATGAATTTTGAACCGATAATACTTTCGTGAATAAAATCCTCCCCCTTCTTCAATTTTCCTTTGGCATACCATTGAGCCAGACGTGCAGAAGTGCCCGTACCACACGGAGACCGGTCAATCGCCTTATCACCATAAAACACTGCATTCCGAGCAGTTGACGTTGGGTCAATTACTTTCCCTGCCCAGAGAATATGACTGCATCCGTTGATTGTTGGATTTTCAGGATGAACGAATTGATATTTCTTATTAATATTTTTCCTAAGCTCACGGCTCCAACTGATTAGCTGATCAGCTGTATAATTTTCAAGTCCCGGAAAATTAGGTTGTGGATCAACAATGGCATAAAAATTTCCACCGTACGAAACATCCAATGTTAATTCGCCTAGATCTGGACAATCTGCCAAAATATTCTCGGCTGCGAGGTAAGCTTTCACATTGGTGATCTTTACCGATTTTACTTTCTTACCTTCTTGTTTGTATTCAACACGAACTAATCCTGCTGGCACTTCCAGATTTAAAATACCGGGAGTTTTAGGAATCACGAGTCCTTCCTCAATGGCAATCGTTACAGTGCCAATAGTGCCATGACCGCACATAGGTAAGCAACCACTGGTTTCGATAAAAAGAATTCCTACATCGTTGGCCGGATCAGAGGGTGGATATAAAATACTTCCGCTCATCATATCATGACCTCGGGGTTCAAACATCAAGCCTTTGCGTATCCAGTCAAACTCGCGCAAAAAATGCTGACGCTTCTCGCTCATATT
>JBEBJH010000403.1:0-1964 GCA_040079965.1 Cyclobacteriaceae bacterium
CAACGTGGATTTCTTATTGAAAACCTACTTTCCAATTCCCAATTCATTTCACTTGTTATCATATCAATTGCCGTTTATTTCTATATTAGATTAAAGAGAAAGAGTAACTTGCTCAACCATTAAAGGCAACCCCTATGGAATCAGAAAGCTTCGTAAGAAAGACAGCCCGTACTACTATGAAAATCATCAAGAGAATACTCATCATCGCATTGATTCTGGGAATCGGTGTTTTGGCGTTTATGTATTGGGGCGTTTATGAGAAGGGCGTCTGGGCCGGAAAGGTGTTAAGTGTCTCTGAGAAAGGTGTGATATTTAAAACGTATGAAGGTAAAATTTCAATGGAATCATTTGGGGCCCTGAAAGGAACAAGCCCGATTGCAGAAACACGCGATTTCTCTATCGAGAAAAGTGATGAACAAGTGATCAAAGATTTGCAGGATGTTGCATTGGCAGGTGATCGGGTTACCTTGCACTTTGTAAAGCGGTACATCACTTTTCCATGGCGCGGAGACACAAAGTATTTTGTGGATAAAGTGGAGCGTGAGAAATCAAATTGAGATGCGAAACTCCACGATCATTCTTTATGGTTCCTATGGCTACACCGGTAAACTGATAGCCAAAGAATGCAAAGCAAAAAAACTCAATGTAATACTGGCAGGTCGCAATCGCGAAGCATTACAAAAACAAAGCGAAGAAACGGGGTATCCATTTGAAGTCCTTGAGATACAAAACAACACAGCCCTAAAGAATCTCTTGTTAAAAGGAAGCCTTGTCATTCATTCGGCAGGTCCTTTTCGTCATACGGCTAAACTTATGGCCGA
Source organism: Cyclobacteriaceae bacterium (assembly GCA_040079965.1). Lineage (GTDB taxonomy): Bacteria > Bacteroidota > Bacteroidia > Cytophagales > Cyclobacteriaceae > ELB16-189. The sequence continues at coordinate 822 of JBEBJH010000403.1, forward strand.
TGCCTGCCTCGAAACAAAAACTCATTATACTGACATTACGGGAGAGTATCAGGTGTTTGAACTGTTGACCGGCTATGATCAAAAAGGAAAAGCTGCTGGTATTACAATCATGCCGGGCACTGGCTTCGATGTAGTTCCATCTGATTGCCTCGCGCTTCATTTAAAAAATCGTTTGCCATCGGCAACCCATTTACAACTAGCGTTCACTATGTCGAAAGGGGGTCTTTCGCGTGGAACGAAAAAAAGCATGACCGAAGGCCTGGGCGATGGTGGAAAAATCCGTGAGAACGGGTCCCTGGTTCGAATCGAATTAGGCGATAAAAGTATGGAGGTCGACTTTGGATCATTTAAAACTCCTACCCTCTGCATTCCGTGGGGTGATATCTCAACCGCATGGCGCAGCACAGGCATACCAAATATTGAAGTTTATACCGGGGCCACACCCGGCATGATAAAAAATGCAAAACGCACGCGCTACATCAATTGGTTTTTACGAATGCAGTGGGTAAAAAAAATCATGTTGAAAAAAATTGATAAACAAAAGCCTGGGCCCAGCGATGAGAAACGCGAAAGTGGTCGCAGCTTTTTATGGGGCAAGGTGCGGAATTCTTCTGGTAAAGCCGCAGAAAGTAGATTAGAGACTGTAAGTGGTTATGCGCTGACGGCAAAAACTGCTGTACTGATTGCTGAAAAAATTCTCAGCGGGAATTTTAAAGCCGGGTATCAAACTCCAGCTATGGCGTACGGGGCTGATCTGATTATGGAAATAGATCAAACCAAGAGAAGTGATCAATAATTATTGATCTGTACCCGAAACCAAAAGTTTTTCCAGTTCCTCCTTTTCTTTCATATTGATTCCATTTTTCTCTATTGACCTATTCACATCGGTAGTGCTAGGATTGCGTGTCAGGATTATTGGTCGGGTTTTGTATACCACTTTCTCAGTAAAGATTGTATCGGGTTTTGAAGCAACAAAAATTGTGTCATGCACAACAACCGGATTGAACGTTTGGATTTGAGACTTTTCATTTGTTGATCGGCCAATCCACCAGCCAAGGCTACCGAAAAGAACAGACATGAGAAGCGCACCTACTGAAGGTTTAAGCTGCCAGCTCAACCATGTTTGCTTCTTTGATTCCAGCC
>JBEBJH010000404.1:0-1951 GCA_040079965.1 Cyclobacteriaceae bacterium
GTATGGTTAGATCCACATGACCGCCACGGATCATCGCAAAACTTTCGGCTGAGCTAAATAAAGCAGACCCAGGCATCATGGTTATGGTTTGTTTGCCGGCATTAATAAGGTCGGGATCTACTTCATGATCTTTAGGAAAGGGTCCAATCCCCAACAACCCATTTTCTGATTGAAGCACAACATTGAGAATAGATGGAATATAGTTGGCTACCAGGGTTGGGATTCCAATGCCCAGGTTGATGTACATGCCATCTTTGACTTCCCTGGCAATTCGTTTTGCTATACCTATTTTGTCAAGCATTTTGATTTGATGATTTATTAATTCGGCTATTCGTTGATGCCTTTGACGAAGAAATGATCTTAGATAACACTTTTTTAATACCAAGAATTTGGGCAAGAAGGTCTTTACAATTTGGATATGAATCTGAATGATGACAAATCTCTAACCAGTACTCAGTTTCTTCCGCTTCTTTCGCGGCAACTTTTATTTTATGAATAAAGTCTGCCTTTGATTCTGCATTTTGCGCTTCGCGCACATTCGCCCCGATTGATGTGCCGGATCGGATAAGCTGGTTTGCAATGGCATACTTACGACTACTTTCTAGTAATTCAACAAACTTCACATGATCTAATGCAAACTGAAATGTCAACTTTACAATTAGATTTTCCTTTAGGTATGGATTGTACTTTTTTAAAGCCTCCATTTATTTTCATCAAATTATCAATCAACGAATTACCGAATTATCAAATTATTTAGAGATTGTCCTTTGCTCAATTCTTTTCTCATAGTTAGAGCCCTGGAAAATTCGTTGTACATAAATACCTGGTGTATGAATGTGGTTAGGATCTAACTCGCCCACCGGGACTAACTCCTCAACTTCAGCAATGGTAATTTTTCCGGCTGTGGCCATCATGGGATTAAAGTTTCTTGCAGTGCCTTTATAGATAAGATTGCCGGCCGTATCACCCTTCCATGCTTTAACGATTGCAAAATCTGCACGAAGCCATTGTTCAAGCAAATGAGTTTTACCCTCAAACTCGCGCACTTCTTTACCAGTTGCTACTTCTGTTCCCACTCCGGCAGGAGTGAAGAAAGCAGGAATACCAGCCCCGCCCGCCCGCACTCGTTCAGCTAATGTGCCTTGCGGGATCAATTCAACCTCCAGCTCGCCAGAAAGTAATTGCCGTTCAAACTCAGCATTTTCACCAACGTACGAAGAAATCATCTTCTTCACTTGTTTTGTCTTTAGCAACAAGCCTATTCCAAAATCATCCACACCTGCATTATTAGAGATACAGGTAAGTCCCTTAACGCCCTTTTTCAAAATCGCTTGAATACAGTTTTCGGGAATTCCGCAAAGGCCAAATCCACCAAGCATTAATGTGGCGTTGTCATCAATGTCTCGCACAGCGTCATCAGCCCCCGATACTACTTTGTTGATCATACAGTTTCCATTTAAAACAAATCTCAGACTCCTGAACCCAAATTCCAAATAGGTTAAAGTGCATGATCTTTTAAGACCTGTAGGGATGATTCCTTATCTTTTTGAAGTTGATGCTTGAGTGATTCAAGATCATTGAATTTTGAATCGGTACGTAAAAGTTTCAGAAAGGAAATTTGGATCGTCTCCCCATAAATGTCTTTGTAAAATTCGAAGATGTTTACCTCAATGGATCTTCGGGTGCCATTTACCGTAGGCCGGGTGCCGATGTACAACATGCCCCCATAGGTTTTATTTTCGTGCATTACCTTAACTACATAAATGCTTTCGGCAGGAATTAGTTTGTCGTGTGAATCCAGGTCGATGTTAGCAGTAGGAAATCCCAACACTCTTCCAAGTTTATCGCCTTTGATTACTCGTCCTGAGAGCGAATAAGGTCGCCCAAGAAAATGGTTTGCTGTGTCAATGTCGCCTTCGGAAAGCGCTTTTCGGATTCGGGTTGAGCTTAC
>JBEBJH010000206.1:0-8622 GCA_040079965.1 Cyclobacteriaceae bacterium
GACGGTGCTTCAGAACCATCTACATCTATGTGGTCAGAGCTCGGTGGCTACGGCGATGTAGCAGCTTCTCTTGCAGGAAAGTATGCTGATTACGAACACCAAATGGCCCAGAACCGTTCGCAAGACTACATCAACCAAGCTGCTGCAAAATTTCTGGGCTTTGAAAATCCAGTTGGTGAAACACTTACGTGGGACGAAAAACCCTACACCATTATTGGTGTGATTGAAGACATGATTATCGAATCGCCTTACGAACCGGTGCGTGCTTCGCTATGGCATATAGACCAGTATGACAATGTAAACCTCGCCATCCTAAAACTCAATCCCGACATGGGTGCTCACGAAGCTATCGAAAAAATTAAAACCGTGTTTACCAAATATAATCCTGAATCACCTTTCGCTTATGAGTTTGTTGATGACGAATACGAACGCAAGTTCAGCGATGAAGAACGTGTGGGTAAACTCGCCAGCTTCTTTGCCGTGCTTGCTATCTTCATCAGTTGTTTGGGTATCTTCGGGCTGGCCAGTTTTGTTGCTGAACAACGTACCAAAGAAATTGGAGTGCGCAAAGTAATGGGCGCCAGTGTAGTTAATCTTTGGGGCATGCTGTCGAAAGACTTTGTTTTTCTTGTGGGCATCTCGTTGTTTTTAGCCATGCCGCTGGCGTGGTACTTTATGAACAACTGGCTGCAGAAATATCAATACCGAAGTGACATGGCGTGGTGGATTTTTGCCATGGCCGGTATTGGTGCATTGCTAATCACGTTACTTACCGTGAGCTACCAATCTATCAAAGCTGCCATGGCAAACCCGGTTAATAGTTTGAGAAGTGAGTAAAGGACTAACAGACTTAAGTCCAGAAAAAGTTTTATTTTAGTAAAGTGTTTGCAATTCAATCAACTACAATTCTTCTACCAGGCGGAGAAACATTGTCTGCCGAAATAACTTCGTCCGAAAATCAAAAAGCAATTTTTGTTTTTGCCCACGGAGCAGGTGCTGGCATGAATCATCCTTTCATGAAAGAGTTGTCGACTGAGTTGGCCAACTATGGAATTGCCACGCTTCGCTATAATTTTCTTTACATGGAGCAAAAGAAAAAGCGACCCGATTTTCCAGCGGTGGCGCATCAGGCCGTGGCGGCAGCCATTGGCAAAGCGCATGAACTCTTTCCAACTGCTCCAATCTTTGCTGGTGGCAAATCGTTTGGTGGCCGCATGACTTCACAATATTTATCCGCGCATCCGGTTTCCTCTGTTAAGGGAATTGCTTTTGTTGGCTTTCCACTACACCCGGCTGGCAAACCTTCTATTGAAAGAGCCGCCCATCTTGAGAAAATAAAACTTCCGATGCTCTTCCTGCAAGGTACCCGCGATGCGCTGGCTGAATGGGCGTTGATCGAACCGCTTTGTCAAAAGCTTTCTACTGCAACGTTAGTTAAGATAGAAGGCGCAGATCACAGCTTCAAAGCCGCTAAACAAAATCTGCTGCCGGTGCTGGCTGCTGAAATCAATTTGTGGATCAACCGCTTAATCAAATAAAATAGTCCCAAATTTTTTGAAGTCGTGAAAGTTGGTGCGTGTCTTTTGCCACGACCATTCAGAGGATCCACTATCATAATCAATTCGATAAAAGTTACACCGCCACTTTGTGCCCTTTACGGGAGGTACATTATCGAGTGGCTTTAATAAGGCATAGGGAATGAAGAATTCTGCAGTCCATGCTTTGTCCGTTATCTTAGTGGCATGTCGGGTTTTCCGATCTCCGTCATAGTGCCAGGGCAACCAACCTAAAAAGTTGCCATTGGAGTTCGGCACCAGAATGGGTAATTCAAAATTGTGGGGAGAAAGTTCGTATTCAAAATAGAGGGGTTTAGACTCATCGGTCCAGAAAAAAATCTCAACCACATCTTCATTATACAGATCCGTAAAGTCCTCGCGCAGAGTAGAGGTTATGATTTCATCCTCGCAATAGAAAAGTCCGTAGATACCAGTGGCCGAATACAAGAGTTTAATCCTGGTTTCATAGGTCTTTGCCCCCGCGCGATGTGGGACCTTAGTCCACTCGGTCGATGCCCAGGCTGATGCAGTTCCGTCTCCGGAAAAATCAAAATCACTCGCCTGTTTAATTTTTAAAATTGATGATTCAGGCTTTTGACCAAATCCGAGCCAGGAAGTAAGAAGTCCCATCAACAGGAAAATATTTTTCATAAGTGCGAATCAATTAGAGTAGAGTATTATACTTTCTACTCTCAATTTAATAAATTGTAAGGTATAAGTCAGGAATTAAGCAACGGATATAAACACTAGTATCATGAAAAAATTAATCATCGCAATTTTCTTATTAAGTTCAATTGTAGTCACCGCTCAAAATACCACTCCCAGAATCATTGTAATCGGAGCGCATCCCGATGATTGTGACATGGATGCGGGGGGTACGGCTGCTTTGTTTGCCTCGATGGGGTACGCAGTAAAATTTGTCTCCGTGACCAATGGCGATGCCGGTCACCAGAGTGAAGGTGGTGGAGCCCTGGCTAAGCGCAGAATCGCGGAAGCCCAGGAGGCTGGCAAACGATTTGGCGTTACTTACGATGTACTCGATAATCATGATGGTGAATTGTTGCCTACGTTAGCGATCAGATTGCAAATTATCAGGAAGATAAGAGAATGGAATGCAGACGTTGTTATTGCGCCACGGCCAAATGACTATCACCCCGACCATCGCTACACGGGAGTGCTGGTGCAAGATGCCGCCTATATGGTGGCCGTTCCTAATGTGGCTCCCGATACCGCACCATTAAAAAAGAACCCGGTGTTTTTGTACTCCCAGGATTTCTTCCAGCGACCTAATGCATTCCGTCCTGATGTTGCTGTGGATATAACTTCCGTATACGATCAAAAAATTCATGCGCTTAGCGCCCACGAATCGCAAGTGTATGAATGGTTGCCCTGGATTGGCGGATACCTGAATGAAGTTCCTAAAAATCCGGCCGACCGAAAGAAATGGCTTGCTGGTCGTTCAGTCGTACCCATTACACCCGAGGTGAGAAAATCGTTGGAACAGTGGTATGGAAAAGAAAAAGCTACGGGTGTGAAAAACGCAGAAGCTTTTGAAATTTGTGAATATGGAACCCAGCCTAAAGAAGAAGATCTCCGCAGATTGTTTCCGATGCTAAAGAAATAAAAGTCTTATCGTTCGTAACGGCCCGACTTATCTTTTAACAGAATGCGGTAAACAATCGGGCTATTAGTGGTCAGCGTAGAAGTACGCCTGGATGACGTAGGCCCCATTCTGCTTGCATGGCTGGTTTCACTCGGAACCAGTGGCAACAGTTTGGATACTAATTTTTCCATAGCCTTGTCTGCCGCTTCACCCTCCAACTCTTCAAAAGTACCCCAGGCAATCACACTTTGCCAGTTTGAGATACTTTTCATTTCATCCACCTCAAAGCAACATTCAGGATTCTGTCTCAGGAATTCAATTTTCATTCCCTCGGTAGTGTGGCCGATTACATATCCGTGATCATACACATAGGTAATAGGCACTACATACACACGCTCATCACCCACACACCCTATTCTCCCAATTACATTGGAATTGAGCACACCTTCAATTTCCTCTTTACTCAGCTCGCCCAGCATAATAATCTGGTTTAGATCCTAAGAATCAATACCCCCACTTCTTCATTATCTCATAATCTTCCTTCATGCATTGTAGCGGAGTTTTACCCTGATAAGATTCCTGCTCAATGATAAAGTGGATCGTTCCCCCGGATTTACGGCACAGATCGATTACCTCTTTAACGCTGACTATTCCGGTTCCCAATATCGTGCTTTCATACTTTTCTTTGTCTGAACCCACGATCTCATCTTTCACATGCAGAGATTCAAACCGGCCTGGATATTTTTGTACAATATCAATAGCCTTTGCCCCACCATTATACAAATTGCCAGTGTCAAGCTGTTGCATTACAAGGTTTGGATCTGTATTCTGCAGGATAATGTCGTACAACGTTTTATCATTCAGTTTTTCAGAAAACTCAAAATCATGATTATGATACCCAAACTTCATTCCTGATTTTTTACACAATTCGCCCGACTTGTTGAAAGTCTCCAATTGCTTCATCAGTTCATCATATGATTGACGGACTTTAGAGTCCATCCAGGGACTGATCACAAATTGCTGGCCCATATAGGCTGCATCCTCCACAGTATATTTCCACGAATCGGTAAAGTCTTTTTTGGCCTCATCCCAATGCTGTTTCCCTAGCACGGTGTGTCCGCTTGGCATTTTCATACCCAGATCCCCCAATACTTTTTTAAATTCAGCGGGTGTCCAGCCGTAAAACTTTCTGTTCACGTAATTGGCATGCTCTACGTTTTGATAACCAATCTTGGCAAGTTCTTTTAAGGTGCCCAGCGGATCGACCTTCATTTCGTCTTTCACACAATACAATTGCAAACCCATTAACTCATTTTTTGCAGAAGCAGCAAATAAAGATGAGGAAAGCAAGGAGCTACCGGCAACTGCCAGTGCACTCTTTTTAAGAAATTCTCTACGTGAGGTTGTCATATGTAGTCGTTATGATTTTGCAAGGAAGTTAGCACAATCGGACCAAATAAAATAGCCCTATTATACAGGTGGCACATATCACCGATTACTGTTCTTAGAATCAAAATTGAATCCGTTAAATAGCTAAATGGAAGTTTGGAAATTAATCTTAATCTTGCGCCCTGACGCGGGAATCCACCTGTCTTCATTCAACTCGCTCTATGAACAGTACTCTTAAACGCATTGTATTACCAGGAATAATTTTGCAATCTGTGCTCATTGGTGGTGGCTATGCCACTGGTCGGGAGATTATTGAATACGGAGCAAAGTTTGGAGCCAGCGGTTGGGTGTGTGGACTCGCAATATTTCTGGGCTTCTCTATCATGTCTATTCTGTCTATGGAGGCTTGTCGTCAATGGCAGGTGTATGACTATAAATCACTTTTGAAAAAACTGATTGGTCCCGCCTGGATCTTTTATGAGATTGTGTATTTGCTACTGGCGATCTTAATCATAGCCGTAATGGCATCTGCGGCAGGAGAAATTCTGCATAGCACGCTAGGCTTCAGTCCCTGGGTAGGTGTGGTTATAATTATTATGCTGGTAGGGTTTCTTAATTATAAAGGCGAGGATGTGATAGCTAAATTGGAAACCATTGGAACTGTTGCACTCTTTGCAGCCTACATCTTATTTACCATCATAGTGTTCAATAGCAAAGGGGCAGAAATTTTTAACGTCTTTACGAATTGGGATACCAGCTATCGTAAGGAAGTTCCCGGGCCCGGCATTTTGATTTGGACAGGTTTTCTTTATGTAGGTTATAACCTGGCTGTATACCCGGCTTCATTTTTCACCTATCGGGAAATTAAATCGAGACGCGAAAGCATTGCCGCTGGTTTTATTTCAGGTTTGCTAATGACAATACCGTGGTTTCTCACCTACTTTGCAATCTTAGCTTACTATCCAGATAAAACAGTTTTAGAAGCCACCGTGCCCTGGCTTGAGATCTTAAAGTCTTCTCATCCAATACTCATCGTGATTTTTGGAATTGTTGTAGGATGGACGTTAGTTGAAACTGCTACCGGTATGATTCACGCTTTTATCAATCGTGTTGAAACGGAAGTTGCCGAGCGCCAGAAAGCTCCGATTAAAAAAATTTATAAAGCTCTGATTTCATCGGTCGCACTTGTCGCATCACTCATATTGGCTCAGGTAGGCATTATCGATTTAGTTGCCAAAGGGTATGAGTTAATGGCTTACGCCATGATAGCCGTATATGGAATACCCTTAATTTTTTATTCACGTAAGTTGTTCAGCTGATACTTAAATCAATTCAATACGGATTGATAAGCCTCTTCGTAATGTCGCGCCAAATTAACCCAGTCAAACGCAGCAGAGTAATTTTCTACATTATTGCGCTGCATGATTCTACTTCTGCGGTCTTGCTGTAAAAATTTGTAAAGAAAAGATGCCAGCTGACGAGCACTCCAATCGAAAGTACGTTTGCCGCGCTCTACTACAAACATTCCTCCTCTTTCATAATCAGGCATATTGCGCAGCAAGTAATCCCCAAAACCACTAAGATCGCTGGTTACTGCTGGTACACCACTAGCCATGCATTCGAGGGGGGTATAGCCCCACGGTTCGTAGTAACTTGGAAAAATACCTAAGTGACAACCACGAACAAACTGACTGTAATCCATTCCAAACAGCGGGTTGGTAGAATTAATGAAATCAGGGTGATAAACAATTTTCACTTTATCTTCCTTCCTGTTCAGCAAATCCCTGCGAACAAGGAATTGGAGAATCTCATCAGTTTCTTCACTCACCAACTTATGAGTTACCGGAAGCGGCATCTTATTACTCTTCCAGGACTGAATGGTTCTTCGATACCTTAACTTCCAGTACTCGTCTACAAATTCGTTTAACTCAGGAAGCCGATGATCTTGCCGGATGGTGCTTTCAAAAAATAATCGTTTCCCAATCTGACGCTGAATAGCCTGGCAGGTCTGGCGAATTTCTTCCATCACAGCCCGCGATTGCAACACCTCTGGTTTAATGCTGTAGAATTCGCGTTTGGTAATAAAAAACATGACCACTGTGAGATCGGATTTCTCCTCTTTCAATTGTTGGTTGAGATGCACCAAAGCCTCCAGTGTAATGTCAAAGCCTTTATTTTTATACTCATATCGGCCCGAAGTAAAAAAATACACGGTCTTGTCAAGATCAAAAGAATAAGAATTAAAGAAATGACCCATAATAAACTCATGGATCTGCTCTTTATACGTTGAATGCAAATTTTGAAATTCGTGCAAGGCTTCGAATCGTTGAATATTTAATCCATTAGGAAGGATAAAATCCGGGTTTCTTCTCAACAGATGCTTACACTCCCGGGCGGTTACATCACTAACAGTGGTCATCACATCACAACTTTGTGCGCAACCATATTCGATGGCAGCCTCTGTTTCAATCCCAAATTTGCCAGCTTCGTCTTCCCATCGAAAGAAAGGAAGATGTGCATAAAACAAGGGTGAATTAATGGCAAGGTGCCGCCCCAACTGAGTTGCATGGGTTGTGAAAATAGTCTTCACCGGCATGGCCTCCCGCTTGATATCCAGAATAGGTAAACCCGCCATCCACTCATGAAAGTGAGCAAGAATTTGCTGATCATTCCCTGAAATTTTTACGAGCTCATCAACAAACAATTTGGTGAGGTAAGCAAAACCAATAACCTGATTTATCAATTCGTTTTTATTCGGGGTTCGGATGGCGTGGTTTTTCCAAAGCAGGTATTTGAGAACATTCAGAACTTTTTCCTCAATGACATTTGGGTTTAGCAGCACAACCCGTGGCTTTCCTGTAATAAGCCATTCAGCATAAATCACATCGTATCCCTTCTTGCGCAAATTGGCTGCAGCTAAACCAAACACATCGGCAGCATCCTCCAACGGTTCAAGTTCTGCGAGAATGTTTTTATTTAAATAAGGACCAATCATACAGAAATGCCCGCTCCAGTTTTCTACCATAACGGGAGCTTTTGATCTGATAACTGTATAAATGCCACCAACCTGATTGCAAACTTCCCAGGCAACTTCAACGAGCAGTGCTGAGTTAGAAGATTTTGTGCGAGGTGTTCTTTTTGGCATAGCCTGAGTCAAAGTGTCTGAAAACTACTGAATTACAAACAATTTAATGACAAAATTTCTCAAAAACACGATTTGGTGCACGTGGATTCTAATTTGTTGATAGTGAATTGAAAACCTCAATCAAATATGAACTTTGATAAATTCACTATAAAATCACAAGAGGCGTTACAGAAGTCGGCAGAGATTGCTACTTCGCTTCAGCAACAGGCTATTGAGCCCGGTCATTTACTGAAAGCTATTTTGGAAACAGATGAAAACGTTTCCAGCTATCTATACAAGAAGCTTAACATCAACAGCACGATACTCGAAACAAAACTCGAAGAGATTGTTAACGCCTATCCGAAAGTTTCTGGCCAACAGGCATATTTATCAAACACGACTAACACCGTATTGCAAAATGCCGAGAAGGAACTACGCGAATTCAAAGACGAGTACGTAGCAATAGAACACTTGTTGTTGGCGCTACTTGCCACCAAAGACAAAGTGTCTTCCATTATGAAAGATGCAGGGTTTGAAAAGTCGACCCTTGTAAAGGCCATAAAAGAATTACGTGGTGGCGCTAAAGTGACTGATCAAAATGCTGAGGCAAAATATAAATCGCTGGAACGTTACTCAAAGAATCTGAACGATCTTGCTAAGAAGGGTAAGATTGATCCTGTTATTGGCCGCGATGAAGAAATCAGGCGCGTGTTACAGATTCTTTCGCGCAGAACAAAAAATAACCCAATACTATTGGGTGAACCAGGTGTTGGTAAGACTGCCATTGTAGAGGGGATGGCGCAACGCATTGTTAATGGCGATGTACCTGAAAATCTGAAATCAAAAATTCTTGTTTCGCTGGACATGGGTTTGCTCGTGGCTGGCGCGAAGTATAAAGGTGAGTTTGAAGAACGCTTGAAATCAGTTATCAAAGAAGTAACGGATTCAAA
>JBEBJH010000207.1:0-8427 GCA_040079965.1 Cyclobacteriaceae bacterium
GTTTTCAAACAGAGTATTCAGGATTTCGCTGGGCAGTAATCATGTTGGCCGAATATGCAATGATGCTTTTAGTAAGTTTTGCCGGTGTGATATTATTCTGGGGAAGTTGGAATACACCACTGCCTAATATAGGATCAATAGCCTTAGCCAATTGGACTACGGGTACGCCCGAATCCATTAGCTTTCATGTTTGGGGAATTTTTTGGTTAGTGTCAAAGACATTTTTTACTGTGGCCCTCCAGATATGGGTGCGATGGACTTACCCGCGCATTCGTATTGACCAACTTACTTCACTAAGCTGGAAATTTTTAACGCCTGCGGCTTTGCTATTGCTGGTTATTTGTTCACTTTGGAAATTGTTGTTGTGATGCGAATGAAAAGAAACATTACCTGCATTTTCTCCTTATTGCTTTTGTTGGGAACACAAGTATCTTTTTCCCAAATAAATCTGGATAGCCTGGAGAATTCTTTAAATAACTCTATTTCTGATTCTTCGCGTTTCACAACATTAATTGCGCTTTCAAAAGAGTATCAATACAAAGACTTACCAAAAGCTGAAAAATTTTCCAGAGAAGCTTTTGGTCTGGCCGAAAAAAATAATTGGAGTTGGGGGAAATCATTAGCCTATTCACAAGAAGGCTTTCTTGCAACCATCAGTGGTGATTACACCACTGCTATGAAATTTGACAATGAAAACCTCCAATTAGTAATTGCCCAGGGTGATAGTGCAGCTATTGCCGAGTCTCTCAATTTTCTTGGAAACGATTATCATGATATCGGAAAATATGACGAGGCCTATTACTATTTCACTCAGTCTTATAGGGTTGCAAGAGCAATTGACGATTCTTTAAAGATGACCGTAGCAATCTATAACATTGGCAGGGTGCTTAATGAACTAGGTCAATACGATTTGGCATTGGATCACTTTAGAGTCAGTGAAGAGATAAGCCAAATCATTAATGACCTTGATGGAATTCCGTATGATCAGGAGGCGATTGGCAACGTTTATTTAAAAAAGCGAGATTATCAGAAATCGGAAGAATATCTGCAAAAGGCCTTATTGGGAATCCGATCCCGAAAACTGACAGTGATTGAACCGCGCGCATTAAATCACCTGGCACAACTTCATTTTGAGAAAGGTGATCCTGACAAAGCCCTGGCCTTCTACGATACCGCTGCCATGTTATACCGGCAAGCAAGCAATGAATTTGGGGTTGCTGAAGTAAATCTTGGCGTTAGTAGAATTTTAATTGATCAGGAAAGATTTAATGAGGCGCAAGGACTTATCGAGAGAAGCTTGGAGGCAGCAAAAAGTTTCAACGCTGAAAGGATGGAAATAAATTGCTTCAAACAACTTTCTGAGCTTGCCGAGAAAAAAGAAGATTTTAAAAGTGCGTTAGCCTATCATAAAAACTTCAAACAGCTTGAGGACTCTCTTTTTAGTCAGGAAATGGTAGAGAAGATTTTCCAGGATCAACTTCGTTTTCAAACTGAAACAAAAGATTTTGAAATAGCTGAATTGAGTAAGGCCAAAACAGAACAAGATACTGAATTGAGAAGACAGGAGTTTCTTAGCAACATTTTAGTAGTAGTGATGGCCCTTACCGTAATTCTGCTCTTCACCGTTTATCGAAGCGGCCAACGAAGAAAGCGCATCAATAACCTGCTGATTGAACACCAGGAAGAAATAAAGAGGCGAAGCATAGAACTGGAACAGCTAAATCAAGTAAAAGATAAATTCTTCTCTATTATATCGCATGATTTACGATCCCCTATCAATGCTTTGTATGGATTATTAAATCTTGCCGATAACAAACAAATTACGCAGGATGAGTTTGTTAAACTTACCCAGGAGCTAAAGATTCAATTTAATCATACCCGCACATTAATAAATAATTTGTTGGATTGGGCATTGCTTCAAATGGATAAGTTGAAGATCCAACCTGAGAAAATAGATCTTGCCTCGATTGTGGATCAAAATTTTAAGTTGTTAAGTTCACTCCATCTCAAGGAAATAAAGATGGTGAATAGTATACGTCCCGGAGTTACGGGATGGGGCGACCTGAACATGATTAACCTTGTATTCAGAAATCTGATTCTTAATGCGATAAAGTTCTCCGAAAGTGGTGGTACCATTGAAGTTTCTGCCAAAGATCAAAATGACTTCTATGTTATTGCCGTTAAAGATTATGGCGTGGGTATCCGCCAGGAAGTACAGAAAATACTTTTTGACAAAACTTCTGGCTACAGCACCCGGGGCACAGCTAATGAAAAGGGCACCGGACTTGGCCTGATCCTTTGTAAAGAATTTGTTGAGAAAAATGGCGGCCAAATCTGGCTGGAAAGTGAAGAAGGTAAAGGCAGCACCTTTTATTTCACCATTAAGAAGCCTTCGTAAAGGCGTTAAGCAATTTCCTTCTATTTTTGTTTTAAGATAGAATGGAAAATAAACTCTCGTATTGGTCGAATTTTGCCCTTACCTCAAGGACGCTCGTACAAGGCCTCTCGCTTACCTTATCCCATATCTTTAAGGCAAGAAAAAGCAGAAACAAAATTTCAATTCAGCAAGCAGGCTATTTTGATAAGCAAACCGGAATTGCCACTGTACAATATCCCTTCGAAACCATTCCTGTTCCCGATAATGGCCGGTATAAATTGCACAATGAAATAGAGGATTGCATTGTGTGCGATAAGTGCGTAAAAGTGTGCCCGGTCAATTGCATCACAATTGAACCGATCCGGTCGGCTGAAGAATTCGGCAAGACTTCCGATGGGACTCCCAAACGTATTTATGCAGCCAAATTTGATATCGACATGGGCAAATGTTGCTTTTGCGGCTTATGCACTACAGTATGTCCTACAGAATGCCTCACTATGACCAAGGAGTATGACTTCGCCACCTTTGATATAACCGAACACAATTTTGTTTTTGGCAACATGACTCCAGGTGAAATTGAGACCCGAAAAAAAGAATGGGAAGAACATCAAAAGATTAAAGCTGTCACCCCGGTCGCAACACCAGCCGATACTTCAATAAAGCCACTTTTAGCAAAACCTGCATTCAAGCCGCGGATAAATCCTTTGCCTCCACATGCAAAATCAGAATCAGAATGATGCAAGAGATAATTTTATATCTTTTTATTGGCTCTTCCATAGCTTCGGTGTTCGTTATGATCTTGAATCGAAATATTTTTTATGGCGCTTTGGCCCTTCTGGTTTGTTTGATCTCTCTAGCTGGAATCTACGCTCTGTTAGAAGCAGAATTTCTGGCAATCACTCAATTGCTTATCTATGCTGGTGGTGTAGTGGTCCTTCTCATTTTCGGAATTATGCTCACCAATAAAATTTCCGGAAAGCCACTTCACACGGATTCTCATAATTGGTTAAGCGGAGTGATAATTTCAACCGCTCTTTTTGGAGTTTTAGTCGTTTCATTCCAACAGGTTAAAATTATCAATGCTCATAATGATTCATATCTCATCAATCACATTAACAAAGTTGGTATTGAGCTTATGAGCACGTATGCGGCCCCCTTTGAGTTGAGTGGTATTTTACTTCTTGTTTGCCTTATTGGTGCTGCCTTCACAGCTTCTTCATTTAAAAAGAAAACAAATGGCTAAGACAGATTTGCTTTTCTATCTATCAGCCTTTCTTTTTTGTTCGGGATTGCTGATCATTTTTACTAAAAAGAATGCTATTATGATTTTAATGGGCATAGAACTTATGTTTAACGCAGCCAATCTGAATCTCGTTTTATTTAATTTTCAAAAAACAGGGATGGAGGGCCAATTCCTTGCCTTATTTGTAATAATTGTAGCCGTGTGCGAAGCGACTGTGGGCATTGCCATTATTTTAAAAACGTATCATTACTATAATACGTCAGTACCCGATCAGATTAGTGACTTAAAAGAAAAACCTTGACAGCAACTGAATTTTCATCTTCGCCCTTTTTACTGGCGCTGATTTTACTCAGTCTTCCGCTCGTTTCTTCATGTGTTGCTTTTTTTATCAAAGATAAGTTTGCCTGGCTTTCGCCTCTAATTAGCAGTTTGCTCTTGCTTTTAACTTTCCTTGCATCAAGTGTATTACTCTTTCAAGTTGATAGCCAGCCAACAAATAAATTTACGATAGATTGGTTTTCTATCAATAACAAACCAATCACCATCGGGTTTCTGTTGGATACTCCTGCCCTTCTCATGACTGCCGTTGTCTCCTTTGTCTCCTTATTGGTTCATGTTTTCTCTGCAGGTTATATGGCCGGTGATAAAGGCCTTGTGCGATATTTTGGCCTGCTGGGCTTCTTCACATTTTCTATGCTAGGCCTTGTTATGAGCAGTAACCTGCTGCTTACTTTTTGCTTCTGGGAATTAGTAGGCTTTAGTTCGTATCGTTTAATAGGGCATTGGTATGAAAAACACACGGCTGCCCGGGCATCAACAAAAGCATTTCTTATAAATAAAGTGGGTGATCTCGGATTCCTGATCGGCCTTATGATTCTTTGGTCTATTTCTGGTAATCTCGAGATATTATCTCTCCCACCTATATCATCTACATGGTTAACCGCTGCCGGAATCTGTATTTTCATAGGAGTAATTGGCAAGTCAGCACAGTTCCCGCTCTTCAATTGGTTACCCGATGCGATGGAAGGCCCAACTCCGATATCAGCACTCATACACGCGGCAACGATGGTAGCCGCTGGCGTTTTCTTGCTGGTAAGGATTGAACCTGTTTTCACTCCGGATTGCCTTGTTCTTATTTCTGTCATTGGATCTATTACCGCTATAGCTGGCGCAATAGGGGCTCTCTTCCAATTTGACATTAAAAGAATTCTGGCGTACTCTACTATTTCTCAGTTAGGCTTTATGGTGATGGCCATCGGATCGGGGGCTACAGAAAGCGGCTATCTGCATTTGCTGCACCACGCATTTTTTAAAGCCGGCCTATTCCTGGGCGCTGGCTCAATCATCCATGCTATGCATCAGGCCCAGCATCATACACCCGATGCGATGGATGTTCAGGACATCCGCAATCTGGGTGGACTTAGAAAAAAACTACCGATTACATTTCTAGGATTTATTATTTGTTCTGCCGCGTTGGCAGGCTTGCCACTCACTTCAGGATTTTTGTCTAAAGAATTAATCCTTAGTGAAATGAGCGTTTGGGCCAGCTCCGCAATTTCATGGCGTTGGGTCATAATGGGAGCTGCCTGGATAGTAACATTTCTAACTCCGCTCTATATTTTCAGGTTGGTGTGGTTTGTTTTTTTTAATAAACCCAAGAATGAAATTCAAATCCAGGAAGTGCCTCTCATCATGAGAGTTCCTGTTCTTATGCTTTCGTTGGGAGCAATTACCTTTCTGTTTGCGCAGGACTCATGGCAACTTACCTCGATCATAGGCAGACTAGTGCCATCATCGACCCATACAGATATTACTATCACTCTTGTATCCCTCATATTAATTTCTACTTCCCTGGTGACTGGATATTTTATCTATCGTCAAAAGGAACTCACGATGCAATCGGATTTACTGTCTCCACAATTTTATCTTGATTGGTTAAACGACCGGATAGTCAGATTCACACTTTTCCTCTCCAGTATTACTTCAGTGTTTGATAAAAAATGGATTGATACCTTTATTCACGGACTTGCCTACTTACAAGTTACCTTGGCGCATGTAGTTAGTTGGTCGGATCGTAATCTGTTGGATGGTTTTGTAAACGGCACAGCTTACAGCACGCGAGGCATTGGGTCCATGACCCGATCGTTGGCCAATGGAAAAATTCAGTCATACTTGCTTTGGGCAATGGCCGGGCTCGTTATTTTTATATTTTGGATCCTATACTGATGTCTCTACTTTCTTACCTGATCTTCGTTCCTATCCTGGCTGCCTTGCTGGCGATCCTTATCCCAGCCAGATTACATAATAGTTTTCGGGTGCTTAGTCTTACCATCAGTATCATACAGGTAATAATTCTCATTTTGATAATTAATCGATATTCATTCAGAGCCGGCTTCCAATTCATTGAAAAAATTCCATGGATTTCGCTGGAACTAGGAACGTGGGGGATCTTGAAAGCAGAATATTTTGTCGCACTTGATGGCTTGAGTTTGCCCATGGTTGCCTTGTCGGTCGGCATCATGTTGATCGCCACCATTTCATCGTGGACAATCGAAAAAAATCAAAAAGGATATTTTATTCTTTTACTCATTCTCAATGGTGCCATTATCGGGAGTTTTTGTGCACTTGACTTTTTACTCTTCTATGTATTCTTCGAATTCATGTTGCTGCCTATGTATTTCCTTATCGGAATCTGGGGCGGACCGAAAAGAGAGTATGCTTCCATCAAATTTTTTCTTTACACACTCCTTGGTTCTATCCTAATCTTACTGGTAATCGTTGGACTTTACCTATCTGTTAAAACTCCTGATTCCAATGAACAACTTGTTCATACGTTCAACGTCCTGTACATGCAGGATAGCAATAATCTGATTCCCGGATCGGTGCTCTCATTGAATTCTGACAAATACCTGGGACCTTATTCCTTCAGATTATGGGCCTTTCTTTTGTTGTTCATTGGCTTTATTATCAAGCTGCCGGCTGTGCCTTTTCACACCTGGCTTCCCGATGCGCATGTCGAAGCACCCACACCGATCTCAGTAATTCTAGCAGCTTTGCTCCTCAAGTTCGGAGGATACGGTCTGTTGCGTTTTGCCTACCCAATTTTTCCTGATGGAGCTATTCATTTTAGTTGGTTGGTAGGTTTTATTGGGTTGGTTTCAATTATCTATGGTGCACTCAATGCCTTGGCCTCACGGGATCTTAAACGGTTGATTGCCTACTCCTCCGTTTCGCACATGGGTTTTGTTTTGTTGGGTATTGCTTCCGCTACGGTAGAAGGAATTACAGGGGCGGTTTACCAGATGTTTAGTCATGGAATTATTTCAGCCATGTTATTCCTGATTGCGGGTGTATTGTACGATCGCACTCATGACAGATTGATTGAAAACTATTCCGGACTTGCAACAAAAATGAGAGCTTACACAGCTTTTGTACTAATAGCATTTTTTGCTTCCATGGGCCTGCCAGGTTTTGCCGGCTTTATGGGCGAGGTGATGATCTTCTTCGGAGCCTTTCAATCACACACTGTAAACGGACTCGTACCGGTCTGGATGGCCATTACTTCAACGATAGGTCTGTTGTTGGGTGCTGCTTACTACCTCTGGACTATCCAGCGCATGTTTTATGGAACCTATGCTGTACGAAGTTCGCTCATGGACTTACCTGATTTGGATCGTAGGGAATATACCATGCTATTACCACTAGCAGTTGCGGCTCTGGTTTTTGGAATACTTCCTCAACTATTGCTAAACTATATCAACCCCTTTGCCATCGATTTTGTAAGCTCCTGGTTTTTATTTGAAAAACTCCTAACACCGTAAGCCCTAATGGACCTGAAGGATCAGCTTACAACGATTTCCGAGAGTGTTGGGCATTTGTTGCCGGAAATAATTCTGACCGCTTCACTAATCATTACGATCATTCTGGGATTGATCCTCAAAAAAAATAAGCAGGCGCTTCTCCATGGTCTTGCTTTGGCAACCTACGTAGTTTCTTTCTTTCTTATTATCGAAACCTGGCCACAACAACCGACCTCTCTCTTTGGTGGTCTGATGCGACTAGACGATTTCTCTTCTTTCTTTAAACTCCTCTTTTTTGTCGGTGGATTTTTAACTGTAATTATATCCAGACAAAAGAAAGAAGACACCTCGTCCGAGTATGTTCTGCTTATCTCGGCCATTGTACTTGGTTCATGTTTATTAGCCATGAGCATGAACTTTATAATGGTCCTGCTTTCGCTGGAATTAATTTCCCTTAGCTCATATATTCTTGCAGGCTTTGGCTTTGATAAAAAAAGCTCAGAGGGAAGTTTGAAGTACTTTCTTTTCGGGACGGCCGCCACCGCTTGCATGATTTATGGAATATCATTGATCTATGGGCTTTCCGGCACGCTTGATTTTTCTTCCGATCAATTCTTAAATACACTTATCGAAACAAAATCCACTTTGTTACTTGTTGGATCATTACTTACACTGGCCGGATTTCTTTTTAAGATTACTGCAGTACCCTTTCACCTATGGGCACCCGATGTATATGAATCTGCACCCACTCCGGTTGTTGCCTTTCTATCAGTAGTACCGAAATTGGCCGGAATAGCAATTCTGGTAAAAGTTGTATTAGCTATCCACCTGTTTGGCCAATCAGGTTTTCCTTGGCAATCCATAGTGGCAGTCATTTCAATACTCTCAATTTTGGTAGGCAACCTGTCGGCCCTCGCGCAGACCAATCCCAAACGTATGCTCGCATACTCTTCGGTGGCCCAGTCAGGCTTCTTATTGATTGGGCTTGCAGTTCTGGGGATGGAGGG
>JBEBJH010000010.1:0-40265 GCA_040079965.1 Cyclobacteriaceae bacterium
GGTACAATTAGGCTGCTGCGATGATTCGTTCCAAATGGAAGGTGTTGTTACGATGACGCATCGGGATTTCATTAATTCCTTTTTGGATTTTCATCCATCTAAATCGGTGGAAGAAAAAATTTGTTCTTTGTTTAATTTATCTGAACAAGGAGAAGAGCTAAGCAGACTTCATTGGAGTGGTTTCTTTTCCGATGAAATGATCGGATTGGAAAAGGGTACACCCGCACAACTATTGGAGCACATCCTTGGTAAGAAGTGGAAGCTAAAACCAGGTGAAAAAGATTTTATTGTGATGTGGCACCGGTTTCGGTATGTAATAAATGGAACTCATAAAGAAATTCAGGCGTACCTGACGGCCACTGGGGATAATGAGATAAACACAGCAATGGCCAAAACAGTTGGGTTACCACTCGGCATTGCTGCAAAACTTTTGCTTCAGGGAAAAATAAAAAGCAGAGGTGTAGTAATTCCTGTGGTTAAAGAATTTTACGACCCTGTTTTAGAGGAGTTAAATCATTTAGGTATTCGTCTAATTGAAAGAGAAGCTTCAATATCTTCTTAGCGCGAGACTAAGTGGGAGAGAAATAAAATAGATAGTTGAGATCATAGCTGAGCCAGTTAGTAGAAAACATACTCCTGTCTGGATCAAATAAAATATTGGCACCAAAACGAAACCAAGGGCAAATTTAAGTGAGCCAATAAACTGAGGGTCTTTTACTTTAGTTCTCAAGATCCATTGAAGAATCAACCTCGGGAAGAGGTGATTGATGTATTGGTATAGGTAAATGGGATTATACCATTTGCCGGATTCCTGCTTAGGTTTTTCTGTGCTGGCTTCGGTCGAATTAGCCTGATCGACCAGGATCTGATCAGCTTTCAATTGTTCAACCAGATCTTTCTTTATTTGTCGGTGCGCCTGCAAATAGGCTAACCTATTTTCATATTGATCTGCATTAATATGAAGCATTAGCGGTTTGAACGCTGCCTCAGTTTTCTTGATTAGGATCTCAATATTATCAGGTGTGATCTTTGAGGAGTTTAAGATCTCATTAACTACCAAGGGTGTGCCGAAACTTACAAGCGCACGGGATCGAAAATCTCCATGCGAATCATATTGCAATCCAACAGGTACTATTTTCACTCCTAACTTCCAACTATTTTTTTCTTCAGCTGCTAAAGCGATTCGGGCGAAGCCTTTTTGTAGTGGTCTCAGAAAATACTGATCATTATGATTACCTTCTCCAAAAATTAAAATGCTTTTACCACTCGTCAGGAAGTTTACACAGCTTTCGATCATCTCGTCATTTTTGCGCAGTGTACTAAAACCATCACGAAAACGGTAGACAGGAAGCATTTTAATGATGGTTAAAAATTTTTTTACCAAAGGTTTATTGAAAACATTTGCACGGGT
This sequence comes from Cyclobacteriaceae bacterium, assembly GCA_040079965.1. Classification (GTDB taxonomy): domain Bacteria; phylum Bacteroidota; class Bacteroidia; order Cytophagales; family Cyclobacteriaceae; genus ELB16-189. Next base: position 1,412 of record JBEBJH010000010.1, read on the forward strand.
TAATGACCACGGAGTTCTTTTGGTACTACAGATCATCAGGATGGCATCGAGGAATGCATTTTGATGATTGGCAACAAAAATCACGGGCCCATCTGGTATGGGAGCGTGTTTATAAACTTGCCAACGCCTGAAATAGAACCAAAGGGCAATCGCGCAATAGGCTTTAAGATAATGATAGATTATTTTCTGGATCACGTCTTAGTTCAGGATTGAATGATTTGAACTGTTGGCCTGGTTCGAACAAAGGCAGCGAAAGCAAATCCGGAAATCAGGTGCCAAACACCCCACCACGCAGCTACTACAGCCATCGCTGTATTGCCACCAAAGAAATTGAAAATCAAAATCAAACCAAGGCCCGAATTTTGGATTCCGGTTTCGATAGCAACTGTTCGGTTTACTGTTTCTTCGTTTTTGAGTGCAGCACTAAAATAATAAGCACCTAAAAGACCACTTCCATTGTGCAAAAGTACAATCCAAAACACATCGCCCAGGTAGGCGGAAAAACCCTCTTGATTATTTAGAACAGCTATTACGATAAAGCCTGTAAGCATGAGCATGGATAACAGACGGATGGGGCTTGCTATTTTTTTACTGAAAGCCGGAAATTTGGAAGCAACCCACATGCCGGCAATTAATGGAATCAGCAATATGGCAACCATATTGATCATCAGCGATACAAAGTCAACCTCAAAGGTCTTTATTTCTGAGGAAAGTGACGGGAGCAAAGCCGACCAAAGAAAAAAACTGACAGGCGTAATTATGAATGCGGCTAATGACGAAAACGCGGTAAGAGTAACAGACAGTGCAACATGACCCCGAGCCAATTGGGTAAAGAAATTGGATACGTTACCACCCGGGCAACAGGCTACCAATAACATGCCCAACGCTATACCAGTGGGTAGTGGCAAACACGCTATTATGATTACGGTTATCAGAGGCAACAGAATAAATTGGGAAAACAAACCTGTTGCTACTGCCTTTTTTTGCTTGGTCAACTGGGTAAAATGTGACCATTGAATGTCAAGCGCCACACCAAACATGATGATCGCCAGGCAGATATTTAATGCAGTAAGACTGCCCGAAGAGAAATGAATGGAAATAGGTTCGGTAGACAAAGCACTCGGTTTAGAAAATAAATATACGGGATTCGTTTAAATCACAACTATTTCTGGTCGAGCTGATTTTTTTCGTACCATTTATCAACAAGAAGATCTTCCCCCTCAGCAGCGGCAACTGCCAGTTGGTCGCAACGCTCATTTTCTGGATGCCCTGCATGGCCCTTCACCCATACAAATTTTGGCTTGAATCTGTGATGCAACGGAATGTATCGTTGCCATAAATCGGCATTCGCCTTTTTTGCAAAATTCTTTTTTTCCCAACCCCAAATCCATCCTTTTTCGACAGCATCAACAACGTATTTTGAATCTGAGTAGATAGTAACCGGTATGCCCATTTTCTTGATAGCTTCCAGCCCGATGATCACGGCCATCAACTCCATACGATTATTGGTTGTAAGTCTGAATCCTTCCGAAAGCTCTTTTATATGATGGTTAAATTTCAGAATCGTTCCATAACCGCCCGGTCCCGGGTTGCCTTGCGCTGCTCCGTCTGTATAAATACGGATCATCTGAAACTCACATTATCCTTAAAAATCTTTACGGCAATGGCCAGCAGGATTACGCCAAATACCCTACGTAATACAGCGAATACCGACTTGCCTAGTTTACGCTCCAGCCAGGATGAGGAGCGCAACACTAAATAGACAAAGAGTAGATTAAGCAGAATACCAATAAGGATATTAGTTTGATCGTACACTGCCCGCAGCGAAAGAATGGTTGTGAGCGTACCAGCTCCGGCAATGAGTGGAAATGCCAAGGGTACAATTGAACCAGACCCATGCGAATCCGGGTCGTCCCGGATCAAGGTCATCCCAAGAATCATTTCCATAGCCACTATAAAGATTACAATAGCACCCGCTACGGCAAAAGATTCTACATCGAGTCCGAAAAGTTTTAAGATGGACTGACCCAGGAAAAGAAATCCAACCATGAGTACCGCTGAAATAATGGTGGCCTTTTCAGCGTGGATTCTTCCCTCACGTTTTTTAATGGTAATAATAAAAGGGATAGCTCCGATAATATCAATTACTGAAAAGAGAATTAGCGATACTGAAAATATTTCCTTGAAGTCCATAGTGGTGTATTGTCGGCAAAATTACTATAAATTTTGATCCAGCGGTTTTAGGTGTATAGCGGTTCGGAATAACTAACAATAAAAAAGTCGCGCCAACCACAGGCGCGACTTTACCTTATCCAAAAAAAAAATAGCTTAGAAAAAAATCTGGTATTGCATCACTACCTGACTTTTCCTTCCGGCCCGGGTAATATCGGGACCTTGCTGCTCGAAGTAAGGCCGGCTTTGGTAATCAAGTGTGATTTTGCTGGTGTGCCCTTTAATTAACCAATTTATACCCACGTCATAAACATTCATTTGTTTGTCGAGTCGATCATATTTGGCACTTTGAATGGATGCGTATGGCATCAGTGTTCCGTTACCTTCTCCCAAAAGATCTTTTTTCATGAGGTAGCCAACTTGCGAATACCAGACCTTTCCTGTGCCAAACATGGGGAATGCATTTCCCTGACTCCCTGCCGGATAGGGCCCGCTTACAGAAGATGCTGGGTTCATGATTCCATTGTATCGAAGATAACCCGGTCCGAAATCATAATTGAAATATCCTACATAAGCATTTAAGGCAGTTCCTTTCTCATTGTTAACGGGGGCATCATAAAACAGCGCAGCTGACCATAAATTCATTGTGTGATAGGTTGTGTCAATTCCTTCTCTCGTCCAGGTCGCTTTACCTTGTGTAATAAACCCGGCTTCAAGATTCAGAACTTTCTTTTTACCAAGATAGGTGCCCGTCATATATGGTGTAGTGTGGGATTCTTTATCAAAGAAATTATAGATAAATAACCCTTGATACTGTTTTTCATGACCTCGCTGCGAGAAGGTGGCATTGGTTGATAAGGCTGGAAGAGATTGTCCATTGGTTGTAATTGGAAAAGGATCACTCAAGACCAGACGATAATCCAGTTTGCCAAGTTGTCCGCGTGCATAAACACTTAATTTTCGGGAAAATTCATCGGTTTGATCAACAGTGGCTTGTGCAAAAACCGGCACATCCATAGTCATGATAGTGCCTATGCTTGGCTGACTAAAGCGCGACAAGCCATTGGCTATTGTAAGACCACCACCGAGGATTAATTTTTCGCTTCCCTTAGTAATTTTATATTCTCCGAGGGCATCATGAAAAAATGCCTGCATTTTTCTGTTACCAGCATTTTGCGACAGGTAATTGAAGTTATTTTGTCCAAACTGAAAATAGAAGAAAACGCGGTCAGTTACCTGCCCATAGAGTTGAAAGCGGGTTCTTCGAAGGCCGATATCAAAGGTTTGGGCGGCTGGCTCGTTAAGTACATGTGTACCTGGATTACTATCATTATATCGTAACCAAACCTGGTTTAGGAAGGTAGCTTTTATGTAATGACTCCCTTCGTCATTGAGATTAAGTTTTAGTTCATTGATTTCTTTCGACTTCTCTTGCGCTTGTGAAAAATTTACAATGCATAGAAAAGCCAATGAAGCAAAAATTCTGTTCATGGCTTTAATTTTTTGTTAATGTTAGAGAGATTCTCTCAAAAAAGTAATTTACACAGTTTGTTCTTCTTTCTCCTTAACGAGCTTTAGGAAGTCGTGCGCAAATTTTACTACATAGAGTATTTCGGAGGCTCCGAGAAGATCTCGCTTCTTGTAAAACAGGAGGCGATTGCGATGGCTTTCAATATGTATCTCTTCCCGGTTTTCAAGAAACTGGATCAGTGTATCGGAAAAGAATTCCCGCACCGCATCTTCCTGTTGACCCCGGAGATAATATTTCTTTGAAAACTCCGGATGCGAAGCAAAGTCGATATCTTTTCCGGCAACACCCTCAAACAGTTTGGACCAAAGTCGTTCGGGCTCCAGGGCAAAATCAGGAACTTGAATCTCTTCTTCGGAAATGTGAATAACTGTAATGTGAGTGTCTTCACGATCCTGCATTGCACCTTCAGTTAAGGTGATGTCTGAAACATCTACCCGGGCGAGGTCTGTATATTTAGTAAGCGTATTTTCTTCAAAAAGAATACGGTTACCTACCTGAATGGGAAAATCTTTATACTTAAGTGCATTTTTTGCCCGCTGTGGATAGAATGCATATTCTTCACCTTCAGCAAAATCCCGTAACTCCAACTGGCGTGGGCTGAGCTTGATTTCGATTCGGTTTTGGTTCTCCAAAGAAAATTTGCGGGCTGCCATGGGGTGATTGGAGAACGGTTTGAATCGATCGAATCCGATGGATGTAACTGAACCTCCTGAGTGTACCTGCTCTTCTTCCATGTGATGGATGTATTCCATAAAACTATGATCGAGGAGGTGGGCTTCTGTAAGATCAAGGACAATTTTGCTTCCGGGTTTGATTTGTGAAAATGCCTTTTTAAACCCAAGCAGATTTGAGAAGATAGCTGAATCTTTAATCTTTATCAGAAAATCTTCACCCCGTTGCGTAAATTCAAATTTGGCCTTAAAAAGATTTTTTAAAGGAACGCCATTCAGAACGTGAAAAATAAGCTTCATCAGGATGCCAGCTCCAACACCTACCAATAAGTCGGTTGCTACCGTAACAATGATTGTGGTAATGAAAACAACCAATTGCTCGGAACCAATTTTATACGTTTTGAAAAACTCATTGGGTGAGGCGAGGCGATAGGCAACGGCAATCAACAGTGCTGCCAGCGCAGTGTTTGGAATCATTTCGATTACAGGTATGAACAATAACATAGCAACCAACAAAAAGAAGCCATGAAAGAAATTGCTCCACCGGGTGCGTGCTCCAAACGTAATGTTGGCCGAGCTACGGGCAACTTCAGAAATCATTGGTAGTCCACCGAGCAAACCCGACAGAGCATTGCCAGCGCCAACAGCCATTAAATCTTTATTAGGATTTGAGATTCTTTTCCAGGGATCCAATCCATCAATAGCTTTTACCGTAAGTAAAGACTCCAGGCTATTCACGAATAAGAACATGATTACATATTTCCAGAATACCATACTTCCAATTGCAGAAAAGTCAGCATTGAAACCGACATTGCCCCAGAAGTTGCCAATGCTTACCATATCGAAGGCAGGTTCGGTGTGTTTAAAATCCATAATCCATGCCATTGGTATGGTAACTAACAGAACAACTAAAGGCGCAGGTACTCTCTTGATGTATTTTCCTTTTATTAATGGAAGTCCAAAAATGATTACCAGACTTAGTATACCAATAATCGTAACCCGGGGATCCTCATGCATAATTGAAGACGGGATCATTTCAAAAAGCTCAAGGGGCTCTTTTCCTTTAAGTAAGTAAGGATCTATACCGAGAAGAACATGTATTTGCTTTGAAAAAATAATTAAACCGATGGCAGCCAGCATTCCATGAACAGCGGAGTGTGGAAAGAAATCGCTGAGTGAACCAAATTTTAAATAACCAAAGCCAATCTGAATAATAGAGGCTACAACAATTACACCAAGCGCCAGTTTCCAGCCGTCTACTCCACCACCCATTTCTGTAACTGCTCCGGCACAAATGGTGATGAGTCCGGCTGCCGGACCTTTAATGGTTAATCGTGAGCCAGCGAAAATGCTCACAAACAAGCCACCGATCATTGCAGTGAGTACGCCCATAGCCGGAGGAAACTCACTGGCCTTTGCGATACCTAAACTCAGTGGCAGGGCCAGAAGGAATACCATGAAACCAGAGAGGGCGTCTGTCCTCCAGTTTTGCTTCAATCCTTCTAAGCCATCTTTAGGAATTTCGAGTGTTTTCATATTTTAATTTTATAGAGGCATCATTTAGCGATACCGTTGAAATTTTAGTAAGAATAAAGTGATCGACAGATCCTCGAAGCGAGGGAGCTGTAAGGGCGGTTGAGAAAAACCGCGAAGAGAACTAAAAAATCAAATTAGAAGAACCCCGTGAAGTGTGTATAAAGAAGGTTGTATGTCGAACCGGTCTTTGGGAAGAACCCAGGTAATAAGAACGGGTTCAAACTTTTGTAGTTCGCTAAATACCTCAACAAAGCAGACGCTGATTAAGCAATCATCCTTTCCCTCACGCACTTCATTATAGACTTCCTCAAATATCAGATGTGATAAGAGGTCGAATGATTGTGCTGATTCAGAGAGATTGCTTATGCTTTGGGACTCTTGACTGTTAAAAGACTCCGTGGGAGCTGCAATAAGTGCAGCAGGAGCCAACAGCTCAAAACTGAACAGGAGAATGGCAAAGAGTTTCAAAATCTTGTTATACCTCAATGGCATGAAACGCGGATTTTGGACAAATGTCTAGATAAATTTTTGATTTTTCTATCTTCGCCTACTTTATTCAAAAAGCAAACGTTTGTTCTCTATTTTTAAATAGCCCTGGGTCGTTGAACCTTTGTTAATGAGGCTTCGTTGATGGTGCTGTAATTAAAAGGATTATTGAGGATTCAGGAATTTTCTACCTTTGTTTCAATGAACAGAAGAAATAACATCCGGGCAGGTCTAAGCATTTTGCTGGTTTTCTTTTTGTTTGTTCCTATTATTGTCCGCTCATTTCCCTCTCATTCTGACGATCAGGTAAAGAGCATGGGTTATTACAAAGCTGCAAGTGTCCCATCCAAAGCTGATATCCAACTTCCCTATGAGGAGAAGGAAAAGGAAGAGGAGATAGGCTCCGACAATACATCTGCTTTACTTTTGTTTTTTCTTGCTTCTGAGTTAGCACTATTTGATTTAATAAAGAACTCGTGCCTTGCTTATAATACCACAAAGCCCGTGGCCGGGCCCATGCCATTATACCTGGCCAAAAGAAGCCTACTTATCTGATCATTCCTTTCATTTCTTAACCGGTTCGGTTACTTCTTTCTAGAATTATTTAAAGGCATCAGCCTTCAGTCCAAACTTATTTATTTAAATGAAAGCAGATATCAATCATTTCTTTGATGAGCATCATGTGCTACATGAACTAAAACATTTTCTTCCTGCACAGGCTCCATTGAAAGACTTTATACATCATAACACGCTGCATGGATTTCAAAACCTGAAATTCAATAAAGCTATTTATAGTGCTTCAGCCATATTTGGCTATCGCGTTTCCTTATCATTGGCGGAGTATCGTTCACATTATCAATCAGGAAGAATAACCTTGGCAATTCTCGAAAAAGTTATTGCGGAACGAAAGGGACCAGACCAAGTTTCTGAATGGAAGGACAAACTCTTAAAGGGAAACTATCATAAAGATTCTCCGAGGATTAGTTCACTGCGGTCAAATTGGAAAAGACATTATCGAATAGATTTGGATTCGCTTGTCCATCCGCTCCTTTTTAGAATCCTATGTTCCTATCTGGATCAAGGAATTTCCATGTGGAATTTTCCTGGTTGGCATAAAGGTTTTCTCACCTCGATAAGAGAAATGGAAAAGAATAGCTTTTCCAGTTTTTTTAAAAATAGGCGCGCAAAAGATTTATTACTTTCTGAGCATTGTGGTATTAAGTCATTGCTGAAGATTTTGGTGGGTAACGATGAATTGCTCTATGAGCATTATCTCTTCGATCAGCAATTCTCTCATCAAGGTTGGTCGGGAATGGTAGCAACCGTAGAAAGCCAACCACAAACATTGCTTGATCATAAAAAGATTTCGCTGCACGATTTGATCATTTTTGAATTACTGCTTGAAATCGATGCCATGGATGTTCATTTTGGTGAAAAGTGGCTACCCCTTGATCAGGTAATAGAGACCAAGCCTGTTGATCTTTTTGAAGAGGTGCCTACTACCGAATTGGATGAGGTAACTTCTCTTTGGCAAGAGGCATTTGAGTGGAGTTATTATGACGAAGTGCTTACTGGTTTAAAAAATACTAAGACTGAGAAACGATCAGACAGAAGTAGTTTTCAGGCCATGTTTTGTATTGACGACCGCGAGTGTTCGTTTCGAAGATATTTGGAAGCTGAAGATACTTTGTGCGAGACCTTTGGAACACCCGGCTTTTTTGGAGTAGAGTTTTACTTTCAGCCTGACCACGGAAAGTTCTATACAAAGCTTTGTCCGGCACCAGTCAATCCTAAATTTTTAATTAAAGAAGTTGGAGTTAAAAGAAAAAATGAGAAGGATGCTTATTTTACTAAACACTCACACTCTCTTTTTAGAGGTTGGCTGATTACGCAGACGCTGGGCTTCTGGTCGGCCCTTCGGTTGTTCATAAACATTTTCAAACCCTCCATGGGTCCCGCTACAGCCTCTTCATTCAAGCACATGGATCAGTTTTCGAAACTGACCATTGAGAATAAGAGACCGGAACATCGCGAAAATGATTTGCAGGTTGGATTTACGGTGGATGAAATGGCTACCCGTGTGGAGGGCCTTTTAAGAAGTATTGGCTTGATCAAGAATTTTTCAAATCTCGTATATATAGTAGGTCATGGCTCGAGCAGCGTCAATAATCCGCATTTCGCAGCCTATGATTGCGGTGCATGCTCCGGTCGTGCGGGTTCCGTCAATTCGCGGGTTGTTTGCCATATGGCCAATCATCCTGAGGTTCGATCAATTTTGAGAGACAAGGGTTTAATAATCCCGGATGAAACTCAATTTGTTGGTGGGTTGCATGATACTACACGTGATGAAGTCATTTTTTTTGATGTAGATTCTCTAACTCCTAAAAACAAGGAGTTACATCTAATGAATGAGCAGACCTTTAAAACTGCTTTAGATTTAAATGCCAAGGAAAGATCAAGAAGATTCGAATCCATAGATACTCATCTTAATCCGAAACGAATTCATGATAAGATCAGAACGCGTTCCGTTTCCTTGTTCGAACCACGGCCAGAATTAAATCATGCCACCAATTCTCTGTGTATTGTTGGGCGCAGGGATTTGACCAAGCACTTATTTTTAGACAGGCGATCATTTTTGAATTCCTATGACTATGCCACCGATCTGGATGGCAAACTTCTTTTGGGTATTATAAGACCGTTAGGTCCTGTGTGCGGAGGTATTAACCTCGAATATTTTTTCTCGCGGGTTGATAATCAGAAGTTAGGAGCCGGAACAAAACTTCCCCATAATGTGATGGGCCTCTTTGGTGTGGCCAATGGAATTGATGGTGATTTAAGGCCAGGGCTCCCAAGTCAGATGATTGAGGTGCATGATCCGGTGAGGTTACTGCTTGTAGTTGAACATTTTTCAGATGTAGTGCTGCAAGTGATTCAAAAACAACCTGAGACGTATGAGTGGTTTATTAACGAGTGGGTACATCTGGTAGCTATTCATCCTGAGACGCGTGAACTCTTCGTGTTTAAAGAAGGAGAGTTCGTATTGTATAACCCCAACAAGCAATCTGTTGAAGCTGTTTCCAACCTGATTGGTGTATTGGAAACCCATGAAGATAATTTACCTGTTTACTCTCTTGCTTAATTTAGATATGGAATACTTCCTTCAATTTTTTATCCTCTTACCAACAATTGGGTATGGGATAAGTCTTGCGATTCCGAAAAGAAGAGAAACTCTGATTTCTTGGAATGCGTTTCTCACCGTGGGCTTGCACTTAGTGGCCTTTCAGGTATTCCTGGTGTATTGGTTGCTGCATGGTCATCCAACGCTTGACTATAAAGAACTTGTTCTCTTTACAACTACAGACTATGAATTCTTTGTAGATTTTTATTTTGATAAAATAACAGCCGTTTATTTATTGGTTGGTTCATTTCTCACTTTCCTCGTAACGATCTATAGTCGTTACTATATGCATCGCGAGAGTGGCTACAAGCGCTTCTTTAACACGATCCTTTTCTTTTATCTGGGTTATAACATCGTGATTTTCTCAGGAAATATGGAAACGCTGTTTATTGGTTGGGAGATATTGGGTATTTCTTCATTTCTCCTCATTGCCTTTTATAGGGATCGATATCTTCCTGTGAAAAATGCAGTTAAAATCTTTTCTATTTACCGGATTGGAGATGTAGGACTTATTCTTGCTATGTGGATGGCTCATCACTTATTTCATGAAAATATTACCTTCTTGAAATTAAATAATTACGAACTGGTCCATGGGCATCTCTTAAACCACAGTTGGATTGGAATTTTTATTTCACTGATGATCTTGCTTTCCGCTGCGGCTAAATCGGCACAATTTCCGTTTTCTTCGTGGCTGCCGCGCGCAATGGAAGGACCAACACCTTCGAGTGCAATTTTTTATGGCTCCCTTTCAGTTCATCTGGGCGTATTCGTTTTGCTAAGAACTTTTCCTTTTTGGGATCATCAGATGTCGGTTCGGATTATCATTGGCTTACTAGGATTAGTATCAAGTTTTAGTGCAACGGGAATAGCACGGGTTCAATCATCTGTAAAAAGTCAGATTGCCTATGCATCCATTGCCCAGATTGGATTGATCTTTATAGAGCTGGCGGCAGGTTTTGAGAATCTTGCTTTGATTCACTTTGCGGGAAATGCATTTTTAAGAACTTATCAGCTTCTGGTTTCTCCTTCCGTTGTAAGTTATCTTATTCGCGAGCAGTTTTACAATTTCACTCCACGTCAGCAAACTATAGAAGATTCTTTCCCCAGAAAGATGGAGTATACATTATACATGTTGTGTTTAAAGGAATGGAATCTGGATGCTTTTATGTATCGGTATCTATGGAACCCATTAAAATTTGTTGGACGCAAGCTTGATTTTTTAACACTTAACAGAGTCATCTACTTCCTTATTCCAGTCTATTTGATTGGATTATGGTCTGTTTACAACAGGGAATTGGTGCCTGATCAGGTAGAAAAATATTTACCTTATATATTTTCCCTCATTGCATTAATTACGGTATTAAAGGCGTTCACAGAGAGAAGGATAGCACGGGTTAGTTGGTTATTGGTAGTAATGAATCACTTCTGGGTTGCCTTGGCGATTTCGTTTAATGAACAATTTAGTTTCAGTCAGGTGCACTACTACCTTAGTGGAGTTGCCTTTGCGGGTGTTCTCGGATTTGAATGCCTTCGATGGCTACGATCCCATGAAGGAAGTATTGATCTGGATCAATTTCATGGTCACTCGTATAAGCATCCAAAATTTGCTATTGTATTTTTATTGGCTTGTTTAGGAGTTTCCGGTTTCCCGATTACACCTACTTTTATAGGCGAGGATTTGATCTTTACGCACATTCATGAAGATCAACCTATACTGGCGTTAATTGTTGCGTTAACATTTGTCATTGACGGATTGGCTATCATCAGAATGTATGCCCGGGTTTTCCTGGGTCCTCACGTGAAGTCAATTTACGAAATGGCTTACAGGTCTTCTTAGGTTAGGAAGGTTAGGTTTCTATTGGGAGTGGTCTGCATCAAAAACAGATCACGCTTATTTTTTCTTATTCCTGATCAATTCCAGGACTCCATTTACAAAAGTCAGTGGATGGGGAGGGTTTCCTGGAACGTAGAGATCCACAAGGTATTTATCCAGGAACGTTCTGTTTAGCGCACCGCTCCCTGCAAAGATCCCTCCGCTGATAGCATCAGAGCCAACCAGGATTAAAATTTTTGGATCAGGCACGGCATCATAGCAAACCTGAACGGCTTCTGCCATATTTTGTGATATCGGCCCGGTAATTACAATGCCGTCACAATGACGGGGTGATGCAAGAAATTCAATCCCGAAACGACCCATATCGAAATTAGGATTTCCGCACGCATTTAGTTCAGCTTCGTCAGCATTTGAACCTGCAGCTGAAATTTGTCGCAACTTTAACGAGCGACCAAAAAAAGAACGAATTTCTTCACGGATTTTACTTTCGTCTAACTGGATCGGACTGCTATCACCTTCTTTAATGATCAGGCGTTCGCGCACATTAGTCGCAATTTTATAATCGGTGGTAAACTTGATTTTAGTTGGAAAGGCAAAGGCACATTCTCCACACATCACACATGCACCCATGTCAATACGTACGGGAGCTTTTCCAATAGCCCCGGTGGGGCAAAGAGAAGCCAATGCATCTTCGTTAATTTTTTCTAATGAAATTTCCGGCCTCCCTTTAAAGGGGCCAGGTACTTGCGGCTTGGTAACATCAGGTATAAATTGTTTGCCGAGTCGATTTAATATTTGAAGCTCTTCAATAAGCATAGTTTGAAATATGTTAAAGTTATAAATCGTGACCGCAGTAGGAGAGGTTGTAACTTTTATTGTTGATCGGAAAATCAGAGATCTCTAAATCACGAAGGGAAAGCGCCAATGCCATCCAATTATGAACGGAGGGATCTTTCACCTTATAATGTATCACTGCTCCAGCAGAATTTGTAACGGCACAATGACAAATTTCTCCGCGCCAACCCTCCACTAAAGAAACCCCCAGTGAGTCGGGTGCAAGTTTTAAATCTTGGGCTGCCAATGGCTTTGGAGATTGCTCATTTAGTTTTTTAAGTTCTGAGATAAGATTCCGAACAAACGCGATCGAATTTTCAATTTCCAGCTTTCGTAGATAGGCCCTTGCCCACACATCTCCGTTTTGCAATGTCTCACTGCTGATTGAATAATTTTTGTATCCTGCGAAGGGATGAGAAATTCGAATATCGCGAGGGATACCCGCCATTCGGGCCGTCATACCAACGGCACCAATGAGTTTCATTTGAGTGTTGGTGACTTTTCCAATATTTTCCATTCGCATCAATGCTGAGGAAAGTGAAAAGAGACGATCACTCATAGGTTTAAAGCTTTCTTCAAACTTGTCAAGAAGCTTAACCAGCTTTTCGGATAGCTCCTCAGTAAAAGGATAATGACTTCCACCCACCCGGTTAATTCCCTTTCCAAACCTATTGCCACACCATGTTTGTGTGTAGTTAATCACTGGTGTGCGTAGAGTTCCAAATACAGACGAAGCCAACTGATAGGCGAGCCCAATGTTTATATTTCCTAGATCGCCCACATGCATGGCAATTCGTTCAAGTTCTAAAGCAATGGTGCGCTCAATTTCCAATCGCTTGGTTACATTAATCTTTCCAATCGCTTCCATCAGGCTCACAAAGGCTGTTGAATGACCAAGGGCCGTGTCTCCGGCAATGGATTCAGATAGAATGGTCTGTTGCAATAAGTGAGATTTTTTCAAAAACAAATCCTCGATACCCCGATGTTGCCAACCCAGTTGTATTTCTAAATGCAAAACTGTTTCCCCATTGCACAAGAAGCGAAAATGTCCTGGTTCAATTACTCCTGCATGGATAGGCCCAACGCCTACTTCATGTAATTCGTCACTCTGGATTTTATAAAACGGATAGCTGTTGATAATCTTTTTTTGATCTGCCCGATTAAACGCGTATCGCACGGGTTTAGACCATGGGCTGTAGATGAATTCTATTCCGAAGTTTTCAGAAATCTCCCGTTCAAAAATATGAAGGGCATATACCTCGCGGGTAATGGAGGTAAGCTGCATTTTTTCTTTTTTTGGCATTTCGTGCGAAAGCACTTTGATATCTTTTGACAGATCATCGGCCAGGCAACAGATAAATTTCAGGATCTCTCCACTCCAGTACGCATAGTAGTTTACACAATGAACATTAGGCTGGTTCATTAATTCCACCACTTCTCCGTAAAATTTGCCATAGGCAAGAACGGGTATTCTGGAAAGAGTTATAGTTCCCTGATTTTTAATCGCCACGTAATTTGAGGTTGTTGTTTCCATAATTAGGCGGGCAGCGTTTGGATAGCAAGAAGAATTGTATCAACAATGAAAGATGGTCTGAATAGACCTATATAAAACACAATCAGAATCAATGTCAATTGCATAATGGATTCGTATGGCGTGGCACCTTTCATGTTAATCGAAGATGTGTTCTTTTTCAGGAAAATGATTCCGAGCATTTTTACAGCAAGCCCATAGATGATAATTAGTACAAGTAGTAGCACCAACAGGGCTACCCACCAATAGTTTTTTGCCACCAGTGCCTGAAACATGTAAAGCTCAGATACCAACATCCCCGAAGGAGGCATGGCAATGATGGAAAGGAAGCCCAGTAACATCACTAGTCCGCCCAATGGATTTACCCGTAAGTAGCTTCCGATTTTTTCATCCAGTTTACTGCCGAATACCCTGTGCATTTGCGAAACCTGAAAGAATAAACTCGATTTTACGAGGGAGTGCATTACGAGGTGAAGTATAGCAGCAAAGTAGCCTAACCCTCCGCACGAAAAGGCAATCATTACAAGTGAAGCATGCTCCATGCTTGAATAGGCAAACATGCGTTTTACATTTTTTACTCTCAATACATATACAGCCGCGAAGAATAAGGAAAGCAAACCGGTAATCATTAATAGCTTGTTCATCCAAGGTAAAATAGAAGTACCTGAAAATGCTTCGTAGAAACGATAGATTGCTATAAAGCCGGCATTCATGAGAACAGAAGAAAGACTTGCTCCCACTTGTGAAGGCGAAGCATCTTTCGCATCAATGTCGACATTAAATAAGGGCACGAGCCCCATCTTAACACTAAAGCCAGTCACTATTAATAAAAAACAGGCTTTTAACCATACCGTGTTGAGATCATGCGCTTCGGCCTTAATTGCGGCAAAGGAAAAATCGATATGCCCGGCTTGCTGTGCCGCAAAACCGAGGAACAGAACTCCAGCAAAAGCAATGGCAATGCCAATAGAGCAGACGTATAGATATTTCCAGGTAGCTTCGAGTGCGTCTTGATTTCTGTTGTGATAGATTAATACTGAAGCCCCCAACGTAGTTGCTTCCATAAAAGCCCAGAGAATACCGAAGTGCGAGGTAAACAACACACCGATAATTGCGCCTGTGAAAAATATGGTTCCTGCATTGTGAAGCGCTACATCTTTAATCTTTACATTTCTATCTTGTACAAATTTAACGTAGTGAATAGCTGACAACAGACTTACCAAGATCAGGATGAGATAGAATATCAAGCCGAGACGATCACTGAAAAAGTATTCGTTCAGGGTTTGCCCCGCCAGTGGCCATAGATAAATTGCAAGCCCTGTCATCAGCCCTACATATACAAAGACTATGATGTGGCTGAGCGCTATACTTCTCATGAAGTAAGAGAGTATTGCGAGGCTGGCAGTAAGAATAAAAAACAAATAGATCATAATACTTAGTCTTTAAGTTGAGACAAGTGACCTGCATCTGCATTTTGAAAGTAATCTTTCATCTTATTGAAGAAGATACCCATGATAAGTACACTCGTGAAAATATCGAGCAGAATGGCAGAGTTCACAAACATGGGCATCTCAGCCCCCAGCGCGAGAGATAAAAGAAAGATTCCATTTTCAATTACGAGGTAGCTGATTAAGTGAGTCACCAAATCGCGGTTGTTGATGGCAATAAATAGACCAACCAAGATAGACGAGATAGCGGCTGTAAAATATTTTACCTGATGGTCAGCATCGATGGTTAATTCATCGTGGATAGCATACGAAATCATAAAGCAGCCAATCACAATCACCGCAGTGATCAATACCGAGTAGTATCCTTTTATAGGACCATTATGGTGTCGGTGAATTCTATTTTTTGTGATCCGCTGGAGAAACAGGGGTACAAAGATGGCTTTGAATACGAGCGTCTCCAAAAGGATAAATAGTAAATGTACCAGATCAATCTCCTTTAACTCAAAATAAGCAAGGCCAAATAGCAAGACACCCTGTGAAGCCATGAGCGTGAAGTAACTTTTAACCATTTCTACTTTGGCGAGGTAGATCAGTGAGATGATAAATAAGACGATAAGAAAATTAACCATGGCTTAGATTTTATTTTTTATGATCATCGCAACAAAAATCAGTATAAGAGCAACCGCATTGATAGAAAGAATGTACTGGGCATTCATAGCCATTTTATTGCGGGCACGAAATGATTCCAACCAGCCAATACCGGCTGCGAAGAAAATCTGCATTACTAAAAAGATGGTGATGCGCATCCATAGTTCGAGTGATTGAGGGATCAGGCAGTTTGCACTAAGGGTACTGAATAGAATGAATTTAAGGTTGTTGGCAATTTTTATTATTCCTAAATCAAAGCCACTGTGATCAAGCACCATTACTTCATGAACCATCGTGAGTTCCAGGTGTGTGAGTGGATCATCAACAGGCAGACGACTTGTTTCTACCAGGGTGATATTGGCCAGCACATATCCAGCTATGACCGCGATAATAAATGAGAAGTAGGAGTTATAATGAAGGTTTGCAAAAATATCGTGAAATGACGTGTAACCCGTGAACATCGCCAATGAACCGAGTAAAATGAAAAAAGCGGGCTCCATCAACATTGAGTAGAATGCTTCACGGTTAGCTCCCATACCTTCAAATCCACTGGATACATCCAAAGCGCTGACGATAATCATAAACCTTCCCAGCCCTAGTAGATATGCGAACATTACAAAATCCCCTGAAAAGGATATGATTGAATTATTCTCTTCAAATGGAATAAATAAAGCAGCTACAATTACTGTGGCCAGGTAAATGGGAGCGCCAATCTGAAAAACAAAACTGGACGAAGTACTGTAAACGCTTCCTTTTTTCAATAGTCTAAAAATATCATACCATGGCTGTAGAATGCCGGGTCCTTTTCTCCCGCTAAAAATCGCTTTCGTTTTTACGATCACCCCAGGAAAGTAAATGGCGGATATGAGGATTAGAATCAGTGCAAGCATATCACAAAACGTTTAATATTATTAAGAACCCTATCAACATCAGAAAGAGCATGGGATAAATCAGGTAATGATTGATCAGGCCTGATTGAGCAATCCCCGCTTTGGGTAAATAATTTACAATCAAATGAACCCAGCTTAGAATTGTTTTTTCCTCTATGAGATCTTTATTTTCAGTATGAAATGTTTTGGGTGGCGGAAAAATCTCATTTTCTTCAAATGACTTATACTCGCGGTGATACTCGATAACGGGATCGGTCAATTCGCGCAAACTATCTGCATACGAGGTGGGCGTATATTGATGTCTGAAATCTCCAGCAGTATAACCACACCCCCAGGTTGGACCTGTGGCTACTTTCACGAGGCTTTGTTGCCATGCTCGTAATCCGGCTATGGTGGCGATGATAATAAGCAAAGCAATATTAACGTAGCTGATGGACCGAAGCGAATACAATAAAGGCTCAATCGTAAAGGTAGTCTGGGTAAGGTTTTGAAGAACAATGACAACCTGGTTTACAAAAAAAACCGGAGCCAGGCCGATAGCCAGTATGCATACAATTAGTATGAAAGCCGGAATCAGCATAATGGCAGGAACTTCTTCTACAGGAGCGCTATGTTCGGCTCTGCGTGTACCTAAGAAACTCAAGCCAAATGCTTTGGTAAAACAATAAATGCAAAGCCCACCAATTAACACCAAACTCAGAATACTAACAACACTGAAAATAGATGAAGTAAAGGCCGAGTCGGACATGTGATTAATAATTCCATTGTAGATCAGAAACTCCGAAATAAATCCATTGAAAGGAGGAATTCCGCTGATGGCCAGTGCACCAATTAAAAAGGCACCTGAAGTGTAACGCATATTTTTTGCCAGGCCACCCAGGTGATCCATGTTTATCTTATGCGTGGCATAGAAAATATTACCGGCTGTAAAGAACAGAAGCGATTTGAATAATGCGTGGTTCAGGGTATGCAACAGCGCACCCCCCCAGCCAAGAATCATTAGAGAATTTTCACCGTTTGCTTTTCCTAAAATTCCAACACCAATTCCAATTCCAATGATTCCGATATTTTCGATACTGTGGTAGGCCAATAGTTTTTTCAGGTCGTGTTGCATAATGGCCATGATTACACCTAGTAAACCTGATACAATACCTGCAGCGAGCACAATAATGCCAATGGTTTGTAGATCATGTTGTAAGAGAGAACTGACTCTAAATATTCCATAGATACCCATCTTAATCATAACCCCGCTCATTACTCCCGACACATGCGAAGGCGCTGCCGGGTGAGCACGCGGAAGCCAGGAATGAAATGGGATAAATCCAGCCTTGATACCGAAGCCGGCAAAAAATACCAGGAACAGGGGCGTGTTGTTTGACAGTGAGAAGAATTTGTTTACACCCGCAAAACTTAATTCGCCAGTTTGATTGGCTGCAATAAGAAAACCCAGCATGATAAGCGCAAATCCGAGGTGCATTTGCAGCAAATAGTTTATACCAGTTTTTAGCGTGGCTTCTTTCTGGGCTTCAAAAATTACAAGGATGAAGGAGAAAAGCGACATGAGTTCCCAAGCCAATAAAAAAGCAATTCCATCTTGCATAGAAACCACCAGCAGCATGGCACCATGTAACCACAGAAAACTAAATAAGTGTAATGAAATGAATACCGATCTCTTTTTTTGCAGATAAGGTTTAAGGTAACCCGAAGCGTAAAGCATGCCGCAGAAACAGATCAGGTTGATGATTAGCATGAAATAAGCACTCAACGGATCAATCACCAATTTTATGGGTCCGCTCCAGGTGGTTATTCCCAGTTCGATAGTGAGAGTACCATCGTTCAACACAGCCCACGCCCACGTTGTGCTTGAAACCAGTAGCACAAGGTGAAGTACTAATCCCAGAATGTATTTGAATTTTTTCGGAACAAAGAACATTCCGAAGGACATCAGTAAAGCGATCTTAAACAGAGTGACAATCATATTACATTAACCCTATTAGAGTGAGTAAACCAACGATAATTAAAAATGCAAGCGGATATACAAGATAATGATTGATCATACCGCTTTGGGCCCAACCTGCTTTGGGCAATTCCTTTGTAACGTATTCAACGGGTCTCAATACAACCTTCTCTTCGATTAAATCAGTCATCTGCGTAGCAAAATGCCGTGGGCTTGGAAATATTTCCTGTTCTTCAAAGGGAGTATGCTTTCCCTGAATATCTACTAATGGTCCAACCAGTTCGCGTACATTATGGATGTAAGATGTGCTAGTGTATTGATGCTTAAAATCACCGGCCGTATAGCCGCAGCCCCATGTAGGCCCGGCTACGATAGATAATTTTGCCTGCATCAATTTCTTTACACCCATAATAATAGCAAAGACCACCAGGAGGATTAAACTGCCCATGCTAATATAGTATAGCGTTTCAAGTGTGTTGATCATTACCGGCTCTGATTGATTCAGATTGGTAAACGTTCCTGCTACTGAAAATACCCACGGCAAATAGAAATTGGGAAACAGGCAAACGGAGAGCATGATTGGAATGATAATAAAACCGGGAATACGCATTATCAATGGTACTTCTTTCGCCTCATGATGGGTTGGAGTTCTTCGGCTACCGAGGAAGGCGATTCCAAATGTTTTAGTAAACGCAAATACAGAAAGCCCTCCAATCACCACCAAACTAACAAGCACAGCCAGGTTAATTAGTGAAACATCAAAGGCGCTGGCAGTAATGTTTTCGAATACCCCCTTATATAAAAGAAACTCCGATATAAACCCATTGAAAGGAGGAAGCGCACTGATGGCCAGGGCACCAACCATAAAAAAGAGAGCGGAGACAGGCATCGTTTTTGCCAATCCACCAAGCCGGTCAAGGTCTCGGGTATGGGTTGCATAATAAATGTTGCCGGCCGTATAGAAAAGAAGCGACTTATATAAGGAGTGGTTAAAAATGTGAAGCAAGGCACTGGCCATAGCCAATGTCATCAACAGTTCGTTGCCTAATCCTTTGCCCACCCAGGCGAATCCAATCCCAATCCCAATGATCCCGATATTTTCGATGCTGGAATAAGCCAGTGTTTTTTTAACGTCTTTTTGAAAGATTGCATAGAGAATTCCTGTAAGTGCTGTAATGACCCCCATGCAGAGAATGAAAAATCCGATTTCAAGAAATTGACTTTGCACATGAGTAAGCACGCGAAGAATTCCATAGAGTCCCATTTTTATCATAACGCCAGACATCACACCCGATACATGCGAAGGAGCCGCAGGGTGGGCATGGGGTAGCCAGCTATGTAGCGGTACAAATCCGGCTTTAATTCCAAACCCTAAAAAAAAGAGGAGAAATAGCCAGAAGTTGTTATGTTGCGAAAAGTAAACCTGCAATGCATCGAAGCCGAAGGCGCCTGCCTCGTTGTTTACATAGAGAAAGGCAATAAGCAGTAACGTGAACCCCATGTGCATTTGCACCAGATAGGTAATACCTGTTTTGAGTGTGGCTTCTTTTTCGCCTTCAAAAATCACAAGAACGAACGAAAACAAGGACATCAGTTCCCAGGCAACCAGAAAGGCAAATCCATCGCGCAGCATCACTACTAAGAGCATAGCAAACTGAAGTCCTATGAATGAGTAGAAGTGAAGTGAAATTGATATGGCTCCCTTTTTATCCAGGTAGTGACTCGTATAGCCCAGACTATAAATAATTCCGGTAACGCAAGTGAGGTTGATAATCAGAATAAAGAATGAGCTCATTCGGTCAATGACAAGTACCAGGTCACCACTCCAAAAGGATTTGAACAAATCAATTTGCTGGGGTCCATCCAAAAATGCTTCAATAGCCCAGTAGGTAGAAGGAATTGCAAGTAATAGAATGGGTAAAAGGCTAGCATATCCCTTCCATCTTCGGGGTAGTAGGAAGATCCCAAGGGCAATAATGAAAGCAGATTTAAAAAGAAAGATCATTGAAAAGGTATGAAGAGAAAACAGATTACTCTACGGATAAAGACTAAGTGTTTAGTCTTTTAAACCTTTCAAATCAAATAGATACAATAAAGCCGGAACAGGGACTGAGAATGGAAGAAATGAGTATTATTTTCGATGTGGCAGGAACCTGCTCTTAGAATAGAGGCATGATAGGAATCGCTAAAACCAAAACGTGAATCGATGAAAGGAATGATGCTTTTGTAATTCTCTCGTCCCTCTTCGTTTTCATTCAATTGTTCAGCGAATAAGGTGACGAAGAGACCTGCATGGTTAGAAGAATTTACCTGAAAGGTTTTGCTAAATCCTTCGGTGGGTGTGTTAGCCTCTAAAGGAAGAGCGGGAGCAAGAAACTCCAGCAAAAAAAGGGCAATGGCAAAAAACTTTAGAAACTTATTTGCTCTGAGTGCCATACATCTGAAATATACAGTTTAATCGCAATATTTTCAAATGAATGTAAATGAGGACGGGAGCGTTAACAGATTTCTGGTTACCACAGGTTTAAATGGTCAGAGATACTCCGAAAGAAAGGCTTGAAGTTTTCTGATTTCATTTTTTTTCAAGGCTGGAAAATTGGCGATGCGGAACGTTTCATTTTTTAACGGACCATATCCTTCGCCCAATAAAAAGCCTGCTGCCTTTGCTTGTTTCTTGATTTCCAGAATCTGTTCTGGTTTACCGGTGAGGGTAAGTACGGTAAGCGAACGAACTCCCTGATTTTTAATAAACAACTTAATATTCTTTGTCCCCCTGAAAAATTTCTGCCAGGCGATAAAACGGCTTTTTGTTTTTTCGTTAATGAGGTTAATGGGCTTTCTCTTTTCCAGCACCCGCATCAGTAAATAAATGCCCAGTACATTGGGGGTGCAAGGCGTTTGCCATTTTGCCATCATCTCCTGCATGAACAAAAGACTATTGTAATGGTTTTTTTCGTTGCCGGATTTAATGTATTGCATTGCCTGGGGCGAGCAGACCATCACAGCCAAACCGGCCGGTAAACCAAAACATTTTTGCACTGAGGCAAACCACACATCAGCCGATTTAAAATTAAGTTCAATGCCAGCCATAGAGGAGGTAGCATCTACGGCAACCAACGCGCGTGGATTTTTTCTTTTTATAGACGCTATAATAGAATTGCTCACCTCAGTGCCAATGCTGGTTTCGTTTTGGGTAACGCAGATTACCTCCTGATTTTTAAGCGGTACTTTTTTGAGATCCAGCTTGTTTTCCCGATCAAACGGAAAGGCTTGAGCCCCGGGCACGAGTCGCTGGGTGTAATCAAACCACTTTTCGCCAAAGGCACCGTTAAAAAGATGAAGGCTCTTTTCTGAGATAATAGATTGTGCAATAATTTCCCAGCACTCCGTGGCCGAAGAAGTAAAGAATACGGTGTACGTTTTAGGGATGTCAAGTTTTTCCTTTAATAGGGTTACCGTCTTTTCGCACAGCGCCATAAATTCTTCGCTGCGGTGGTTCATGCTTAGAATGCCCTGTTTGTGTGCATCTTTTACATACCCCGGAATTTGATCGTAAACGCGTGAAGGGCCGGGGTAGAAGGAGATCATGGTTGGAATTATTGAATCACAAAATTAGGACAATTGCCGGGAATGCCTATATGCGATGGATTAGTGGTGGCGATAGAGAAAATATATGAGATGAACTTATCCGGATATTAGAGGTACATTGTGATAAGAGTGTACGAAATGCTTGATTGAATACGGCATTATTTTAAATTAGTAATCTATGAAAAGAAGAAGATTTGTACTCACTGCTTTGGCAACATCCTTAGTTGTAAATGTTGCTAAAGGTCAAGAGACCAAAAGAAATGCTAAAGGATTTAAGGTTAACGCAGAAGAAGGTAGACTTCATGGTCATATTCAATTAACAGGTGTAAATGTAAATATATTGGATGTCAAGATATCGGGGGCAGATACAAACGGTGACTTGGCTATATTCGAGCAAACTGGGTTATCTCCAAAGCGCGGAACACCAATGCATGTGCATCATTTTCAAGATGAAATATTTTATGTTACGGAAGGAGAATATCATTTTGAAGTTGGAAGAGTGAGATATAAGCTTAAGGTTGGCGAGAGTATTTTTTTACCAAGAAAAGTCCCTCATTCATGGGTTCAGGTGAGTGACAGAGGAAAAATGATCGTAACGCTCCAACCAGCTGGGAAACTGGAACAGTTTTTTGTTGAGATGTCAAAATTTAAATCTGCACCTACAGAGGAACAGGTAACAAAAATCTTTGAAGACCACGAAATGTCAGTGGTGGGTCCTCCAATAAAAATTGAGTAATCGATTTATGATTTTGAATTCTGAATGAATTGAAGCCCCATCGCATAACCTTCCATTCCAAACCCGGTAATCAATCCGACACACTTTGAGGTGATCAGGCTTTTGTGTCGGAATTCTTCGCGTGCATACACATTGGAGATATGAACTTCCACCACACGCGTCTTTATAGCAGCAATGG
The DNA here is from genome assembly GCA_040079965.1 of Cyclobacteriaceae bacterium. Classification (GTDB taxonomy): domain Bacteria; phylum Bacteroidota; class Bacteroidia; order Cytophagales; family Cyclobacteriaceae; genus ELB16-189. Next base: position 24,630 of record JBEBJH010000010.1, read on the forward strand.
CATCGTGTATCGCTACCGAGGTGTGCGTATACGCCCCGGCATTCAGAATGATACCATCAAATGAAAAACCCACCTCATGAAGTTTATTGATAAGCTCGCCTTCCACATTCGATTGATAGTAGTGAAGTTCTACATCCGGAAAACGGGATTTTAACTGACTGAAATATTCTTCAAAAGACTGCTTGCCATAAGTCTCTGGCTCGCGCTTGCCGAGCAGGTTGAGGTTAGGTCCGTTGATGATTTGTATCTTCATGCCACAAGTTAAATAATTTGCACATTTGTACAGTGAAGAACTGGGAAAGTCATATTAAACACTTTGGCAGTTATCTGAAATTGGAACGTTCGCTGTCCGGCAACTCTATTCAGGCTTATGTGCGCGATGTGGAGAAATTAGCTCAGTTCATCGAAATGAAATTTGCAGGGATCAGCCCATTGGTCATTTCCTCCAAGCACTTACAGGCATTTTTGCAATATATTAATGAGTTGGGGATGAGTGCTTTCAGCCAGGCCCGCATTCTATCGGGACTTAAAGCCTTTTATAAGTATCTGTTGTTTGAAGAGCTGATCGCCAAAGATCCCACGGCTCTTATAGAAGGTCCAAAATTAGGCCGCAAGTTGCCCGACACACTCGACTATGAAGAGATTGTGAAAATGCTGGAAGCCATCGACATGAGCAAACCGGAAGGTGGGCGCAATAGGGCCATGCTGGAAGTCCTTTATTCCTCAGGCCTGCGCGTATCAGAACTGGTGGACCTTAAAATCGGGAACGTTTATTTTGATGTTGGTTTTTTGCGTGTGATTGGAAAGGGAAATAAGGAACGCCTGGTGCCCATTGGAAAAGACGCCTTAAAATATGTAAAAATATACCTGCAGGAAATCCGGGTACACGTGCCCGTACAAAAGGGATCAGAGAGCAATGTCTTTTTGAACCGGAGAGGCAAGAAATTATCGCGCGTTATGGTTTTTATGATTATTAAAGACCTGGCTTTGAAAATCGGACTAAACAAAACGATTAGTCCACACACGTTTCGCCACTCCTTTGCTACCCATTTAATAGAAGGCGGTGCCGATCTGCGGGCCGTGCAAGAGATGTTGGGTCATGAATCAATTACCACTACAGAAATTTACACCCACCTAGACCGGGATTACTTACGGCAGGTGGTTCAGGAGTTTCATCCGAGAAGTTAGATGTCATAAAAGCTAAATTAATTGTGATTACCTTTACCCTATGATCAAGCAACTCATTTTATCTGCGCTTTTGTTAAGTGCGTGCAACACCTGGGGTCAGGAGTTTAAGGTTGAGTATGACAAAGACCGCGACTACACCCAATACAAAACGTTTCGTTTTGGCGAAGGAGAATTGACAACACCTAAGGACCAACAACAAGTGACACCTGAGCAAGTGGATAAATGGATCAAGGATTCGGTGACAAAGGAATTAGAGTTGAGAGGATTGAAACGGGTTGATTCTGCTGCCGATTTGGTGGTTTCCTATGTGGTAGGAACACTGGCAAAAAGTGATGCCGGAACTTTAGGTCCAATGGGTTTAACACCTGGTTCCATGGATAGAAATTATTCGCGTGATTATCGCATGGGAAATCTGGTTATTGATCTAAATGACAGAAGAGACCTTATGGTGTGGCGCATTAATGCAACTTTTGAAATGCTTAGCGCGAGTGCTCAAAGCCTGATTGATGCTGCTGTTCAGAAGGGCTTTAAAAAGTACCCCAAACCACCAAAGAAGAAAAAGAAATAGTTCATGTATCACTTCTTTATCCGGCCGTTGCTTTTCCTCTTCCCTCCGGAATTTATTCATCATACCACATTTAAGATTCTAAAATTAACAGGTTATGTGCCTGGCTTGAATGCTTTATTCCGGTACCTGTTTTCGGTTCGCGATCGCAGGCTTGAGCGTACCTTGTTTGGAATTACGTTTCCGAATCCGGTAGGCCTGGCTGCAGGGTTGGATAAAGATGCTGTGTTGATAGATGAACTGGCTTCCTTTGGTTTTGGATTTATTGAAATCGGAACACTTACACCCAAACCACAACCCGGCAACGACAAACCCCGGTTGTTTCGCCTCCCTCAAGATCAGGCATTAATTAACCGAATGGGTTTTAATAATCGCGGGGTGGAGGCTGCAGTTGAAAAACTCAGAAAAAGAAAGTCGCGTGTGATTGTGGGTGGAAACATTGGCAAGAACAAAATCACCCCGAACGACAAAGCAGTTGACGATTACACGTTCTGTTTTGAGGCTCTCTATCCGTATGTAGATTATTTTGTTGTTAATGTAAGTTCGCCCAACACACCTAACCTGCGGGAGTTGCAAGAAAAGGAACCTTTGAAGAAGTTGTTGACCGAAGTGAAAGCACTAAATAAAACAAAGGAAAAACCTAAGCCTGTCTTATTAAAGATTGCACCTGATCTCAATGAAGCGCAGTTGAATGATGTGGTTGAGATTTTACTCGAAACAAAAACCGATGGCGTTATTGCAACGAATACTACCATTTCCCGTAAGGCATTAACAACTGATAAAGAGCAGGTTTCTTCTATTGGCAATGGAGGACTTAGTGGAAAGCCTTTAACGAAGCGATCAACAGAAGTGATTTCTTTTTTGCGAAGTAAACTTGGTAAGAACTATCCCATTATTGGTGTTGGCGGAATTATGTCCCCCGATGACGCGCTTGAAAAACTAAAGGCCGGTGCCGACCTGGTTCAGATCTACACTGGCTTTGTATATGAAGGGCCTGGGTTCGTGAAGCGGATCAATAAGGCAATCGTCAGTTTAGCCAAATAATACTTCTCTCGGTCTTCTCTTCCTCGGTCTCCTACCACGATCTGTGTCTTCACAGATCGAAATCTGATCAAAAAAAGTGATCTGTGCGAACACAGACCACATAAAGTAGTTCACTCTTACAATTAGTTGATCGGTCTATTCTTTAATCCCGGCCAGGTCGATAATAAACGCATACTCTTGCGCAATCTCTTCATACACTTTAAATCGACCAGTCGTTCCGCCATGGCCCGTCTCCATATTGGTTCTAAGTAAAAGTGTATTGTTATCGGTTTTTAATTCGCGAAGCTTTGCCACCCATTTAGCCGGTTCCCAATATTGTACCTGCGAATCGTGAAAGCCAGTGGTCACCAGCATATTTGGATAGTTTTGTGGTTTCACCTGGTCGTACGGTGAGTACTCTAACATATACATGTAAGACTCCGGATTTTTCGGATTGCCCCATTCGTCAAACTCTCCGGTAGTTAATGGAATTGATTCGTCTTCCATGGTAGTAACAACATCTACAAAGGGAACTTTGGCAATAACACCTTTATATAAGTCAGGTCGCATATTTACGACTGCGCCCATTAACAACCCCCCGGCACTGCCACCTGATGCAAATAATTTTTCGGGTGAGGTAAACTTCTCTTCAATCAGAAATTCAGAACAATCGATGAAATCGGTGAACGTATTTTTCTTTTTAAACAGCTTTCCATCTTCATACCACTGTCTTCCCATTTCCTGGCCTCCACGAATGTGAGCGATTGCGTAAACAAAGCCTCGATCCAATAAACTTAAGCGGGTGATAGAGAAGGTAGGATCCATGCTGGCGCCATACGATCCATACCCATAAATTAAAGTTGGATTGTTTCCGTCTTTTTTGATTCCTTTTTTGTAGACAATTGACATGGGAATTGCAGTGCCATCGGCAGCGGTAGCCCCCAACCTTTCGGTTTGATATTCTTCTGCGTTATACCCACCCACAACTTCTGTTTGCTTTAACAATTTCCGCTCGCGCGTTTTCATATTGTAATCATAGGTAGAGTTCGGAGTTGTTAGCGAAGTGTATCCATATCGCAGCAAGTCGGTCTCAAAATCGAGATTGATTGAAGGATAGATGGTATAAGCAGGCTCGCCAAAATCGAGATAATGTTTTTTGCCAGTCGCCTGATCGATAACACGCATCAATGTATTTGCCTGTGCGCGCTCACTCAATACCAGATAGCTTTTAAAAATCTCAATTCCCTGCAGCAAGGTGTCCTTGCGGTGAGCAATTTTTTCTTTCCAGTTTGCTTTGGTGGTTTTAGTGTCGGGTGTTTCCATCAACCGGAAGTTCTGGGCATCGAGGTTGGTGACTACATAAAACTTATCGCCATAGTGATCGATAGAGTATTCGAGACCTCGCTCGCGCGGACTGAATTCTTTGAATTTGCCATCAGGCGAGTTGGCATCCAGAATCTGGTAATGGTTGGTGAGGGTGCTACCGGCCCAAATCACCAAAAACTTTTTCGACTTCGTTTTGAAAATGCCGGTATAAAAGGTCTCATCATTTTCCTCAGACACGATGGGATCACTTTTGAAAGAGGAGCCAACTTTATGTTTTATAATCCAACGCGAGCGAAGGGTAACGGAATCTTTGCGGGTATAGAAATAGGTTTTGTTATCATTTGCCCACACGATATCACCTTCGGTGTTAGGTACAGGTTCTTCTACCAACTTGCCTGTGCGTAAGTCCTTTACATAAACTGTATAACGTCTACGGCTTACAGAATCTTCAGCGTAAGCAAGAAGGTTATTGTCCTCACTTACACTAAGGCCTGTAATGGAAAAGTAGTCGTGGCCTTTGGCCATCGAGTTAACATTTAACAAGACTTCTTCTGCAGCATCCAGCGAGCCTTTCTTTCTGCAATAAATAGGATATTCCTGGCCTTGTTCATAGCGGGTGTAATACCAATAGCCATTGTCTTTGTAAGGTACAGACTCATCCGTTTGCTTAATGCGACCTATGATTTCGTCATACACTTTTTTCTGTAGGGCTTCTGTATGCTTTAACTTGGTCTTGAGGTAATCATTCTCAGCAGTCAGGTAGTTGATTACTTTTAGCGCTTGTTCGTCTTTATTTTCGGCATTCTTTTGTTCATCGGATAGCTTCATCCAATAGTAATTGTCTATTCGATTGCCGGTTAATTCTTTGGCTACTTTTTCAGGCTGTGGAGCTTTTATTTCTTCTGAAGTTTCTTTTTTCTCTGTAGTGCATGCAGCTAAGAGTAAGATGAGTGCAAACGGACCAACACCAGTTATTTTCATAGTTACATTATTTGAGGTTACGAATATAACCTGTTTTTAGTTATTCAGAAAAGTCCTAGACTGGAGTATTTTTACAACTGAGAACTAGCCCTTTATTGCTATGAAAGGTGTCCTGCACTTTAAAAATGCAGGACACCTTCAGTAAATTCAACGCTTAAGTGATAAATAACCCGTTTCAGTTTTTCGGCCACTGGCAAATTCTATTTTAAAGAAGTACGTGCCAGAGGGAAGTTCTTTCCCGCTGTCGGTTTCACCAACAAATTTCACCTGGTCATTATCATAGTTTGTCCCTTCCCACACCTTACTTCCCCAACGGTTATAAATGGTGACGTTATTATCGCGTGTTTCCGCGTTGGAAGAAATATTTTCAATGATCCAGCTTTCGTTTTTCAAATCTCCGTTAGGCGAAATACCAGTATAGACTATAATATCGCAAGCGCCCAGGGTTGTAGCCAACGGTTGCGAAGTTGCTGTGCAACCATTGGTATCAGTAATGGTAACTGTGTAGACATCAACAGTGGTAACTACAAGATCCGGAGTTATTGCACCAGTCGACCATAAGTAAGTAAAGCCAGCTGGCGCACTCAACGTAGTTGATTGACCCGGACAAATAGCAAGATTACCCATCACTGTAATTTGTGGAGTTTGTGGTGGTTGATTAATAGTAACAGTAAGCGGATCGGAAATTTCACTTTCACATCCACCCGCATCGCGAACCAATACAGTATAATCATCTGCAGTTGTTACCGTAATGCTTTGTGTAGTTTCTCCAGTCGACCATTCGTAACTGGTAAAACCAGAGGGTGCGTTAAGCACCACACTTCCGGAACCGCAAAAAGAAGGTGATCCGGTAGATGTAATCGTTGGTTTAGCAACCGTAGTCACGGTGGCAATTGCTTCAGTTCGTGGACCTTCACAACCCGCGGCAGAAACTATGCTAACATAATAACTTGTTGTAGCTGTGAGGGGTGGTGTAGTAAAGGTTGGCAGTGCTGCACCAGCAATGGGAGTACCACCAGCAGCTACCGTGTACCACTGGTAACTCTCCGTAACATTTGCACCCATAGCAACTAATGAAATGCCCGTGAGTTGACAACCACTACCTGCTAGTGTGGTCGGAGCGCCTGGCAAAGCTGTAACCAGAATCTGTGTTGTAGTTGTAAAGGAGCAGAGAGAAACTGCATCTACATAGGTATAGTCAATCAAGTGTTGGCCAATGCCAGCGGTTGAAGCATTAAATACTCCGTTCAAAATACCCGGTCCGCTAAACGTACCACCTGCAGGTTGTGTTAAGGGCACAAGATCAATTACTTCAGTATCGCAATACGAAGGATCAAAAAGAAAATTGAAAGCAGGTTCTTGTGTAATTGTAAGTGTAGTTGAAGTTGATAACAATTGACACCCACCCGAAGCTCCAGCAATACGCACCTGATAATCCCCGGTTAACGTAGCAAAATGCGATGACGTAGTTGCACCTACAATAGGTTGACCATTTCTAAACCACTGCAAATTATAATTTGGTTGCGATGTAGTTAATTGAATGGGAGTACCACAACTACTCATTATGCTACCTACCACAGTAAAGGTGGGTTGAACGGAAGTTGTAATCTGAAGATTAGCACCATTGTCAGCACTGACGAATGTCGGATTGGTAGAAAGCACACGCAAGCGATACCCGAGGCCCTCGGGTAAACTTGCAGGCAATGTAGACGTAATAAACCCTGATGCGTTGGTTGTACTTTGTGTACCTAATATGGTCGGTGAAGCGAAGCTTCCGGTAATGTCTGATAGTTCCACAGAAAGTACATTACCCGCATTTAGTAATCCAGTGAATATATAAGGCACATCTACTTGTTGCGAGGGGCAAAATGTTATCGCATCAAAGCCACCAATGGCAAGGCCGCTGGCCGGTAGAGTTGTAAAAAATCCGGTCAACGGAATGTTTGTATAAACAGGTTGACCAGCACCATTATATTCGAAGAATGCCAAATGGTAGGTTGTGCCAGGCAGTAAGTTGGTGATAGTAACATTTGTTGCCGCACCACGGTAAATATGTTTATGCCCTAACGGTAAATTGTTTGAAGCACTTGCATAGTTGGTTGAACTTGTACCATGTGTACTTAAAACGGTTGGTAGAAATGTAACTGGCTGGGCAGGTCTTAATACTACCATACGCCCTTCTCCATTTCCATTCGTCCAACTAAGGTTTACTGATGTGCTACCCAGAGAATTAAATAATAGAGAACTTGTAGTAATTGTGGGTGTTATAGCTGTTGATACGATTTGATTGATATACTCCGTTACCAAATACCGTTGATTACCATTCGATCCATCCAATTCAAATACGGCAACACCATATTGGGTGTTGGGCTCTAATCCGGCCACGGCAAATGAAAAGTTAAGAGTACCGAAGGCTACTACATAATTTCCGTTGGCCAGTAATGAGCCAGCGCCAAAATTTCCTGCAGTATAGGTGGTAAGATCTACTGGTAACTCATTCACCAAACCACCCTTGCGCATAACAACCAACCGTCTTGTGCCATTGCCTTCTGCAAAGGATAATGCGAATCGATCACCATTGACGGACGAAACGCTTAAATTTTTTGCCGCTATTGAAGGCCTGGGTGCTGTAGTAAACGATGTGCGCCCAATTGGATTGGTTAAGAATACTATTCCGCTTGTACCATTGTATTCAAATGAAGCAAAGTGATAGGTAGTGCCGGGTTCTAAATTAGTGAGCGTAAAATTATCTGCACCACCTTCATACACTGCAAAATTACCGCCCCCATAATTGGTTCCCGATCCAAAAATAGTACTACCGGTGGGGTTAGATAAATCTGTGGGCACAACATCCACCGGAGAGCCTGCCTTGGCTATGATTAACCGGTTCGTGCCATTGCCCCGGGTCCACGTAAGTTGCATGCGGTTACCGATAATATTGTTGGCAAAAAAACTTGACGTGGCTACCGTAGGTGCCGATAAGGTGGATTGGCTTGCAGTGGCCACAATAGATGGAAGTTGATAAAAAGCTGTTGCCCCGGTACCGTTAAATTCAACGATAGCAAAGTGATAGACTGAATTTGGCAAGAGATTGCTAACAGTGAAAAAGTTATTTGTAGTTAAGCCAACAACAAAATTTCCGCCACCCAGATTTGATCCACTCCCAAAGTTGCCATTGGCTGTGTATCCGGTAAAGTCAACAGGCCACGCATCCACAGGGCTGCCTGCTTTGGCCACCAGCATACGCGAAAGTCCATTGCCTTGCGTAAAGCTAAGTGTCACTTGATCGCCTTGAATATTTGAGAATGAAAGATTAGTCGCAGGTATAGGTGGTTTATCACCAACGTTAACATTTCCTATAAGTGGATCAGCTGTGCGATACACCGGGCCATTCGTTCCATTATACTCTACAATTGCAACGTGGTAAGTGCCAGGTGGTATGTTGACGATATTAACTGAGGTGCCTGTGCCATCGTAAACAACTTTTGAGGTGCCCAGCGATGGACTACTTGGGTAGTTGGCATTAGATGGGTAGTTAGTCAAATTAACAGGTAAACTCTGCACGGCCTGTCCATCGCGTAATAGTACGATGCGTGCATTACCATTACCGTTTAGCCAATTGATGGTAAGTGTATTGGAGGTTATGTTTGAAAACGTAAGGTTGGTAGCCTGTACAGTAGGGGCCGTAAGTGTACTGTTGCTACCTGTAAGAGCTTCTGCACCCGTCATATAAATTCGTTCAGTTCCTGTACCATTATACTCAATGATGGCGAAATGATATTGCTGACCGATACTTAAACCAGTGACACTGGAAGCTGTATTTCCTCCAACAGCGGGGTCGTTATCGATGACGTAATTTCCTCCGCCCAGATGCGAACCGGCAGTTCCGAAAATAGAATTTGGTGAATAAGTAGTGAAGTCTGTAGGAAAAACATCGACCGGTGAACCTTGTTTGGCAATCACAATTCGGCCAAAACCGTTACCCGTTGTGTAACTTAAACTCATGGTATTACCCTGGATATTTGTATACGTAAGGCTGGTAGGGGCTACGGTAGGTTTGCCTAGTGTAACAAAAGAGCCAAGACCTGGATCAGCCTGTTTATAAACTGGTCCGCCACTTCCGTTGTATTCGAATATCGCAAAGTGATACGTAGTATTAGGTTGCAGGCTTTGCAATACAAACGTTGTGCCCCCGCCTTCATATACTATTTTGGATGTGCCCAGGATTGGTGCTGAAGGATAATTCGCATTGGAACCGTAATTAACCAGGTTGACGGGCACATCAGTAACAGGCGAACCCGCTTTGGCCAATACAAGTCTTCGCGCCCCATTGCCAGCCGTAAACGTAACGGTTGCATTGTAACCTGTTATGTTGGTGAAACTAAAATTACCTGCCGATGTACTGGGTGGTGAGAGTGTGGTAACAGATCCTATTAACACCTGGGCAGGATTAGTCAGGTAAAAGGTGTTGCTGGCGGTACCATTAAATTCAAAAATAGAAATATGATAGGTAGTGGCAGGAGTAAGACCTGTTACGGTAAAACCACTTCCGGTTGTTTCCGCTACTGCAAACGTGTTGCTTCCTAAATTATCGCCATTACCAAAATTACCATTAGCGTTATAGTCAACACCATCGGTGGGAGTCCATGCAACTGGCAAATCCTGCCGTACAACAATTAACCGCGAGGTGCCATTGCCTTCTGTAAAGGATCGCGAAAACTGATTGCCTTCAATTGTAGGCACGCTGAAAGCAGTGCTGCCTACGGTTGGTGCTCCGGCAGTTGTAAAGGAACCTGTCAATGCATTAGCTAAATCATACACCGGACCAGAAGGGCCATTGCTCTCCACTACCCGATAGAAATACTGTGTGTTAGGCAGTAGGTTAATAACGTTGACTACGTTGCTCGTATTAAAATAGACAACACGGCCACTGCCAACGGCAGAACCTGATCCAAAATTTGCACTGGCAGAATAGTTGGTGTATTGAACAGGATCAGTTGTTGCGGATCCTTGTTGCAAAATAACGAGCGACCGAGTTCCGTTACCACGCGTCCATGTTAAGGAAGCTGTGTTACCGGTTGGGGTTGCAATTAAGTTTGTAGAACCAACCGTTGGCGGGAAGAGTGTTGTACCATTTCCAGAGAGTACATTCGCGGTGTTGTACACCGTGTTAAAATTTGTTCCGTTGAATTCGTAGATTCTAAAATAGTAGGTAGTGCTATGTACCAGGTTGGTGATGGTTACATTTGCTCCTGTATTTCTGTACACCACAAAATTGCCAGCTCCTAGTATATTACCCGAACCAAATGCAGTGTTCTCTACATAATCTGTTCCGTTTGCCGGAACCCCACTACCATTAAAAGTTGGACTCAAGCTCGCCACCACCAACACATTGCTACCGTTGCCCCGCGTCCAGTTAACGCGCAGACGATTACCATCAATATTGGTAACCGTAAGATTGATGGCACCTGTTGTAGGTGCGCCTCCGGTAGTAAATGATCCGGTGAGTGCCGTGGCAAAATTATAAACCGGACCATTTGTTCCATTACTTTCCACTACCCGATAGAAATAAACTGTGTTTGGTTCGAGGTTCGTAACATTAACTAAGTTGCTCGAATTATTATAGACAGCCCGGCCACTGCCCACAGCGGTACCTGATCCAAATGTGGCATTACCGGAATAGGTGGTGTACTGGATTGGGTCTGTTGTCGCTGATCCTGCCTGTAAAATAACCAGTGAACGTGCGCCATTGCCTCGTGTCCAAGTAAGGGAGGCAGAATTGCCCGTAGGGGTTGCAATCAAGTTTGTAGAACCCGTGGTGGGTGGAGATAATGTTGTGCCATTTCCGCTAAGTACATTAATTGTATTGTACTGTGTTCCCGTGCCCGTGCCATTGGACTCATAGATTCTAAAATAGTACGTGGTGCTGTGGACAAAATTAGTAATGGTAACATTGGTGCTTGTAGCATCGTAAACCACAAAATTGCCCGTGCCTATTTCGTTGCCAGAACCAAACGTAGGACTAGGCGTATAATCGATTCCATCAGCCGGAATACCCGTGCCACCAAACGTTGGGCTTAAGCTGGCAACTACCAGGACCCTGCTGCCATTACCCCGGGTCCAGTTTACGCGCAATCGATCCCCATCATTATTGGTAACCGAAAAATTGCTTGCCCCTGTCGTGGGTGCCTGGGCCAGTAAATTACCGGAAGCAAGCACAAACAGAAGAATATAAAATACTTTACATGTTAATCTATGAGATAAAAAATCTAGATAGTTCATGGTTAAAGGATTTTTCTGTCGGACATTGAAATTTTTAATGGAGGAGAAATAAATATACTAAAATTCTCAGGCTCAATCCAGATCATTTGGAGATATCGTGTCATGGTTTATAAATACAGTTAAATTTTAAAAATTACTCATGGTGCGTTCATGAAAACTAAATGCCGACAATTGAATACCAAGTGTTATTTCGTGTGTTATGAATTGCGTACCCACCGATTTGCCAGTAGGAACTTCGAATACATAGCCAAACCTGTATTGCTCTTTTAATAAAGTTTGTAGCAGCAATCCATAGGTATTGATGTTGCGCGTGAATATGCCTGCGGTGTGTATAGCATTAAAGTTTATATTAAATGCAACATCTACCGTAGCCGGTGCCCCTTTTACCCCGCGCAAAAGTATAGATGGTTTCAACCGAATGTGTTCATTCAGATAATGAACATACGCAGTCGCCAGATAGAAATGCTGATTATACAATTCAAATTCCTGACCGCCATTTTCAAAGGTGGACGGAAGAAGACGTGGTACTGAAAGACCGAGAAAGAATTTTTCACTTTTTAACACTGCACCTGCACCCATATTAATACGGGTGCCACGCTCTCCGCCAGTAAAAGCAAAATCACCATGGTCAAATACATTTATTGCTGAGTAGTCGGTGCGATAGTTTTGAAATCCGGCCTGCATGCCAAAGCTAAACGTGGTTTCATTCAGATTAAGTTTGTAAGCAAACGTCAGGTTGGTTTCGCTATTAGTTATATTCCCAGTCTTGTCGTTCATAAACACGATGCCGAGACCTACTTTATTATTTACAAGCGAGGTGTGTGCAGTGGCGTTAATGGTTTGCGGGTGGCCGTCAAAGCCAGTCCATTGTGTTCGGTATCCCGCCATGATATTGAGGTTATTATTCAAACCAGAATAAGCAGGGTTGATAACCAGCGGATTGAGCATGTACTGCGAATACAAAGGATCTTGCTGTGAAAATCCAACAACAGAAGTAAGAGTGATGAGGAGGGTGTATATTTTTTTCATACACCAAATCTGATCAAAATCAGTTCATAAAGGTATCACATGATGATGTGAGAGGTTGGTGACACACTGCAAGTAACTCCCTGTTTATCTTTTTAGCGTCAGGTACCCTGCTTCGGATTTTCGATTTGGATCAACAAATTGAATCTTATAGAAGTAAGTTCCAGATGGTAATTCGTTTCCATTATCGTTCACTCCGCGAAATACCTTTGTGGTGTTGTTATAGTTTTCAACTTCAAAAACTTTGCTGCCCCACCGATTGTAGATAGTGACTCTGTTGTTTTGTGTTTCAGGAAGCAACTCAATGTAGCGGATCAGAAAGATGTCATTCAATTCATCATCATTTGGTGACAGGCCATTGTAGATTTCAATTTCACCGATTACATCAATTTCTATAATTTGTGTTGGACACACATTAAAAACATCACATACCTGAATTGTCATTTGATCTTTTCCAGTAAAGCTGACGCCAGAATAATTAATGGTAAGCATGCCATTGATAATGGAGGCTACCGCTCCGCTGTTGGGTTGCTTCGAAACAACTAAAGAAGAAAGAATAATGTTATTATCCGCGTCCGAAATGAGATCTAATAAATTAATTGTTGCCTGCCCACCGATAGTAGTTGACGAAGTAGCTGCATTAATAACCGGAGCCGAGTTGCTGCACGGAGCAGGAACTAGCGTTACGGTAATCGCAGCGGAAGCCGGACTTGAACAACCAGCGCCATCAGTAACGACTACTGAGTAGGTTCCGCTTGCAGTCACTACAAGTTGAGAAGTTGTTGCACCATTCGACCAACTGTAAGAAGAAAATCCAGTTGGCGCAGAAAGAGTGAGTGCTGTAGTACTGCAAATCGTTACTGCGTTTGCAAAAACACTAATGTTGGATGTGATTGCAGGAATAGCGGGAAAAGGATTAATAGTTGCAGATACAGAAGTACGGGTGCTCTCGCAAAGTCCGTTATTGATTGCAACAAAGTAAGGAGTGGTAACAGTAAGTGACGGTGTAACATAATTGTTATTCGTTTCACCAGTAATAGGCGAACCTCCCGTTGCTGCGGTATACCATCTATATTCGCCATTAACTCCGCCCGAAGCCGCAAGCGTAACAACACCTGCACCACAACTTGAACCATTGGTAACGGTAGGTGCGATAGGAGTGGCATTTATAGTAAGTTCAACGGCATCAGTGAAAACAGGAGCAGCCAAATCACCCGTAATTCTGCAACGGTAAAAACCTGCGCCAAAGTTTCCGGTTGTGTTTACAGAAATTGAAGCAGTATTTGCATTGGTATACCCACCTCCGTTGTTAATGTTGGTATATGTTCCGGCAAGAGTGGTCGAAAATTGCCATTGATAAGCAATGTTAGTGGTGCCTGTTGCGGATGTTGTAAACGAAGTGGCAATTCCATCACATACTGCCGATGGAATGGGTTGCGCGGTTACAGAAATGGAAACCGTTGGAATTAAATTTTCATACACAGCTATCAATCCCGCAGCCCGGGTAAGAATGATTTCGGGTTTTCCATCCAGATTCAAATCTCCAGTTGTAATTCCTCGCGGTGTAGTGACTGTTGTGTTGAACGGAGCTGCAAAGGAGGCAGCTGTTAAAGGACCTGTTGTATGAATGTTTTTAAAAATTGAAAACCGATTACCAGCTTCGCTTGTGGTAAGAATTTCTGGTTTAGCATCGCCATCCAGATCGGCAATAGTGGCTACTGTTGTAGCGCTGGGATTGGTTAAATCAATTCGGGTAAAATTGATGCTGCTTACTGTGCTGGTGTTGTGGAAAATGGTGAGCAGGGTTGCACTAGTGCCGGCTCCATGATACAACATTATGTCAAGTTTGCCATCACGATCAAAGTCGCCTGAATATACGCGGCTCGGATTATCGCCAGTTGCTAAATCGCCAACCAAAACAAATTGAGCTGCACTAAGCGGAAAGTCACCTGTATTTCGCCACACGCGCAGATTATCAGTGTTTGGATTAGCACTTACAAATTCGACCTGTCCATCATTATCAAAATCACCAACAGCAGTTCCGCCATTAGCGGATGGCTTACCTAGTCCGATCGCTGGATTGAATGTAGCAAATGCTCCGGTACGAAAAGGTCCGGGTTTAGACCTGTTTCTATAGATGAGTAAGCTTGTTCCTCCGTCTGTAGTAATAACATCAGTTTTACCATCTAAATCAAAATCGGCCCAGTTTTGATTCAAGCCAGAAACTCCACTAACATTATTGTCAAACTCTATTTCATTGGATGTTGTTGTATTCCGGAACATTGCACTTTGAGACACGATATCAAGTCGTCCATCTTCATCCAGATCAACCATACGTAGGTTTATGGCAGAATCATTTGTGGTATCACTAACGATAAACGAACTGGTTGATATAGCACCCGTGGTATGGACGTTCTCAAACGACCAAGCATAATTTCTGATAATGCCTGTAACCACACGCGACTCTGCTATTAGTTCAGGCTTACCATCGCCATTCAGATCAACAACTTCTACATCATAGTCAGCTCCGGTTACAGGAAAGGTGACAGGTGCAGCAAATGAAGTTCCATCAAAAGTTACCCCGGATGAAAACGTAGTCGAAAATGGTAAGTGGTATCGTGAAGTTCTGTTATCGCGGGTAACGCTTACGCGTTCATAGCTGGCTCCTGGTGGAACGGTAACTGTAATTTCATTTTTACTTGCTGTGAGTACTTGTGCTTTTACCGCACCAAACCACACCGTATTTTTTGTGATGTCGGAAGAAAACTTATTTCCCGTTATTGTTACGGTGCTTCCTACAGGCGCTGCAAGCGGTGAAATAGTATTTACAGAAATATTTGGTGCAGCAATGGTTTGATTGGTATAGAGAATCAATCCGTGTTCGCCACCATCGCTGCTGGCGAAACCAACTACATCGGGCAGTAGGTCGCCATTCAAATCACCAATAAGTGGAATAGCAAAAACACCATTTGAAGTTTCTTCATATTCAATAAGTGGTAAGAAAGAAGAAGTATTAAGAGTACCAGATTGAGTTCTGTTTTCAAACACACCAAATCCATAACCTGTGCTTCCACTATTTAAACCAATAACGATATCCGGTTTCCCATCACCATTTAAATCGGCTACCCGTTGTGAGTAAGCCCGCCCAACCTTTGATAGAATAATGTCGGCATCGAAAGAAGCATTTGTTAGGGCGCCTGTTGTGTGAATATTTTTTTTCAACACCAGATCATAGTCATTAAAAC
>JBEBJH010000208.1:0-8364 GCA_040079965.1 Cyclobacteriaceae bacterium
TATAAGAGACAGCCACATGAATACGACATCTGCAACCTGGGTGGCGAATTGATTCCGCAAGGTGAAATCCCGCATTCTGTTGCACGAATCTCAAAAGACAAAAAAGTAATTGTGCAATGTCGCAGTGGCGCTCGCAGTGGTAACATGGTGCAATGGTTAGAGAAAAATCACGGCTTTACTAATCTGTATAATCTTAAAGGCGGAATCCTCGCCTGGGCCAAAGAAATTGATACGAAGATGCCTACCTATTAAATGAGTTGACCTGACTTAATGTGGGTCATTAATTCATCCGCATCATTCTATCAATATTTTCTTCCTCTGCCTACGTGTCTAACCTCTAAGCGGATAACCTTGGCCGCACACGGTTTCGAAGCCCTTGAAATGGCATTTTTCAAATCGGTTTCCGTGTTGATATTACCTCCTTACAATTGATCGTTTGACCTAATATTGTTAAAAATGTCCCAAATGGAATAAATATTATCAAAGCTTGTTATACTTTTGTCTACTTTGTTGGTAGTCTTTATAGGTTTTATAGAGTTATACACAAATACAACCATTATGAGTAGATACAAACTGAACTACTTAGAGCAACTTGAATCTGAAAGCATTCACATCCTACGTGAAGTCGTGGCTCAGTTTGAAAGACCCGCCTTGCTTTTTAGTGGTGGCAAAGATTCGATTACACTGATGCACCTGGCAAAGAAAGCATTTGCCCCTTCCAAAATCCCATTCCCCTTACTGCACATTGATACGGGACATAATTTTCCGGAGGCATTGGAATTTCGTGATTGGATAACACAAGAAGCGGGCGCTACCTTGATTGTGCGCAAGGTAGAGGATACCATCCAGCGGAAAAAACTGACGGAACCAAAAGGGAAATTTGCCAGCCGTAACTGGTTGCAGACTTACACGCTGTTGGATGCCATTGAAGAATTTAAATTCGATGCCTGTATCGGGGGTGCGAGGCGTGACGAAGAAAAGGCAAGGGCTAAGGAAAGGATTTTTTCTGTGAGAGATGAGTTTGGTCAATGGGATCCCAAACTGCAACGTCCTGAGTTGTGGAATATTTATAACGGCCGCATTCATAAAGGTGAAAATGTGAGAATCTTCCCTATCAGTAACTGGACAGAGTTGGACGTGTGGAATTATATCCGTACTGAAAATATCCCATTACCCAATATTTATTTCTCCCATGAGCGGGAAGTGATTGAGCATGAAGGACAACTAATTGCCGTCTCCCCTTTTATTCGCATTGATCAAACCGATGTCGTGCTGAAAAAGAGAGTTCGTTATCGTACGGTGGGAGATATGACTTGCACGGCAGCCGTTGAATCAGTGGCCGCCAATCTAGATGAAGTGGTCAAAGAAATTATCGCTACCAAAATAAGTGAACGCGGTGAAACACGGATTGATGACAAAGTAACCGAAGCCGCCATGGAGGACAGGAAGAAGAATGGATATTTCTAATCAAACGACAACTATGGACATACTACGTTTTATTACAGCAGGTAGTGTAGATGATGGCAAGAGTACCTTGATTGGTCGTCTACTTTACGACAGTAAGAATATTTTAATTGATCAGCTGGAGGCTATCGAGAAAAGCACAAAAAACAAGATTAATGGTCAAGTTGATTTGGCCTTGCTAACCGATGGCCTGAGAGCAGAACGCGAACAGGGTATTACCATTGATGTTGCCTACCGCTACTTCACAACACCGAAAAGAAAATTCATCATTGCAGATGCACCCGGTCACGTGCAGTATACCCGCAACATGATCACCGGTGCCAGCAATGTAAATCTGATGATTGTATTAGTAGACGCTCGCCTGGGGGTGATTGAACAAACTAGGCGCCATTCTATTATTGCATCATTATTTAAAATACCCCATATCGTTGTAGCCATTAACAAAATGGATTTGGTGGGTTATTCACAAGAAGTATTCAATGATATCGTCATTGAATACTCTGCTCTGGCGAAGTCGTTAGGATTAAACGATGTAAAATATATTCCTATCAGTGCCTTGAATGGAGATAATATTGTTGACAGGAGTGAAAAAATATCCTGGTATGATGGGGAATGCTTGTTGGATTGGCTGGAGACCGTTGAAGTACAGCAGGATCTTAATCTAAACGATGCCCGTTTTCCAGTGCAGTTAGTCATACGCCCGCAGACAGAAGATTTACATGATTACCGCGGTTATGCCGGAAAAATTGTAAGCGGGATTTATAAAAAAGGTGATGCTGTCACCGTGCTACCTGTGGGCATAAGTAGTAAAATTAAAACAATAGAAAAGGATGGCATCGAGGTCGAAGAAGCTTTTGCTACACAAAGCGTAGTGTTGCAATTGGAAGATGATATTGATATCAGTCGGGGCGACATGATTTCAAAAACTGACAACCAACCGGCTGTCTCCAACGAATTACAGGTGCTGCTTTGCTGGATGGATAACAAACCTCTGGTAGTAGGCAATAAATATTATTTACAGTTGAATAGCCGTTTGGTGCGCACGGTTGTCCGTGAAATCGAATACAAAATGGATGTGAATACGCTGGAGAAAGATTATAACCCTTCTGATCCTGGCCTGAATGATATTGTAAAAGTAACATTGAAGACTGCATCACCAGTGCCTTACGATTCATACTCCCGAATGGGTGGCAACGGTGGGGGAATTTTAATTGATGAAACAAGTAACGCAACAGTAGGTGCCTGCATGATTCTCTAAAATTTTCGCAGAAAATATATAGCAAAAAAATTTGAATGGCAGAGCATTGGTCATATGGCATCAAGCAAAAAGCAGGAAGCGTAATACTGGCAGGTGCAGGACCTGGGGATTTGGATTTAATTACCGTCCGGCTAAGTAAAGCACTTCAACACGCTGAAGTTATCATCACAGATAGGTTGGTGAATCCTGTAATCATTCAAACGTATGCAAGTAAGCATGCGCTGATACTATTTGCAGGAAAACAGGGATACAATGAGGCTTCCTCCTCTATGGAGGAAATTAATGAGTTGATGACCAAATACGCTCTTCAAGGTAATCGCGTGTTGCGCCTGAAGGGTGGCGATGTCGCTTTCTTTAGTAATGTGTTGGATGAGTTGCAAAATTTAGTGGAGAAGAAAATTCCTTTTGAAATAATCCCAGGGATTACAGCGGCAGCCGGTGCCTCTGCTTATGCTGGTATTCCTTTGACGGCCAGAGGATATGCACAAGGGGTTCAATTCCTAACCTATTATAGGAATAATCAATTCACATCCGACAAATGGAAGCAATTGGCTGCAACCACTGATACCCTTGTTTTTTATATGTCAGCCAACCATGCGATTGACATAGCCCAACAGCTGTTGAACTACGGTGCTTCAGGAAATATACCACTGGCTATCATTGAACAAGCTACTTCTCCGCATCAACAAGTTTATATCACTTGCCTGATGGATTGTAAAGAAGATTTCAGTGATCGATCATTTCGTTCACCGTCCCTCGTAATCATCGGTAAAGTGGTAGAGTTGCATGCATCATTCAATTGGTTTAAAAGTATGGAAGTGGGTACAGTATTTAAAGAACTTATTTAACTAGATCAGGATGTTAGTAGAATCAAGGCTCCAACAACTGCACGAGTTTGTCAGCACTTTTTCAAAAGAAGAATTAGTGTGGATCAATGGCTATTTAAGCGGGTTACTTCAGAATGGACATGCCCCACAACGGCAACTGGATCCGGTGGGTGTTGCCGTAAAAAGAATAACCATTTTATACGGGACAGAAACAGGCAATGCTAAAAAATTAGGATACTCTTTTGCTTCATCTGCCAAAAAGAAAGGCATCAGCACAAAGTTGATGGGGTTGGATCAATACCGGCTCACGGATTTAGCTAAAGAGGAATATTTCTTTTTAATATTAAGTACGCATGGTGAGGGGGAACCACCCGCTGCGGCTAAGAAGTTTTATAATTTCATCCACGAGGAAGATATCTCGCTTAGCAACTTGAAATTCGCGGTGCTGGGCTTAGGAGATACCTCGTATCCCCTATTTTGCAAAGCCGCTGAAGATGTGGATGGTCGATTGAGTGAGTTGGGTGCCCATTGCATGTTACCATTGCAAAAATGTGATGTGGACTATGAAGAGCAGGCAGCTGAATGGTTAGAGAAAATATATGATGGCTTACGTAAGACATCCACAGGTCATAGTAGCAAGCCAATCGTTACTGAACAAAAAATCATAACAAAGAAAATCTATAAAGGAAGAATTGCTGCTCATATTAATTTAAATGACAACCGAAGCTCCAAGGAAACCTTCCACATTGAAATAAGAACCGATGATCGGCCTGACTTCCAGCCGGGTGATGCTATAGGAATCTATCCACATAATAGAGTGGATATAGTCGATAAAATCATTGCGATTACCGGTATTGATCCTTCGAAAAAAGTAACAACCCCCAAAGCAACCGCTTCGGTTCAGGAGTTGCTCACCAAACAGTTAAATATTAGTTATTTATCAAGTGCCACCGTACAGAAACATGCACGCATTGTTGGTACAACAATCCCGGAGACAAGAATGGATTTGTTGGACTTGCTTCGGATTTATCCGGTAAAAAATCCAGATCAGTTTGAAGAAGTAATAGCCATACTGAATCCACATTCGCCACGATTATATAGCATTGCCTCATCACCATCAGCGCATGATGGAGAGGTACACCTGACTGTAGCAAGAAATATTTTCAACGTGAGTGGGGAGCATGGCGTTGGCTTGTGTAGCGATTTCCTATGCTCTCTAAATGAAGATGATACCGTTGGTTTTTACGTACATAAAAATCGTGACTTTAAATTACCAGCTGCAGAAAAGGATATTATAATGATAGGTCCCGGAACAGGAATCGCCCCATTCCGGTCTTTTGTGGCCGAGCGTGATGCCATAGGGGCCACGGGAAGAAACTGGCTTTTCTTCGGTGACCGTAATTTTACCACCGATTTTTTATATCAAACTGAATGGCAGCAGTACATGGCAACCGGAGTGCTTACCAAAATAAACCTCGCCTGGAGTCGTGATACCGCTACGAAATATTATGTGCAAGACGAGTTGAAAAAAGAAGCTTATGAATTAACGCAATGGCTTGACAATGGAGCTTATGTCTATATCTGCGGTAATAAAGATCCCATGAGTAGAGATGTAGAAGAAGCTATTATGGACATTCTATGCCAACAAAAAAATATATCACGAGATGAAGCAACACAATTCTTAGATCATTTGAGTGACCAGGGACGGTATGTGAAGGATGTGTATTAAATCATTACATACATCTATAAATAGTAATAAAAGAGAGAATGTCAAAACAAGAACATACACCACCATCACCAGTTGAGCGTATCAAACAGGAAAGTCGTGGATTGCGGGGAAGCATTCAGGAAAGTTTGACGGATGCTATTACTGGGCAAATGCGGGAAGACGACACGCAGGTTGTGAAATTTCACGGCATGTATCAGCAGGATGATCGAGATGTACGCGAAGAAAGAGCCAAAAAAAAATTAGAAAATCTTTACTCTTTCATGATTCGTCTGAGACTTCCGGGTGGAGTACTTTCGGCAGACCAATGGCTGGCCACCCATCATATTGCTGGCATACATTCAACAGGAGTAATCAAAATTACTACGCGTCAAACCATCCAATTGCATGGAATTCTTAAGTCACACATCAAGCCCACCATACAATCCTTTAACGCAGCCCAGTTGGACAGCATTGCAACGTGTGGCGATATCAATCGCAACGTAACTTCTAATGCCTTGCCCTCACATTCTCCCCTGCATCAGCAGGTGCATGCTTACGCAGACAAGATCAGTACGATGCTCATGCCAAAATCAAGGGCCTATTATGAGATCTGGTTAGATGAAGAATTACTCGCAGAAAAGTTCGATGAAACGGATCCATTGTATGAAGATCGCTACCTGCCACGTAAGTTTAAAATTGGCATTGCCATTCCGCCTAATAATGATGTGGACGTACTCACCAATGATATTGGCCTTATTGCAATCACTGAGGGTAATCAATTAAAAGGCTTCAATATTGCCATCGGTGGCGGGTTGTCTTTTACACATGGTAATGATGCTACCTATCCACGACTTGCTACCGTGATTGGCTTCACTGATACGGAGGAAAAGACCTTGAAAACAGTATATGAAATTTTAACCGTGCAAAGAGACTTTGGCAATCGGAGTGATCGGAAGCAAGCCCGGCTAAAGTACACGGTTGATAAACTCGGAGTAGAAGGATTCAAAAATGAATTGGAAAAGAGGATTGGATTTAAGCTGGCGGATGCAAAACCCTTTTCGTTCACACAGCGCAAAGATGATTTCGGCTGGAGCCAAAGTAATGATGGTTTGTGGCACTACACCGCATTTGTAGAATGTGGCAGAGTTACCGATGATGAGAATGCCTCAACAAAGACTGCACTTTACGAAATAGCGAAGTTAAATAAATCTGCATTCAGGTTTACTTGCAATCAAAATGTAATTATAGCAGATGTGAAAGAAGGTCATAAACATTTAATCGATACTTTATTAAATCAATATGGAGTCAAAACAATTACCCAAACATCGTCTGCAATTCGTCTTAGCAGTTTGGCGTGCGTGGCATTTAATACGTGTCCATTGGCACTGGCAGAGGCGCAACGTTACATTCCTTCCTTGATCACCAAAATTGAACCCCTATTGGCCAAACATAATTTATCTCAAGATGATATTGTTTTGCGAATGACAGGCTGTCCCAATGGATGCGGACGAAGCACGGCAGCTGAAATTGGATTTGTTGGCACTGCCTATGGTTTGTATAATCTGCATATTGGTGGAGATCGACTGGGCTTGCGCCTAAACAAAAAGTATAGGGAAAACTTAAACGAAGAGCAAATACTTCAAACGCTGGACGAATTATTTCTCGTCTATGTAAAAGAAAAAAAAGGGAATGAAACCTTTGGAGACTTTACGTACTCAAAATTTGTCGCTGCAAATTAAATAACGCAATAATGGATTATCAGTTATTATTTCAGCAAAAATTAACACAGCTAAAGGAAGAAGGCAACTACCGCTATTTTCTTACCGTCAATAAAAGCGCGCGTCATTTTCCGTATTTCTATTTTGATCAGGAGGGCAGCCGCCAGCGCGCTATTAACTTTTGCAGCAATGATTATCTGGGGATGAGTACGGATGAAGATGTGATTGGAAAACTTTCATACGTATTACACGAAAGCGGTACCGGTAGCGGTGGCACACGTAATTTATCTGGAACTACCAACCATCATCTTTATTTAGAAAATACGATTCGTCAATGGCATCAAAAAGAAGCCGCATTGGTGTTTAGCGGAGCCTACCTTGCCAATCTAACCGCATTGCAAACAATGGGTCGGCAGCTGCGCGATTTGATTTTTATCTCGGATGAACGGAACCATGCCTCACTCATTGAGGGAATGCGAAGTGCAGGAAATGAAAAGCACATTTTCAGGCACAACGACATAAAACATCTGCATGAAATTTTGCAATCATTACCGCAGGAAAAACCTAGGATGATTGTATTTGAATCCGTCTATAGTATGAATGGCTCAATAGCCCCGGTAAAAGAAATCATTAGTCTCGCTAAACACTATAATGCCTTCACCTACATTGACGAAGTACATGCGGTGGGCTTGTATGGGTCAACCGGTGCCGGTATCTGTGAGCAAGAAAATATATTACAGGAAGTTGATGTCATCAATGGCACGTTAGCCAAAGCGGTGGGGGTACTTGGAGGTTATATCACTGCTTCGCAAACGCTGATTGATTTTATACGAAGTTTCGGTAGTGGGTTTATTTTTACTTCATCCCTTCCTCCAGCCTTATGTGCGGCAGCCGCTAAAAGCATCGAACGAATAAAGGAAAACTCTTTGCCACGCAACCAAATGAACGACCTGGTTATATACATGCGCCATTTATTGAATGAGCATGGAATACGATATACAAAAAATGATTCGCACATCACTCCTATTGTGATAGCGGATGGGGCTAAATGCAAAACCATTGCCGATGCGCTATTATGGAAGCATGGCGTATATGTGCAACCCGTCAATTATCCAACCGTTCCGCGTGGAGAAGCGTGCTTGCGTATTATCGTAACAGCACGGCATACTATCAAACAAGTCGAATATCTGGTAACATGTTTAAATAAAGTACTTAATGAAAACAGTGCGCATTATTTGCAGGCACAGCCGTCTCAGTTTGTTGCAAGCTGACATTGTAAAGCAAAGAATACTTGCTGTACAACCGGGCACCGAAGTGACCATAACAGCCCGCAGCAGTCGTGGGGATAGAGAATTGAAGGTAAGCCTGACAACGTTAGAGGGCGTTGAT
>JBEBJH010000209.1:0-8330 GCA_040079965.1 Cyclobacteriaceae bacterium
GGCCTTATGAATGGCTTCCAGCCGATCGGTGGTAATTGAGTTTGTTTCATATAACAGCCGACCAATAAGAGTACTCTTGCCATCGTCTACACTGCCTGCGGTTGCTATGCGTAATACTTCCACCAGATTTAGGATTTAAAATTTAATAATGAAACTGATGTCAGCCTGAGGCCCTCGAAGGCTATTTCGATTAGAAGTGCAATTATTGACTTATGTATCATTTATTAACTCGCTTAAAAATATCCACTCACTTTTCTCAACTCCATAGCGGCTTCAGCCCGTTTGTCGTCCAGCCGGGTGCCGCGCTCAGAAAGCGTGGCCGAGATAATTTCATCAATAATAGTATCAAGTGTATTAGCGTCTGAAGCCAACGCAGCCGTGCACGACATGTCGCCCACGGTACGGAAGCGAACTTTCTTTTTTATGATCTCTTCATCGGCATCGCGATAAATAAAATCAGAGATTGGCCATAGTACTCCATCACGCACGATCACCTCGCGTTCATGAGTAAAGTAGATGGACGGAATAGCAAGCTCTTCCTCTTTGATATAATTCCATACATCAAGTTCGGTCCAGTTAGAAATAGGGAAGACCCTTACATTCTCGCCTGGCTTGATTCGACCATTGAGGAAGTCAAACAATTCCGGGCGTTGATTCTTTGCATCCCATTGCCCAAATTCATCGCGCACAGAAAAGATCCGTTCTTTAGCGCGGGCTTTCTCTTCATCTCTGCGGGCGCCACCAATACAGGCATCAAACTTTTGTTCTTCAATCATCCGCAACAGCGTAACCGTTTGGAGGGTGTTACGACTTGCAAACTTTCCTTTTTCTTCGGCTACGCGTTTTGCATCAATATCGTCTTGCACATAACCCACTCTTAAATCAACACCGGTTTGTTCAACCAGCCAATCGCGAAATACAATTGTCTCAGGAAAATTATGACCCGTATCGACATGCAGTAATGGAAATGGAATCTTTCCAGGATAGAATGCTTTTTGTGCTAGCCGTACTAAGGTGATAGAATCTTTGCCTCCTGAAAATAAGATCGCAGGACGTTCAAACTGAGCTGCTGCTTCGCGCAGAATATAAATAGCTTCGTCTTCTAATTCTCTCGGAAATGTTTTCTGGTTTTCTGACATACTCACTTTGAATTAACGGCACGATGTTCATGCAGACCGCATTCTTTACTTGAGCTTTCCCACCACCAGCGGCCGGCCCGAAGATCTTCGCCCGGCATAATGGCCCGGGTGCAAGGAGCACACCCAATGCTGGGATACCCTTTCTTGTGCAGTGTATTTACAGGTACTTTATTTAATTCTATGAAAGCCAATACTTCTTTCTCGGTCCAATTTAATAGCGGATTGTATTTTATAACCTGGTGTGGTTCATCCCACTCTACGAGTTTCATGGCATTGCGATTTTCCGATTGCTCAGCCCGCACCCCGGTTATCCAGACAGTGGCACCCTGGAGTGCACGCTTCAGAGGCTCTATTTTTCGGATGCGACAACATTCTTTCCGGTTCTCTACGGAATCATAAAAACTGTTCGGTCCTTTTTCTGTGATTAGCTTTTCAACTGCGGAAGTCTGCGGAAAGAAAGCATGAATTGAAACGTCATATTTCTTCTGAGTCAGGTCCAGCACGTCATACGTTTCCTGAAAGAGTCGACCGGTATCAAGGGTGAAGATTTTTATATCAAGTTTCTCCGATCCAATCATGTGGGTGATCACCTGATCTTCCAAACCCAGTGATGTTGAAAACCGGACAGTATCAGGAAACTGTAATGAAATCCATCGGAGTCCTTCCTGACTAGAAAGGGCCGATAGCGAATTTGCTATAAATCCAACGTTTGCGCTCAATTTAATGGTCGATTAAGAGGGGCAAAGGTAAACTTAAATCTATTGAATTGGTAGATTTTGTTATTCAGAACAGACTCTAAACTTTAACAGGATCAGGATGCACCCATGGACCTCGGTAGGTACGGGTTAGTAGTTGAGTAGCTTCGTTATCACCCGGAATCATCCTGCTTTTCGGATCATACCTTAAGGTTCTGCCGGTCTTCATAGCGAGGTTGGCAAGAATACAACTCGCAGTGGAGATATGACCTTCTTCTATATCGGCCACTGGCTTGGTTCCATCTCCAATGCATTTTAAGAAGTTTAACATCTGTGCCCGCGTAGCAGGTGCTGTATGAATTTCAATATCCTTTTCCTTTAGGTCTTCAGGATATTTTTCCTTTTCGTACACAGCTTCTTTGTGAATTTTCTTTCCAGCGCTCATCGGAACAAAATCATATTGATAAGGACTGCCGGATAGCACACCTTTCTCACCATAGATTTTAAAACCCCATGGATACTCCGGATCAACCGGTGAACCCCACGCCCGATGCTGCCACACGGCAGTGAGATTATCAAATTCAAAAATAGCAGATTGGGTATCAGCTATGTTCGACTTACCTTCTTTGTAAACATACGTTCCACCAGAAGAAGAAATCCTGATTGGCCAGCCGAGGTTAAGTGTCCAACGTACCGCATCGAGCATGTGCACACACATATCGCCCATGATGCCATTGCCGTATTCCATAAACGCACGCCACCAACCGCGGTGCGGAAGTCCATCGTAGGGGCGGAGTGGGGCCGGCCCGGTCCATCGTTCATAATCCAGATAATCGGGTATTGCTTGCAGAGGTGGATTGGTATTGTTGCGCATGTGGTAGTAACAAAACATTTCCACATGCGAGATTTTTCCAAGGAGTCCGGCTTCGACAATGTTCTTTTTTGCATCAATTAAATGTGGGGTGCTTCTGCGTTGCAAACCAACCTGCACGGTGCGCTTATATTTACGTGCTGCCGCTACCATCGCTTCACCCTCCATCACATCCACACTAATGGGCTTTTGTACATACACGTTTGCACCTGCCTTCATTGAATCGATGGCTTGCAACGCATGCCAGTGATCGGGTGAACCAATCAAAACTATGTCTAATTGATTTTCAGAAAGCATCTTATTATGATCTCCATACAAGCGGGGTACTTTGTGCGACTTTTGCCGTTCGCTTACCAATTGGCCGGCTTCGTTAAGTAAATTTTTATCTACATCACATAATGCAACTACATCCACGGGGGCTACCTGGATAAGCTTGAAGAGATCACTCTTACCATACCACCCAGTGCCGATTAATCCTACGCGCAAGGTTTTTTGAAGATCCATAAAATCCATGCCCTGTGCAGGTAAGGCGCCCAGCAGGAGTGAAGCGGTAGCTCCTTTCAGGAAATGTCTGCGGTTGATGTTGAAATTATTCATGAGCTAAGACTACCATTAAATTCAGGATGAATATAGTAGTTAATTATGGCTCTCACACGTCATTAATTCCAGCCAGGGGTCCTACACCTGGAAGATCAATCTTCAACATTATAAATGACTACCGGAACGTGTTTGTTTTTCAAGCTTACTTCACCCACTCGCGTACACTTGAAGGAATCCTTCACTTTTAGATAGGAAGCTTCATGTATGATAAGCTGAGCAGGAGCGGCTGCTGCCTGTAATCGCTGAGCCGTGTTCACAGTATCACCGATCACTGTGTAGTCTAGCCTGCGTAGTGTGGCAGATCCAATATTTCCGGAGATCATTTCACCACTATTGATGCCGATCGAAACCTGAGGTTTAAAGGCACTTTGGGTAGCGGTTTCAGGCAGCTCTTTAATCCGGCTGCGCACCGCCAGGCAGGCATCCAACGCCCGATCCAGATGATAGTCGCCCCGAAATACGGCCATGATCGCATCGCCTATAAACTTATCGATGTAGCCACCCTGGTTTATGATTTCTTTAACGATGATGTCGAAATAACTATTGAGCAATTGCACAACAGTATCAGGCGATTCCCGTTCGCTGATTGAGGTGAAGCTGCAGATGTCTATGAAAGCCACAGAGGCTTCAATGGTTTCATTGGCCATTATGGACGATTCATACTCACGACTCCCCATAAAATTGAGTACCGTTTCATCCACATACATTTTCAGGATGTTGTTTTCCTTAATGGCTTTCAGCGTTTCCCGCATTTGAAGCACATGCTTGATGGTCTTCTCCATCGTAAGGGACAAGTCATCGAAATTGATGGGTTTGGTAATGAAGTCAAAAGCACCGCGGTTCATGGCTGTGCGAATATTATCCATATCCCCATAGGCAGAAACAATGACGGCTTTAATAAGCGGACTGGATTCACTTAACCTGCTGAGAAGTGTTAACCCGTCCATTTCCGGCATGTTGATGTCGCTTAATACAATATCCACATCCGGATGTTGCTGAATTTTAGCTAATGCATCATTGCCATTAACAGCAAAAATAAACTCGTAGTGATGTTCACGGATCTTTTGTCGAAACTTCTGCTTGATGAGTGTTTCCAGATCGGCCTCATCATCGGCCACTAATATTTTTGTCATTAACTGTTCAGGTTAAGCTTTTCTTTTAGCTTCGTAAAATCAACAGGCTTGGTTAAGAAATCATCAGCTCCTAGTTCTTTCGCTATTCTATGATTCTCGGCATCGCCATAGGCTGTGATCATCATCACGATAGGGGGTGGCTTCATATATTTTTTCTTCACATTTTCAAGCAGTTGCAGGCCGCTCATTCCGGGCATATTAATGTCGGATAAAATCAGCATCGCTTCATGTTCCCATCGGTTGAGTTGTTGCAGGGCATCTTCACCCGAAAAGGAAAAAATAAATTCGACCTGACCGCTTTTTATTTCCTTTCGGAAACGCTGTTCAAATAGTACTTGAATATCTTTTTCATCATCTACTACTAGAATTTTCATACACGTGTTTATTGAGGTATTATTATAATGAACTCAGTACCGACTCCGGCTTTTGTTTCTACTTTTATTTCTCCGGCATGCGCTTTTGTGATAATATCATAACTCATGCTTAGTCCCAGCCCGGTTCCTGCTCCTGCCGGCTTGGTGGTAAAAAAGGGTTGAAAGATTTTATCCAGCACTTTTTGAGGAATGCCATTACCATTGTCCTTTACCCTGATTTCAATTTTGTTGATATTCTTATGTGTACTTACCATAACGGTTGGTTCATAGCCACTCTCACCTTGTTTCTTTCGCTCGGTGACTGCATAAAATGCATTGGTTATCAAATTCAAAATCACTCTTCCCATATCCTGCGGCACTACGGCAATAGATCCAAGGGTTGCATCAAACTCAGTTTTCATAGAGGCATTGAACGATTTGTCCTTAGCCCGAAGACCATGATAGGCCAATCGCAAGTACTCATCAGCTAATGCGTTAATATCGGTTGGTTCTTTAACCCCGCTGCTGCTACGGCTGTGCTGTAACATTCCTTTAACAATACCATCAGCCCGTTTGCCATGAAAGAGTATTTTCTTTTCGTTCTCATCGATATTATTGGCAATGTTTTTTACTTCTTCCAGATTACCTTTTACAATCTCTTCCTTCAGCTCAGTAATAAGTTCTGAGTTTACTTCAGAAAAATTATTAACGAAGTTTAATGGGTTTTGAATTTCATGGGCAATGCCGGCTGTAAGTTCACCGAGGCTGGCCATTTTTTCAGATTGAATCAATTGCGATTGCGTAGCCTTTAATTCGGTGTAGGCCTTTTCAATTTCCTTTGCCTGTTTCAATTCACGTTCGCGGCCTCGTTCGCGCTCGCGCATCTTGATACTTCTGCGCACTGTACGGTCAGTAGTAAACGCAAAGACTCCAAATATTAAGACATACGATGCATAGGCCCACCAGGTGCGCCACCAGGGTGGGAATATGGTTATCTCGAATGTCAATCCTTCCTCGTTCCAGATACCAAAGGCATTGGCAGCCCGGACTTTAAATTCGTATTTGCCGGGAGCGAGATTGGTATAGGCTGCAAAGTTCCGGTTATCATAAATCCAATCCTGATCGTAGCCTTTGAGCATATGTGCATACTGATTCTTTTTTGGATTGGCGTAATGCAATGCAGCAAATTCAAAACTAAGGTTGTTCTGATCGAAGGAAAGCCAAATACTTTTAGTTTCGAGCAAACTCTTAGTTAAGGGCGAGTCTTCCTTGAGTTCTGCAATAGGTTTGTTAGAGATGAAGAGATTTGAAATAATAATAGCCGGTGGTGTTTTGTTTGATGCAACGCTACTGAACGTAGTAACTCCATGATCACCACCAAAATAAAAACGCCCATCGGCTGCACGGGTGGTGGCCAACGACAAGAACGTATCACCCCCTAATCCATCTGTTGAGTTATAATTGATAAACGTTGCTTTATTAAGATTTTCATTAATAACCATTTGCGATAGTCCATTTTGGGTAGCAATCCACATTTCGCCATCATCCCCTTCCACAATGCCTTCTGTCAGGTTAGTGGGTAGTCCATCGGCTTCAGAATAACGGATAAAGGTTTCCGAAGTCGGGTCATACTTATTAATGCCTTCGTTGGTAGCCAGCCAAATCATTCCACGACTATCGATAGAAATGTCCCGAATGTTATTACTGCTAAGAGAGTTGCTGTTTTCAGGATCATATGCATAATGTTTCACCTGGTTCGTAACCGGATCAATTCTATCAAGCCCGTTAAAATCGCTGGTTACCCAAATAAATTTATCCGTTACTTCAATGTCGTTAATACTTACGCCATTAACCAGCAAGTCTTGACTTTCCGGATTTGCCGGGGTTTGAAAAGATTTTAATTGATCTTCGTTTTTAGGTTGTATCAATGCGATCCCATAAAGTGTAGTTTGATTTGGTGCCGCTTCATTCCATTTGCCAAAGGCATGGCTATCGTCAGTCTTATAATATAAGGTGTAAGCACCGGGTTGAAGCGTTACAGCTCCAATATCAATTCTGTTTTTAGATGCACCACCGGCATAGAATGTATTTTCGAAATTGCCCATTTGCCAAACGGTATCCTTGGCTGCATTTTCGATCCATCCAAAATCGGCCATACTGGTTGCATCGCCTTCACCTACACCCATTACCCAATAGGTTCCGGCTGTTTTTATTTCAATAGGTATCGATAGATTTTGAATATCGATAACATTCTCTATTGCGCCAACCTTTTGCTCCGATGAAATAAGTTTATCCAACTCAGCCACCAGTTGATCGGGGTATTGTTGGGTGTGCTTACTGGCTACCCGCTGAACACGATTGGTTTTGAGGTTTAAAATGTTGAGGCCATTGTTTGTGCCCAGCCACAACTGGCCGTGGTTATCAGGTTTAATAACTCGCACCTGGTTATTAGAGACTGAATTTTTATTTAAGGAGTCGTACTTATACCTCTTTATCTCTTTGTAATTTTTATCCAGCTTAATCAGTCCATCGCCCCAGGTACCTAACCACAGCGCACCATCGGGCTCTTCAGCAATACTTCTTACCGAGCCTCCAAACATGTCATCAACTACCTTAAATGTAACTTTATCAAAAGTTTGTTTTTGCGGATCATAAATATTTATGCCATTGCCACGTGTGCCTACATATATGGTTCCTGGTTTTACGTTTGATGCAAGAATGCCATACGCTCCGCCTGAGCTCATGCTTTTCGGGTTATCGGGATCGTGAGCTAGATGTTGAAACGGCTTATTTACTGGATCATATTTTACCAAACCCGACTCGCGACTGCCAAACCAGAATATTCCGCTCTGATCAATTATGAAATTGGTGAGTGTAATATTCCATCCATGGGTCCGCATTTTTAACTTACCGGCTATTTCGATTTCGGTGTAGGTATCGGTAAGGCCATCGAACTTTAAGATGCCTCTGAAATTATTGGCAATCCAGATGTTGCCATCATTATCTTTAAGAATCTTATTCCAGTTATTCCAGCCGTCTTCATTGCCTTCTGTATACGCTTTGATGGTTTTAAAGGTGCCGGTTTTCGGATTGTATTTGTGCACCCCGGCACGACTTGTAATCCAAAGTGTTTGTGTTGGATCAAAGTAAAGGAAGGATATACCATTCCCGGAGGTTAGTTTTGATAACAATTCATGTTGAACAGGTCTGAACGCAGTATCACCCTTGATACGGTGCATAAGTCCGTGAGTTTGCGATCCAAACCAAAGCCCGCCTTGGGCATCTTCTTCAAATCCCAGGCATATGTCATAATGGTCGGGGGTTTCATTGCCGGGAATTTCATATTTCGCAAACTCCCAGTTATCAACCGTTTTATTGTATTGAAGCAGGCCCAGGTTGCGGGTAACGGCCCAGAGGTTTTTTTGCGAGTCTTGAATTATTCTAAAGGTAGTGCCAAAGGGCGCGCCAGCAGGTGTATTGAAGTAGCCAGGGAACAGGTAGTTTTTGAATTCGTTTTTGTGTCTGTCAAATCTGGATAT
>JBEBJH010000405.1:0-1892 GCA_040079965.1 Cyclobacteriaceae bacterium
AGTCTGATTTAGTGCGTGCTAAGTACGATTTCATTTTCAAGAAGAAAGTGCTGGATTTTTATCAAGGAAAACCTATCGAATATTAATATCTAAACTGTAATGGCAAAGCAAAAGAAAAAATCGAACAAACTACTCTACATCGGAATTGGTGTAGTCGTATTTCTAATACTGTTCCTCATCGTTGGTAAGTCGCAAGGCTGGATTGGTAAAGCCAAGACCATCGAGGTAGAAGTAACCAAAGCCAAGAAAGTATCCATCACCGAAAAGGTGAGTGCCTCCGGAACCGTACAGCCGGTAATTGAAGTTAAACTGGCTCCGGAAGTTTCTGGAGAGATAACAGACCTTCGGGTAGAAGATGGTGACTCAGTAAGACTCGGTGATGTGTTGGTAAAAATCAGACCTGATGTTTGGCTTAGTCAATTAGAGCGCTCGGAAGCTGGCTTAAATCAGCAGCGTGCTAACATGGAATCTTCCAAGGCATCGTTGTCACGGGCTCAGGCAACTTATATGCGTGCAGAGCAGGATTACAAGCGCCAGGAGAAATTATGGAATGAGAAAGTAATCTCAGAATCCGATTGGCAATTGGCGCAACAGAATTTCAAGATTGCAACCAACGATTTGAAGTCGGCTGAGCAATCTCTTGAGGCGTCTAAGTTTATAGTTAACAGCACTGAAGCCAGCGTTAAGGAATCTCGCGAAAACGTGCGCAGAACTACCGTGGTAGCTCCTATGACCGGTGTGGTTTCAAAACTGAATGTGAAGAAGGGTGAGCGCGTAGTAGGAACCGCCCAGATGGCAGGAACAGAAATGTTGCGTATTGCCGATCTTAATAAGATGGAAGTACGGGTGAATGTGAATGAGAACGATATCGTGCGAGTGCATTATGGAGATTCTGTAATCATTGATGTGGATGCCTACGGGAATAGCGGCAAACAATTTAAAGGGTTGGTTACTAACATCGCCAACACCGCCCGCGATAAGCAGTCGGCTGATGCCATCACAGAGTTTGAAGTGCGGATTATTATTCTGCAGTCATCCTATGAAGACTTGATCAAGGCTGGCAATCGTTATCCTTTCCGTCCGGGTATGACAGCCAGTGTGGATATCATCACGACCCGCAAAGAAAATGTAATGTCTGTACCGTTGGCCGCAGTAACTACCCGCAATCCGGATGATAAGCCAGTTGGCGAGGGCAATGAGGGTGGAGACAACAACGATGACGACCGTCCGCAGGTAACAGACTCGAGCAAGCCTAAGCAGGAGAAGAAGGAAGATAAGGTAGTTGTTTTTGTCAATGAGAATGGAGTTGCTAAGATGATCGAGGTGAAAACCGGTATCAGTGACTATGATAACATTGAGATTATGTCAGGATTAAGCGATACAGTAGAGGTAATAACAGGTCCTTTCTTAGTAGTCTCTAAACGTTTAAAGGATGGAGATAAGGTAAGTTTGAAAAAGGAAGAACCTAAAGATAAGGAGAAGGAAGAAGAAAAGAATTAAGGGTAACACCTGATCAAAGGTAGCCCATCTGCGAGAGCGGATGGGCTTCTTTTTTTAAGTAACCTTGGAAATGAAATGGTATCTTCGGGTAAAATTTAACACCATGATTAAACACCCCTGG
This sequence comes from Cyclobacteriaceae bacterium, assembly GCA_040079965.1. Lineage (GTDB taxonomy): Bacteria > Bacteroidota > Bacteroidia > Cytophagales > Cyclobacteriaceae > ELB16-189. The sequence continues at coordinate 1,622 of JBEBJH010000405.1, forward strand.
CACGAAGCTCCGGCTGGTTCCAATCCCCCCGAGTTCCTCAATGGAATTATTGAAATCTCAACGGGCATGCGTACTAAGTACGAAGTAGATAAAGAAACCGGCCTTTTGAAATTAGATCGGGTACTTTATTCATCGGTATTTTATCCTGCCAATTATGGATTTATACCCCAGTCATTGGGCGAAGATAATGACCCATTGGATATCATGATTCTTTGCCGCGAACCTATTCAACCTTTATGTCTTGTGCCCGCTCGCGTGGTAGGGGTTATGC
>JBEBJH010000406.1:0-1889 GCA_040079965.1 Cyclobacteriaceae bacterium
GATAAATACTACAGGCCAGATGATCGCTCCGGCCGTAAGATTAAAGTCCATCGAAAATCCGAGTATATTCAATCCCGCGGGCTCAAAACCCAGCGTCCTTTCTCCGGAGAAAATCTTCACGCCAATCATTTCGGCCAGAATAGCATTCGTAAGAAATATGCCAGACAAAACGATTAGAAGCCGGTGCTTTTTCTGTTCAAGGGTTTGGTTCATAAGGTAGTTCAAATGAGGTTCCTTCTATAGCAAGTTGCGTATTTGGAAAAATTGCCTGGGCTTCTGCCAGCAGAGGTTCGAGTTCACGGTAACGAGCAGAGAAGTGGCCCACCAACAAGATGCTCGCATTACATCGTTGAGCCATCGAAGCTGCTTCAGCCGCAGTGCTATGTTTGGTTTCATGGGCTTTGTCTATTTCCTCCTCCATAAAGGTAGCTTCATGGTATAAAAGGTTTACACCCTTAATTTGTTCAATCATTTTTTCATTCCAGGCAGTGTCCGAACAAAAGGCATACGAATAGGATAGAGCTGGTGGCAACGTAAAGTTATTATTGAGGTAGAGGAGCTTGCCGGTATCATCATAAACATCGTTTCCGGTTTTCAACTGGGCAAGGTGTTGCAAGAGCATGCCTGGAATAAGTTTTTCCTTATTTAATTTAACAGGCTTTTTCTTTTCCTGAAATAAAAACCCAGCACAGGGCAATTTATGAATCAAGGGAATGGTGTGTATGGTAAGTGCATCATCTTCATGAATTACCACCACTTCTTCAGGGTTGAAGGGATGAAAGTGGATCTCATAGTTTAGTACTGATTTGGAGTACTTCAATTGCAATAGAATGATTTCATCAAGTCCTCTCGGACTATGCACATGTAAATCACTAACTCTACGTTGCAAGTGCATTGAGAATAATAGTCCCATCAAACCCAAATAGTGATCCCCATGCAAGTGACTAATCAGGATGTGGTCAATTTTGTGAACAGGAATTTGATAGCGTATCAACTGCATTTGTGCGCCCTCGCCACAATCAATCAGGAAATGCCGGTTTTGAATAACGAGGTATTGAGATGTGGGGAATCTTTCATAGGCAGGTAGTGCGCCACTTGATCCTAATATGGTTAGTTTAAAACTCAAAATCTGTTATTGAATTATAGGGATTGTTGAAGACTAACAAGTAACGAAGAATTCTTTTTACCCCGAAACAAAAACAGCCTGAAAAAATCAGGCTGAATTATTAGTATAATCGTAAGAAGGTTAATCTTCTTCTTTCATATCTTTTTCAATCTCATGCATGAAAACTGCATCTATTCCTTCCTCTACAGTAGGCAGGATATGCAGTACGCTATCTAATTGAGAGATTTTTATCAGTTTCATCGTGTGATCCGAAAGGCGGGTTAGAATAAAAATCCCATTGTCTTCCTGAAGAATCCGATTGCCCACCAGTAAGGCGCTTAAGCCGGAAGAGTCGGTGTATTTTACTTCTGATAAATCCAGGATAATATTGCGTACACCCTCTGCATGTAGGGTCACCATCTCCGATTTTAATTGAGGTGCTATGTTGGAGTCCAGTTTCTCCTCATTAAGGCGCAACATGGTATATTTCTCTTGCTTGTCGATCGAATACTTCATAAAAATGCTTTAGCGGTCTAAAATTAAGTTATTTTATGTAATTAACGATACTTCGCTCAATTCGTTCAGTCAAGGTGTCATAATTCACGGGAGCCAGGGATTCACCTGTCATTTGCTTATATAATTCCTGGTACCGCTCTGAAATAGATCTTACGATTTCCTCAGTCATTTCCGGAACCTTCTGGCCTTCTTTTCCCTGGAAGCCATTCTCAATTAACCATTGCCGTACGAACTCCTTGGAGAGCTGTTTTTGTGCCTCTCCCTTCTG
>JBEBJH010000210.1:0-8206 GCA_040079965.1 Cyclobacteriaceae bacterium
GTCCTGCGAAGATCAAAAAATTGAAAGGTCTACTCTTTCAAAGAATCAGCTTGTAGAAATCCTCAATCAACAAATTAACTTTAAGGATCTTGCTAATAAGATTATCCAAGATCAACTTCAAATCGAACAAAGTCTAAATAGTCTTAGCGCCTTTGAGTTATCTCGGTTAAAGTCAATTGCATTAAAATTTAATGGAGTTCCAGATTTTCTCTTGCTAGCATCCGTTGAAGAAAAGAGTCTTATTGAAAGAGTTGTGAAAGATAGATTTTCTGTATCAATTAGTATAGTTGAATCTATTGATATCTTAAGTCGGTCTTATTATTTCGATAATAATGATTTTTTTGAAGTATTCAATGAAAAGCTTTCTGAACACCTTGTTAAGACTAATGCTTCTTCTAAAACCCAAGCCTGTAATTGTAATGACATATATCTCACAGTCTACACCATGGTTTTAAATCAAGCTTATTTTGCGGATGCCCTACCTATTGAAGAAGCGGATAGGCAAGCACATATTGCGGGATCATATGCTCACTTGGGTTGTGTACTAGCATGTACGTAAATTGAAAGAAAAATAAATCAATTTGATATGAAAACACTAATAGTATTTTCGATAGCAATATGCTTATATATTTTGGATCAGGATAATAAAATTGATTTAGATTCAATCTTTAAAGTCTATGAATCCAATATCGAAACTGAGATCAAAGCAATTTTAAAACAAGAATACCCGGATCAAAGTGACAAAGAACTTATAAGGGCAAGGTATAACTATTTAAAAAGTCATACAAGAACAATAGCATATGATGTTAAAGAGGTTCTTAAAAAACAGAACATAAAAAATCCAGATAAGGCATTTCTTACGCACTTAATCGATAGTCAGTATCGAAATTACTATACTGGTTTGCCAAGCTCTTTCTTTGATAAGGTTCATCAAGAAATTGAGAGGTTATAATTTTTTGATATTAAATGCTCCCCACATTTTGTGGGGAGCTAATTCCATTTTGTCTTATCATAAAACTTCTTCTTCACTTCACTTTCGAGGGCCAGAGCTTTAGGGAATAAGATCTCATTTTCAACCTGGGCATGCACTTTTAAACTCTTTTCAAATTGAATCAATTCGTTGTAGATAACCTTTACATGCAAGGGGGCATCGGTGGCAAGGTAATAGTCCTTCGTTATCTTTCGGATCCCGCGCATCTCCTCATCGTGTGCTTCGTGTTCCAGGGCACATTTTTGAAGTGAATGCTTCTCCATCAATTTATAAAGTTCTGAAGGATTGAAATGCCCACGTCCGGCACGTTCCAAAATGCGGATGTACTTGAAAAGGGTGTCTTCCTCCTCATAAATGTGATGAATGAAGTCTTCAAGAAATAAGGGAAATAATGTCTTTAAGTCCTTTTCGACCAGATCATATTCAACATGATTGGCTTTGAAGCTTTCCACAAGCCTGCCAATATAAGGCAGCTTATGCTTCACGAATAAATAATGAGTGTGTTTAAGATATTCAATAATCAGATCGATAGGATAACTGATTAAGGGCAGGTCCGATTCCTGAAAATTCTCGTTTGGCGACTCTAATTCACGAACTACAATATCCACACTCAAACCTTTTTCTTCACAAACTTGTTCGAGGGTTTGTTCGGAGTATTCATAAAATTTAATGCCAAAATAGAACAATACGTGAGCCCGTATCTTGTCCTGATCCACCAACTCCCCTATTCTTCGGCTTTTTAAGGCAATTTTTTCCATCAATCTGGTAAATATAGTAAACTCAATTTTAGCTAATTTCTAACCTTAACAATTAATTTGGAAGTCCGTTTAAAGAACTAGTATCGAAACGAAATATTATGGAGGAACAGAAAAATACATCGTACCAGATCAGTTTACCGCTCATTTTATGCATCGGGCTTGCGGCCGGGGTGTTGATTGGAGCCAGCCTGACTAATAAAACGGGCTCTGGCGATATCAGCAACGATGTACAAAAGTTCAGGGAAGTGTTAAGCCTGGTAAAGAACGAATACGTTGATGAAGCCAAAACGGAAGTGCTGGTTGAAGATGCTATTGAACACATGCTAGGTAAGTTAGATCCACATTCCTCTTACTTATCGGCCAAAGACCAGGTGGCGGCTAATGAGGATCTTCGCGGAAATTTTGAGGGTATTGGCATTGAGTATAATATTTTTCATGACACCCTGGTGGTAGTGGCCCCCCTAAGTGGTGGACCCTCGGAATCAGTTGGGTTGCAGTCTGGCGACAAAATCGTTAAGGTGAATGATGTAAATATTGCCAGCGTTGGCTTGTCTTATCCCGATGTGCAGAAGCACCTCAAGGGCCCTAAGGGCACAGAAGTAAAAATTGAAGTGATCCGAAAAAATGTCAAGGAACCTATCACATTCACCATCATTCGCGACAAAATTCCTCAGTTTTCAGTTGATGCTTCTTACCTCGTTACACCAGAAATAGGATACATTAAAGTAAATCGATTCTCACAAACTACTTACGCGGAAGTAAAAGAAGCTGTGAGCAAGCTGAAAAAAGAAGGCATGACAAAACTTGTCCTGGATCTGCAAGGAAATCCGGGTGGATACATGGACCAGGCAGTAGGGATTGCGGATGAATTTTTAGCAAAAGGAGAAAAAATAGTTTTCACCAAAGGCCAGGAATCGAAATACAACGAAGATCATTTTGCTACAGATCAGGGAGACTTTGAACAGGGAGATCTTATTGTACTGGTAAATGAAAGCAGCGCCTCAGCCTCCGAAATTGTTGCCGGTGCTTTACAGGATAATGACAGGGCCTTAATTGTTGGTCGCAGGTCGTATGGAAAAGGTTTAGTACAGCGCCCTTTTAGCTTGAATGATGGGTCAGAAGTAAGGTTAACTATTTCACGGTATTATACACCCAGCGGTCGTTCCATTCAAAAACCGTATGATGACCTCGATGAATATGATAAAGATATTTCCAAGCGCTATAAGCATGGTGAGTTCTTCTCAGCAGATAGTATTCGGTTTAATGACTCCTTAAAGTATGAAACTCAAAATGGAAGGTCAGTGTTCGGAGGGGGAGGTATTATGCCTGACTATTTTGTTCCGCTGGATACCACCTCCAGCAGTAAATACTTTAACGAACTTTTCAATGCCAACATCTTAAGAGAATATGCCTTTACGTTTGCCGAACAAAATGAATCTCAATTAAAAGAAAAGGGATATAAAGCTTACTTACAAAAGTTTGAAGTGAATGATGCCATGTTAAGTCGGGTAGTTGTGATGGGTATTAAAAATAAAATCGAAGCCCGGCCGAATGATCTGGCTAAAAACAAACGACTCTTCCAGGTGTACCTGAAAGCTGAGATAGCGCGCAACGTTTGGGATAACCAAAGCTTTTATCCGATCATAAACGAAACAAATGAAGTACTTCAGCAAGCCATCAAACTCTTCGACCGGATTCCGGAATTGAATAGAAGCAAAATGTAGTATTCGAAGTAAATAACTTCAAGAACTCACCTCTGATTTACAAAAGAGGTGAGTTCCTTTTTTTTGTACCTTCACCGTACAAAATTTCAGTCAACTCATACATTATGTACTACCACCGTCTTGGAAATATTCCACACAAACGACATACTCAATTCAGGCAGCCCGATGGCAGTTTATATAAAGAAGAACTTGTAAGCTCCGAGGGTTTTTCAGGAATATATTCCAACCTCTATCATATCAATCCACCTACGCGAATCAAGTCGTTGAAAGATCCTGTTAAGTATGGCCCAAAACTGATTCAGGAGTATGCGTTGCGGCAAACCCATTTGAATACATCAAAAGTTACGACTACAGGAGACGATTATCTAACGGCTCGTAAAGTGCTGCTCGCAAACAGCGACTGTTCTATTTCAATCTGCTCCCCCAGTAAAAGAAAAATGGATTACTTCTATAAGAATGCAGAAGGCGATGAGGTGATTTTTATCCATGATGGAAAAGGTGTGTTACTATCACAATTTGGTAAACTGGAGATCAGGCAAGGCGACTATGTGGTAATCCCGCGCACGGTAATTTACAAACTTGAGTTTGAGGAAGGACCGCTCCGGCTATTGATTGTTGAAGCAGCCTCACCGATCGAGACGGTGAAACGCTATCGCAATGATCTTGGCCAACTGGGTGAACACTCACCGTATTGCGAACGCGACATTCGTCCGCCTCATGAGTTAATAACCGACACCAGCAAGGGTGAGTTTTTGATGAAAATAAAAAAGCAAGGCTATCTCCATCAGTATGTGTACGACTATAGCCCGTTGGATTTAGTAGGTTGGGATGGATTTTTGTGGCCCTATGCTTTTTCTATTCACGACTTTGAGCCCATTACCGGCCGGATTCATCAGCCGCCTCCTGTGCATCAGACTTTTCAGGCCCACAATTTTGTGATCTGTTCGTTTGTGCCGCGATTGTTTGATTATCATCCGCAGGCAATACCAGCCCCATACAATCACAGTAATATCGATAGTGATGAAGTGTTGTACTATGCCGAAGGAAATTTCATGAGCCGCAGGGGTATAGAACGTGGATCATTCACGTTGCACCCAGGCGGACTGCCGCATGGGCCACATCCCGGCACGGTAGAAAAAAGTATTGGCGCTAAAGAAACCCATGAGTTAGCCGTGATGATTGATACGTTCAAGCCGTTGTACATTACCGAAGACTCCTTAGAGTTTCTCGATAAAAATTATCCAATGAGCTGGACCGATAATTCAGAAGGTGGATTTCATGAGGTGAATACACCTTGATCTTATAATTCGACAAACATAAAAGCTTATGAAAAACTTAGTTCTGTGTCTTCTTTTACTTAGCAGCCTTTCTGTTTATTCGCAGGATCTTACTGGTGCCTGGCAAAGCGGACCGGATGAAAACCGTTCCGTTATGATTGTAGCCGGCAAGTTTTTTTCAGTTGCCGTCTATAATGTTAAAGACAAAACCTACACTGGAACCTATGGCGGAACATGGCGATTGGAAAAAGATCAGTTTATTGAAGTTCAGGAATTTAATACCCTTAAACCTGAACTCATCGGCACTGAACAACGCATGACTGTTACTATTCAAAAAGACAAACTTAGTTTTAAGGATGGCGCAGAGTTTGCCAGACTTGATAATGGAAAACCCGGAGCACTTTCTGGTGCGTGGTTGATTACGGGGCGCATGGGCGATGACGGTACTATTCAAAAGAGAACACCCGGTGCACGTAAAACAATGAAGATACTGTCTGGTACTCGTTTTCAATGGATTGCCTACAACAACGAAACAAAAGAGTTCTTTGGTACCGGTGGTGGCACATACACAACCGTTGATGGTAAGTACACCGAAACCATAGAAGTATTCTCACGGGATAATAGTCGGGTTGGCGTAAAGCTGGAATTTGATTTTTCCTTACTTGAAGGTGGTGACTGGCGACACCATGGTAAGAGTAGCAAAGGCGAACCCATCGATGAAGTCTGGTCGAAGCGCGAGAAAATTGGAATCTAACCGATTGCAGGCGTCTGACCGCTCTTTGCCTAATGCTTAAGCGGTCTGACGCCTAATCAGAATTCATATACATGGATAAATTTGCATTGCCTATACAAGTGCGATGGTCGGATATTGATCAAAACCGGCATCTGCGACATTCTGCCTATTATGATTATGGTGCCACAGTGCGCATTGACTGCTTCTCAAAACATGGGCTTACCAATCTTAAGTTCGAAGAACTTCGCATCGGCCCAATTCTGTTTCGTGAAGAGGCTATCTTCAGGCGCGAAATAAAATTCGAAGACAAGATTACTGTTAACCTGGCCGTAACTAAGGCTACTTCCGATTATGGTCGCTGGAGTGTCCGTCACCATTTCTACAAAGAAGACGGAACGTTATCTGCTATTATTAATTTAGATGGCGCCTGGATTGATGTGCTAAAACGGAAATTGGCCGTGCCTGATGCTTTCATTCAAAAAGTTTTCGATGATTTTCCAAAGGCTGAGGATTTTGAGCTAATCTCCGTCAGCAAAAAAACATGACTTACCGTTAAGGCTGGTTTACCCAACGTTCAATTACCCGTGGATAGTGCGCGTGTTCCAACCGTTGCACCTGCTCGGCAATTTGTTGTACCGAATAGGTAGGATGTATCGGGCATTTTCCCTGAAATAGAATTCTTCCTTTATCGTAGTGTTCATCGACTTCGTGAATGGTAATCCCTGTTTCAGTTTCCCCGGCAGCCTTCACCGTTTCATGCACTTTTGTACCATACATTCCCTTGCCGCCATACTTTGGAAGTAAGGCCGGATGAATGTTGATCATGCGATGTGGATATGCATGAATCAGATTTGCCGGAATCAACCAAAGAAACCCCGCCAACACCACATGGGTTACATGAGCCTCTTTTAACCATTGAACTACTTCATCGCTTTCACGGAATTGTTGTTTCGTAAAAACCCTTGATGGTATATTGAACTTGCTGGCCCGCTGCAATCCAAAGGCTTCGGGGCTGTTGCTCAGCACCAACACTACCTGAATGGATGAATGATTCTTAAAGTAAGAAAATATAGCTTCCGCATTCGATCCGTTACCTGAAAGAAATACAGCCAGCCGCGCAGGTTGATTCATGGGCGCAAAGAAAGGAATTAAATGAATACCATGCTTACAACCCCAAACAACATGATGATTTTACACCACTGGCTTAACCAGTAAAAATCCTTTCGGGTGTCGGCCCGGAACAATCTGACCAAAAGTAAGCCGAGCGGAATAAAAAGAAAGATCAGAAAATAAGAAAGTGGTAATTGCGAATACCTCTCATTGAGTAAAACCACTGAAGCGCCTAACAGAATGAGAAAGACGTAGATGATCCACTTCGTCTTCCGGATTCCCCACACGATGGGGAGGGTTTTGCATCCAAACGTATTGTCACCCTTCAGGTCTTCCATGTCTTTAACGATCTCCCGAATTAGTGTCATGAAAAACGCAAACAACGCGTAGATAACAACAAGCGGATTGCTCAGATCATACAGAATATTTACCAGCACAATTGAAATACTGGTTAGCCAGGCGACTACAAAATTGCCAATGAAGGGTTGGCGCTTCAGGCTGTTGGAGTACCACCAAAGTAAAAACACAGAAAGAAAATGAATGACTCCGATTTTCCAGGATAGGATAAACCCAAGAAAAATCCCGCCCACGGAAAGCACACTATGAAAAAAAAGCGCGTATCTGCGCGTAACGCTTTTGCCAATTACTACACGTTCAGGTTTATTGATCAGATCTATCTTAATGTCGTAATAATCATTGATAATATAGCCAGCCCCTGCGATGATAGACGTAGAAGATGCCAGGAGAAATAATCTCCAGTCAAAAAGCAATTTATGTTCAATTAAAAAGATAGCAGAAAAATATTGCGACATACCAATGATTACCAGGTTCCAAAACCGGGTAAGACGCAGCAGTGCACGAATGGTAAAAGGCTGGTAACTTTCTTTGGGCATTTACACAAAGGTAATTAGATACTTGAAACTCTCAGTCGCAAGAATCTAACATCAAAACCTCAACGCCAGCATTAGCAAGTAATTTCGACCAGCCTGCGGATAGTAGAAGTTCTGACGGTATTCAGTAGCACCACCCAGATACCCATAGGTATAGCCGTTTGAGGAGTACAGAGTATTGAAAACATTGTTTGCCAGAAAACTCAAGGAAAGCTCTCTCATAAAAGATGGCTTCACACTATACGTTAGTCGAAGGTCGTTCGTAAAATAAGAATCAATACTTCGGTTGGTATTCGAGGTATTGTCCAGATACTGCTTACCTACGTACTTGGTCAGTAAACCTACTTCTACATTTTTAATAGGAACATAGAAAAATCCAGACCCTACAATTACATTAGGCGAAAATGAAATCTCAGAATTTGTGTATGCTGTAACTATCTCGTTATATTCATCAAAGTTGGTTCCATAGTCATAAATCACTTCATTAAAATTCCTGATTTTATTCCGACTCAGGGTAAGATTGGCATTCCACGAAATTCTTGAACCCAACCGGATCGAACCTTCCAACTCGACACCGGTGCGATAACTGTCGTCAACATTGGTCCGGACGATCGCACCTACATCATTCAACTCTCCGGTGGGCACCAATTGATTTTTGTAATTCATCAGGTAGTAGTTGAGATTCAAAACCAGATTATTCCTTCTATACCGCCACCCTACTTC
>JBEBJH010000211.1:0-8180 GCA_040079965.1 Cyclobacteriaceae bacterium
ATTATCAGGTGGTCAAGCAACTGGATTTCGAGGAACTTCCCGGCCTCTTTCAATTTACGGGTGAGGTCAATATCACTTTGGCTTGCGGTGAGGTTACCGGATGGATGATTGTGCGCCACAATAACACCACTGGCCAAATCTTCCAGGGCAAGTTTATAAATGATTTTCGGGTCAGCCACCGTTCCTGAAACACCCCCTTCGCTGATCCTTTTTTTCTTCACTACCCGGTTAGCCCGGTTTAGAAGTAATACCCAAAATTCTTCGTGTGGTAGATCCATAAAATCGCCTTTCAGGAGATCAAACGCATCTTTCGAGCTATTTATTTTAGGCTTCTCTTCAGGGTCTTCTTCTTTTCGTCTTCGCCCTATTTCCAGGGCTGCTACTATCGTAATAGCTTTGGCTTCACCAATGCCTTTTATTTTCATAAGGTCCTTTACGGATAGCCGGGCTAAGTCATTCAAACTATTGTTTCCCAGTATTAGCACCTTTTTAGCCAACTCAACAGCACTGGTCTTGGTTGTTCCTGATCCGATAAGAATAGCAATAAGTTCGGCTTCTGTAAGTGCAGAGGTACCTTTCAATAAAAGTTTTTCCCGTGGGCGGTCTTCCGGAGACCAGTCTCTGATGTTCAGGGGTTTGCTATCGTCAATCCTCATAAACCGAAGATAGGAAATTTCAATCTTGAGTCCAGTTAGCGTTCAGGTCAGGGCATAAAAAAACCCTCCCCAACATAAAGCTAGGGAGGGAAAAATAATATCTATACAATTAAGCCAGGGCGTTAACGCGCTTAGCCAGTTTTGATTTCTGGTTAGCAGCTTTTTTCCAATGGATTACGTTCTTCTTAGCCAATTTATCAATCATAGAAGAAACATTCTTAAGAAGGGCCTGGGCCTCGTCTTTCTTGGTAGTTGCATCTAATTTCTTGATCTGGGTGCGGGTTGTTTTAGCCTGATAGCGGTTTCTTACGCGCTTAGTCTCGTTGGCCCGGATTCTTTTCTCTGCTGATTTGTGATTTGCCATAATGCTTTTTTCAAACGGACTGCAAAAATAAGGGCAATTACTTGATTTGCAAGGCCAGTATCCTCATTTCTTTTGAATGGTACCCTCAAAAAACAGCCATGTGCCGGGATCTAAAACCAATTCAACTGGCTCAGATTGGGTATTTAGGCTAATTTTTAATTGCTGAGAGTCGATTTGTACTGTTTTTACATCCCGGTTTCCATTTTTATCAATAAAGGCTATTTCCAGTGGAAAGTTGAAGCTTGGCCCCTTTTGGATCTGTTGAATCTCAAGAGTTACCGTTTTCTCTTTTGGGTTGTATTTCCAGTTAACCGACAGTTTGGGATGACCTCCGGTATAAAGCCATTGCTTGAAAAATAGAGTGAGGTCTTTGCCTGAAACTTCTTCCATAATTCTTTTGAAATCAGAAGTCATGGCGTTGCTGTTGCGGTAAGTAGAATAATATTGTCGGATTCCCTGCCAGAAACTGAGATCACCAATCTCATGTCGCAACATATGAAGTACCCAACCTGCTTTTTGATAGGTATTGGTGCTTAGCACTTTATTAATATTGGTAATCGTAGTGTCAATAACCGGTGCCGGGTTCTTAAGGTAATACTCCACTACTTTTTTACGATCGTTTTTTTGTTCCTCCACTAACCGGTCGTGACCGTACGTATTTTCTAAATACAGCTTTGTGAAGTATGTAGCAAACCCCTCACTTAACCACACATGATGCCAGTCATTTTCTGTGGCAGAATTTCCAAACCATTGATGTGCTTCTTCATGCGCGATCAGGCTTTCACGTTCGCCTTTACCTGTTACGGAGTTTTCGAAATAGAAAATAGTGTTGGCGTTTTCCAATCCACCCCAGCGTGTTTTGGATTGTACGTTGGCCAGTTTTTTATAAGAGTATGGGCCAATATGGTTGTGAAAATAATCCAACACTTTTACGGCAATCGCATAATCATAAAAACCTTCCAATCGGTTTTGTGGATACACCCAACTCTCTACAGAGATATCATTTACTATGCCGACATACTGAACTGCGAATCGTGCAATGCCGGCCACCATTACCTTTACGGGAATAGGAACTTCTTCGTGCCAATGCGTGAGTTTTCGTTTTGAATCTATGGGACTCTCTTCAATTTTTATTCCGTTCGCTACCACTGAGTAATGCAAAGGTGCGATGATGACAAAATCAACTGCTGCTTTATCGCTTGGATGATCTACCACCGGAAGCCAATGATGCCCGCGGTCAGGCCAGTTATCTCCAAAGAATCCACGGTCACCAAATTTATTGTTGCCGATGATCAATCCGTCTTGAGGAATGCCACTGTACATTATTTCAAAAGTCAATACATCGCCCGCTTTCGCAGAAGCAGGGAGAATAATTTTTAACCGGTTGTTTTGATGGACGAAAGACAAGCTTTTAGTGCCCAGCAAAACTTGCTGAACCTCCATGCCTTTACCGATAGCATCATTGTTGGTCAGGTCCAATTCAAATTCGGAAATACTATTTTTAAAGCGTATTGAAACAGATGCTTTACCAGTAATAGCATCGGTTGAATCAGTTACTTCCAATTGAAAAATGTATTGGGTAACATCAATCGCAGGATTTTTTGGATAGGGATCAGTAGCCTTTGCAAACGGGGCGACAAAAAACAGAAAGATGAAAAGTTTCTTCATGATGCTTAACTTTATCGGAAAGGTATACTTGTGTTCCGATTTCTAAAAATTGTTTTGGTAGGAGTGGTAATGCTTTGTAGCAGTTGGGGTTTCTTTGCTCACAGAAAAATTAATAGGTTGGCCGTCTTTGCTCTACCGCCTGCCATGTCTGGTTTCTACAAGAAGAATATTGAATACCTGACTGAGGCCGCAGTGAATCCTGATCGCAGAAGGTATGCGATACCCGAGGAGGCGCCCCGGCATTTTATTGATTTAGATGATTATGGAGATAGTGCAGTAGTAAAACTGCCGCGCTATTGGAGTGATGCCGCTAGGAAGTTTGGTGAAGATTCCTTACAGTCAAGGGGTATTTTACCGTGGCACATTTATAGAGTTTACTTTCAGTTGAAAGATGCTTTTATGATTCGTAATCCTGACCAGATTCTTAGACTATCGGCTGACCTGGGCCATTATGTAGCGGATGCCCACGTGCCATTGCATACATCAAAAAATTATGATGGTCAGCTTACGGGTCAGATTGGGATTCACGGATTTTGGGAATCGCGGTTGCCAGAACTCTATTTTGAGCAATATGATTTTTTTGTTGGCCCGGCAACCTACCTGCCCAATGTGCAATTGGCTGCCTGGGAGATGGTAATGCAATCGAACCGGGCAGTGGATTCTGTATTAATGATTGAAAAGAGACTTTCAGAATCGGAAGGTGAAAATAAATTCAATTTTGAAACAAAAGGCAAGCAAACGGTCAAGGTCTATTCACAAGACTATGCTGAAAAATATCATCGGATGCTTTCGGGTATGGTGGAACGGTTGTTTCGCAATAGCGTAAAAAGTACCGGAGATATTTGGTACACCGCCTGGGTGGATGCGGGTCAGCCCGACCTTAAAACGCTAATTAATTATAGACCATCAGCTGAGGAATTAGAAAAAAGAAAAAAGGAATTATTACTTTGGAAGGAAAGATCAATAAAATCAAGGGATCATGAAAATTCTGAAAATTAAGAGCGTCTTATTTTTGACTTTGTTTGTAGTTGGCTTGATGGCATGTACTTCCCAAAAGCCGGCAGATCAGGTAGTCGAGCGAATCAGCGATGATTCCTTGTTTACACTAGTTCAGTATAAGACCTTTCAATATTTCTGGGATGGTGCCGAACCCACCTCAGGTGCTGCACGCGAACGCTTTCATGTTGATAATATTTATCCTGACAATGATAAGAATATTGTAACCTCAGGCGGTACAGGGTTTGGATTGATGGCGATTCTTGTGGGTATTGATCGGAAATTTATTCCCAGAAAGGAGGGCGTTGAACGCTTCACTAAAATTGTCACTTTTCTTGAGAAAGCAGATCGCTTCAAGGGCGCATGGCCGCATTGGATGAATGGCGAGACGGGTAAGGTAAAACCTTTCGGTGCTAACGATAATGGAGGTGATTTGGTCGAGACGGCATACCTGGTGCAAGGGTTACTATGTGTACGACAATTCTTCAAAGATGGCAGTGAAGAGGAAAAATCACTAGCAACTAGAATAGATAAATTGTGGAGCGATGTAGAATGGGATTGGTATCGAAATGGAGGAAAGAATGTGCTGTACTGGCACTGGTCGCCCGACAAGCAATGGATTATGAACTTTCCACTGGAAGGATACAATGAATGTTTGATCACGTATGTGTTGGCTGCTTCATCGCCTACGCATAGTGTGCCGGCCGTTACCTATCATGAAGGCTGGGCGCGTGGTGGTAACATGAAAAATGATTCAACCCATCAACAATACGGTTATCATCTGGATTTGAAACACAACGGAGCATCCCAGTTTGGTGGGCCATTGTTCTGGTCACATTATTCTTTCCTGGGTCTTGATCCGCGTAAGCTGAAAGATCATTATGCGGACTACTGGCAACACAATGTGAATCACACCTTGATTAACTATCAGTATTGTGTTGAGAACCCCAAAGGCTATAAAGACTATGGGAAAAACAGCTGGGGACTAACGGCAGGGTATTCCGTTAACTTTTACTCTGCTCATAGTCCCAATGAAGATTCTGGAGTAATTACGCCTACGGCCGCTTTGTCATCATTTCCATACACCCCCGAGCAAAGCATGGAGGCCATGAAACATTTTTATTTTGATCTGGGCGATAAAACGTTTGGGCCATATGGATTTTACGATGGATTCAGTGTACACCATGATTGGTACAAGCCTTGGTATCTTGCGATTGATCAGGGCCCCATTGTGGTTATGATGGAGAACCAACGTTCAGGATTGTTGTGGAATCTCTTTATGTCATGTCCGGAAGTAAAGACTGGTTTGGATAAATTAGGTTTTTCATATTGACACTGTTAATAATTAAGTGAACTGTAACCTGTTTAAGAATTTGATCTGATTTTAAAGACAATGAAACATAATTTATTTCTTACAATTCTAATCTTGTGCACGATCCCGGCATTTGCTCAGTTTAAAAATGGTTTTTCATTTGGAGGAGTCACTTATGAAGAGTTGGGAATGAAAACGTATTCCCGTGACACCAGTGCTCATTCAGTAGTGTTAAATGAATTTGGTGAAGCTTATATCGATAATGATGGTGAAAATAATCTTTTGTTGGAATATCATGTTCGGATAAAGATACTTAGTAAGCAGGGACTGGACCAGGCAAACTTTGAAATTTCTTTGCGAAAGGGTGAACGTGGTAAGGAGAAAATCCGGATGGTAGAGGCAGTTACATTTAATAATGTTGATAACAAGATCAAAGAGACCCGAATGAATCAGAATCAGATTTTCACCTCATCGGCAAATCAGTATTGGGATGATTACAAATTTACATTGCCAGAAGTTACCGTGGGAAGCGTGCTCGAAGTTAGATACATTCTGGAGTCACCCTTTATCTTCAATTTTTGGCCATGGAAGTTTCAGTCTGATATTCCGAAAGTAAAAACCGAATTCTGGGCGCGCATCCCGGGTAATTATATTTATAACATGTCGCTAAAGGGCTTTCTTAAATTAAGTAAGAATGAATCTTCTCTCATTAGTGACTGCTTCACCCCGGGACACTACAAAGCAGATTGTGCCTTTTACAAGTACAATATGGTAAATGTGCCGGCATTTGTGGAAGAGGATTATATGACCGCTAAAAGTAATTTTATTTCTAGTATTAACTACGAATTGTCGGAGGTTAGGCAGTTTGATGGTCGGGTTGTTAAATACACCAAGACGTGGAAGGATGTTGATAAAGAGATGAATCAGGATGAAGACTTTGGGTCTCAAATAAAAAAGGGAAGAAATATCTGGGAAAGTAAAGTGGCTGCGATATCGGTCACTGAACAGGATCCTCTAAAAAAGGCATCTCTTGTTTACAATTTGATTAAGGATTGGTTCGTTTGGAATGATCATTATGGAAAATATGCTGAATCGGGTCTTAAGAAAGCCTTCGAATCGAGAAAAGGTAACGTTGGCGATATCAATTTATCGTTGATTGCTGCCTTACAGGAAGCCGGATTGCCAGCCAGCCCGGTTATTCTAGCTACACGGGAAGCCGGGTTACCAAATCAGTTGTATCCAATCATTTCAGAATTTGATTATGTAGTGGCGTACCTTGAATTGGGTGGCGAGAAATTTTTAGTAGACGCTACAGAACCACTTTTGCCATTTGGAGTTTTGCCCGAACGTTGTCTTAACGGGAAAGGGCGGCTGATAGGTAAAAAAGAAGAGGAGAGTACCTGGGTAGATATAACGCCACGTGAAAAGCAGAAGCAGCAGATTGTTTTAAATCTTCGATTGGATGGAAAGAAATTTGTGGGGGATATGACCATAAAGTCTTACGGTTATGAGGGATTTGAGAAGAGAAAAGATATTAATTCAGAAGAGAGTGTTGAAAAGTATAAAGAGAAATTGGAAAAGAGTTTTGAAGATTTCACAATCCTGAAGTATGAGGTTGAGAATCATCTTGATTTGACACAACCCCTTATTGAAAAATTTCAGATCGAGACCTCATTGGAAACGACTGATCCAGGTACCTTATACCTTAATCCATTCTTTGTTGGTCGTTGGAAAAAAAATCCATTCATTTCGTCTCAGCGACTTTATCCGGTTGATTTTGGTGCTCCTCTTGAAACCACATTTCTCCTCAATCTCGATTACCCGGAAACATATGAAGTCGATGACATGCCCCAAGGGTCGGCTTTAGTTTTGCCACAAAATGGAGGCCGGTATTCATTCAATATTACAAACCCGGTCAACAAGATATCAATGACCAGCATTATAAGCCTTGCCAAAGTGGTGTATACATCTGCAGAGTATCACAACCTAAAGGAATTATTCAGTCGTATTATTGATACTCATCAGTCGCAGATTGTTTTAAAAAGAAGATAGAATTAATTTTCGCGACACTTTTCAAATACAAAGTGGTTTACTGTGGGTTTAACTACCCATTGAGTAGAGCTTCAGCGATTTCCTTCCACTCTTCCTCTGGAGAGTAGTCTGGCATTTTTCGGTTAGCACGATTATACCAATACTGAGCGTTAAACTTATCACCTTCCTTACGGTGCAGGTAAGCATGAATCCATGACCCATCCGATGTATTTATCTCCCGTGCAAGCGCATGCGATTTTCCCCAATCACCTTGGGCATCATACCACAGGGAAAGTAAAAGAACGGAAACTTTGGGTGGTTCTGAATGCTTTGTTGATTTCTGGAATTCTTCCAGTGTCACCGTTCTTTCTATTAAACTCAATAACATTATTAATTCCTCTTTACAGGATAGTAAACTTCCGTAATCCATTGAGCAGTGTCCTTCTCAGCCATTGGGTCAGTAACATACACTTCCCATGGAGCCCCGATTTCAGTCAGCTTTTTGTACTGGATATATTGGGCAATTTCATTGTGGATGGCTTGCAGGTTGTTATAGTTTCCTTTCATTATACCTTTCACCGCAAGGCCACCTTCGGTCTTCATGATTTTATATTTACCTGGCACTTTAGCATCGGCAGCAACTGGCATGGCGCAAACCATGTCCATGGATTCTTCTGAATACTTAGGATATAGACAGAATGGAGAACCTGTGATAGCCACCTTCGCTTTTTTGAGGGCAGCATCTAATTCCGTATACATTTTTCCCATTTGAGTGCTTACGGCCGCTCCATCTTTAGGACTCATGGTATGAGAAAGACCTACATAGCTTATGGATGGAACATTTTCTTCTGTGATGGCATAGGTAAACTTTGGTTTTGCTTCCGCAATGCCTTTGATTTTGTCACCGGCATAGTCGAAAGATTTTTCAATCTCGCCTTTCATGAAAACATTTATCCAATGACCAATGGGATTCATTCCTGCATCATTCGAAAAATTCAAATTTAATTTGGTGTTTTCTCCGTTTGGCTCAAGTGAGTAAAAGCCTTTGGCTGGATTTCCACCAAAGTCCATGTCAATGGCGATTGATTTGTCAGGAATACTTTCGGAGATCGTCAGGGTTCCGGTCCCCACGTTGGGCCCTTCCCAACTATAC
>JBEBJH010000011.1:0-38591 GCA_040079965.1 Cyclobacteriaceae bacterium
GTATAAGAGACAGCCTTCACGGGTAGTAGCTTTTAAAAAGCGTGCCGGAATGATCTGATCGGTATCAATATTTTCAGCAGGAATTGGCACTGCAGTTGATTTTAATAGAGTGAATTTGTCTTTACTCATTGTCTATGAATTCTCTTACATCTGTTACTTTACCTGTTATTGCGGCTGCTGCAGCGCTCAATGGGCTCGCTAAAAACGTGCGCGACTTGGGTCCTTGCCGGCCTTCAAAATTTCTGTTCGAAGTGCTGATACAATATTTACCTGCCGGAATTTTGTCTTCGTTCATGCCAAGGCAAGCCGAACAACCGGGGTCACGCAATTCAAATCCGGCAGCTTCAAAGATCTTATCGAGTCCTTCTTTCTTAGCTTGTTCCTGCACTTGCTTTGAACCGGGTACAACCCAAACCTCTACATTAGTGGCTTTCTTTTTTCCTTTCACCATGGAAGCAACTTCTCGCAAGTCTTCGATGCGCGCATTCGTGCAACTTCCAATGAAAACATAATCGATCGCCTTACCCAATAATTTCGATCCGGCCTCAACGCCCATATATTCCAACGATTTTGTGAAAGAAGTCTGTTCGCTGATCTCTTTCATCTCGGCTGTTGTTGGAATACGATCCGTTACTTTCATACCCATACCTGGATTTGTACCGTATGTGATCATAGGTGCTATGTCCGCGGCATCAAACTTTAATACCTGATCATACACAGCGTCTTTATCAGTTGCCAACTTCTTCCATTCATTTACCGCTTTATCAAAAGCTTCTCCTTGCGGAGCAAATTTTCTTCCTTCAATATAATTGAAGGTGGTTTCATCGGGGGCAATTAATCCACCCCGGGCACCCATCTCAATACTCATGTTGCAAATAGTCATGCGTGCTTCCATAGAAAGATTGTGAATGGCATCTCCAGCATACTCAACAAAAAAGCCAGTGGCACCACTGGCTGAGATTTTAGAGATGATGTATAAAATAATATCCTTGCTGACCACACCCTTACCCAACTTGCCATTGATATCAATCTTCATGGTTTTGGGCTTATATTGTAAGATGCATTGAGTTGCCAACACCTGTTCCACTTCAGATGTGCCGATACCAAAAGCAATATTGCCAAACGCTCCGTGGGTAGACGTGTGACTATCGCCACATACGATGGTCATGCCAGGTAAGGTTAACCCTAACTCCGGTCCGATGATGTGAACTATTCCCTGGAAAGGATGTCCAAGATCATATAACTCAACACCAAACTCTTTACAGTTTTTGCGAAGTGTTTCTACCTGATGTCTTGATAAGGTTTCCTTGATAGGAAGATGTTGATCTTTGGTTGGTACGTTATGATCGGCAGTAGCCGTAGTTCGTTTTGTATTAAATACCTGAAGTCCTCTTTTCTTCAAACCATCAAAAGCCTGGGGCGATGTTACTTCGTGAATAAAATGGCGATCGATAAATAAAGCATCAGGATAACCCGCAGCATGTTTTACTACGTGACTGTCCCAGATTTTTTCAAAAATTGTTTTTGGTTTTTTCTCGCTCACAACAATCGTTAGTTTGTTCAAAACACTTTAAAATGAAACTGCCCCGACTATGTCGAGGCAGTTTGTATTGGTTTAGGTTAGGTTATTGGGTAATCATTTTGATTCGCAAATAACAACACGAAGATGTAAAATCCTTATGGATAACTCTATCAAATTTCAATAAAAATGTAAACAACTTACAAGTGTTTGGTAGCGATTTTCAATATCAAATTGCCAATTGTCAACTGTATTTTTTTTATGTGATTGAAGCATTATTTAATCACTAAAAGGCTCATTAAAAAAGCCAATAAGATAATTGACAGCTTATTTTACTACTGGAATAACAACGTGCGAAGGAAACTTTTCAGATCTGTAAATGTTTTGTTTTGCTGACAGGAAGTCACTTTCTTTCGCTTCAAAAATATTGGGCACATATTTTTGAGGGTTCCTGTCAATTATTGGAAACCAGGTGCTCTGGACCTGAACCATTATTTTATGTCCCTTCTTAAAAACGTGGTTCACAGCATGCAGGTCGATGGCGTATTTATTTACCTCGTTCGATTTTACTGGCTCGGGTTTTTCAAAGCTATTGCGATACCTTCCTCTAAAAACATCGTTGGCGATCATAAACTGATAGCCTCCCATTTTCGGATCTTCCGGAAATATTTCAGGATAAACATCAATCAACTTTACAACCCAGTCACTGTCGGTGCCTGAAGTAGATGCAAATAAATTCGCGATCAGATTACCCGTAACGGCTATATCTTCTGTCAACTCATCGGAAACCCAACTTAAAACATCCGGGCGGTTGTGAACAAACCGTTGATCTTCAGTAAGCCATGTGTACCATCGAGAGCCAGGACTATAGGTTGCTTCGATGGGTCTGCTCCGATATGGGACCGGATGTGCCGGGTCAGAAATATATTGATCGAATGATTCAGTACCAGCCGGTGCATCGAACGAAAGTTTTCCGTTCGATTGAAAGTACAGATTTTTTAAATTCGTTTTACCAAGAGGTGGCCATGCATCATACGATTGCCACGTATTCGACCCGGTTTGAAAAGTGATTGCCTCTGCAAATTTGCCATTGCTAATTGCAGTAACTGCAAGCGGAGGTGCTTCAGGAGAAGGCGGAGTAGTTTTTCCTTTTAAATGAAAAGCAAACCATGATGCCTGGATCTCCTTTCGAAACTGTTCTCCCGTTGGCATTCCAAATTTAATATTTCCAAGATGGTCTCCTGATGAACGTCCCCAGCCTCCGTGATTCCATGGGCCTATCACAATAAAATTCTGATTGCGTGTATCTTTTTTCTCCAACACTTCATAGGCCTTTAAGGGGCCGTAAAAATCTTCTTGATCCCAATAGCCTGCCACATGAAGATTGGGAACCGTTGGTGCATCAAGTCGATAGGGCAACGATTGCTTTTTCCAAAACTCATCATAATCGGGATGAGTGACGAAATTATTCCAGGTAGGAATTTTTCCATGAAAATATTTCTCATTCACTTTTGAAAGCGGGCCGAGTTTCAAATACCATTCATAAGTGTCGTACTGATCAAACGAAAAATGGGCATCCTCCTTTGAGGCTTCTTCCATGTAGGCATATTCAAAACCATAGCTTAAACGGAACGCACCGTTGTGATGAAAGTCATCGCCTATCCACATATCGGATGGAGTAGCTTGTTCTGAAACAGCCTTTAATGCCGGATGAGGATCAATGGTTCCCATCATAGTAGTCCATCCATCATATGAAATTCCATACATCCCCACTTTGCCATTATTATCTGGAATGTTTTTTAAAAGCCACTCAATGGCATCATAGGTATCTGTGCTCTCATCAATTGCCTTAGGATTCTTTTTATCACGGGTAAACCGTTGCATTTCAAAAATCCCTTCTGACCTGTAACGACCGCGAATGTCCTGGAAAACGAAGATGTATCCATCCTTCGCCATATCAATGGTATAATCACGTTTATTGGGTGATGGTATGTCATTGACACCATAAGGTGTTCTTAATAACAAAATGGGAAGTGAAGAACTGGATTTTTTCGGATAGTAAATTACTGTGTTTAATTTTACTCCATCGCGCATTGATATCATTGCATTTCGCTTCGCATAGGCAATGGTATCGGTAGTCTGCGCGTTAACCTGGAATAAGCTTAAAAGGAAAATACCAAGGATTGAAAGCTTTGTCGTTTTCATTTCTAAAATTTTAAAAACAGATTTCATTCAAAAATGCTGATTCAATAGAATCTCCTTTAGCTGAATTTCATGGTGACTAAATACTACCACCAGGCAAGCGGTAAGGAAATATCATTTACAGAATCAACCACCAAATCGGGTTTATAGGCATAGCGTATCAGCTCTTCTTTTTTAGTGATACCACTTAATACAAGAATAGTTTTGTAACCCATTTGTACCCCGCCACGAATGTCAGTATCCATCGTGTCGCCAATCACTGTAGTCTCAGCAGTTTCAAGACCTAACGCTTTGCGCGCTGAGCGCATCATTACGGGTCCTGGCTTTCCAACCACAAATCCTTTTATGCCGGTGGCCTCTTCAATCATTGCTGTAGTGGAAGCAATACCTAAATTGTCCCACCCTTTTTTCTTTGGTGATGGATCGCGATTAGTAGTTACAAATTTTGCTCCCGCCAGGATCATATCTACGGCTCGTTGCACCATTTCAAGGGTAAAGTTTCTTCCTTCTCCGAGCACAACAAAATCAGGGTCCGTATTTACCAACGAGATTCCGTTTTCATGCAAACTTGAAAGCAACCCGCCTTCGCCAAGAACATACGCAGTACCATTGGGTATTTGACTTGCCAGAAATTTCCCTGTTGCCATAGCACTCGTGTACACATGGTTCTCTGTAACCTTAATTCCAAGTTTGGAAAGTTTGCGAACCGCATCCAGCCGCGTGCGCTGACTGTTGTTTGTCATAAACATAAAGGGTATGTCTTCTTTAACAAGCCGGGCAATGAAACCATCTGCGCCCGGGATCATCGTATCGCCACCATACACTACACCGTCCATATCAATCAGTAATCCTTGAGCCATAATTTTAAGTTTTACTGATACAAGATACGGATTGAATTCAAATAGTTAGAATGAGTTCCAGACAATGAATTTCAAACGGTTGAGACACAACCGGTACTATGTATTTCAAGAAATTTTAATAGTATGATTACACCAGATACTCAAATAAATTCTCGTTCTGATTAACGAGTGTATAGTTGAGCTTATGGCTATCCATGCGCTCAATCAGCAAAGCAAAATCTTCTCTTGATTTAACTTCAATACCAATCAAGGCGGGTCCTGACTCTTTGTTATGCTTTTGAATAAATTCAAAACGAACAATATCATCGTTAGGACCTAAAATATAATTGACAAATTCTTTCAGCGCTCCTGGGCGTTGGGCAAACCGAACAATGAAATAATGTTTTAATCCTTCATATAATAAAGATCGTTCTTTGATCTCCTGCATGCGATCGATATCGTTATTCCCTCCGCTTACAATGCAGACAACTTTCTTTCCTTTTAGTTGATGAGCATATTGATCCAGTGCGGCAATGGATAAAGCCCCTGCTGGTTCCGCTACAATGGCATCTTCATTGTACAACTGAAGAATGGTTGAGCTAACCTTGCCTTCAGGAACTAAAAGCATATCATTAATGATGTCTTTACAAATCGCAAACGTGAGATCGCCTACTTTTTTTACGGAAGCGCCATCCACAAATCGCTGAATAGAGTCCAACACGACAGGCTTGCCAGCTTTCAATGCTTCCTTCATGGAAGGTGCGCCTTGAGGTTCTACTCCGATAATTTTTGTCTGTGGTGAATAAGTTTGAAAATAACTTCCGAGGCCAGCACATAGTCCACCGCCACCAATCGGTACAAACACATAATCTATGTTGGTTTGCTCTTCTAAAATTTCCTTGCCGACTGTTCCCTGGCCTTCCATTACTTTCACATGATCAAAAGGAGGAATGAAGACACTGTTATTAAGTTGAGTATATTCCAAGGCATGCGCCTGACATTCGTCAAACGTGTCACCAACCAGCACAATTTCAATATTGTTGCCGCCAAACATTTTCACCTGATTGATCTTTTGTTTAGGTGTAATGGCAGGCATATATATCACACCTTTAATGTTCAGGAGTTTGCACGAGAAAGCTACACCTTGTGCGTGGTTGCCAGCACTGGCGCATACAACTCCACGATTTCTCTGCCCTTCTGTAAGACTTTGAATTAGATTATAAGCTCCACGAATCTTGTATGAACGCACCACTTGCAGGTCTTCACGTTTCAAATAAACTTCGCAGTCGAATTTTTCAGAAAGCTTGCGATGAAACTGAAGCGGAGTTTTGAGGACTACCGATTTCAACACTTCATAAGCTGCGTTGATATTTAAATTCTGAATAGTGTTGGTCTTCATATGTGATTGACATAAGACATAAGTATCAAGATGCAAGACTTTATGATTCTCCTGAGCTTGTTACTTATGTCTTACTTCTTATGTCTAGTTGATCATGCTTGCTTCTACACTTGCCTTTTCAGGTCTGAGTTTTCTAACAGCTGCACCGGCTTGCCATAATTCACTTTCCCGAACTTCTTTGAGTTCTTCGGCAAGTTTCTCGCGATAGTCGGGCTTGCTGCATGTATCAATGGTACGTTTTGCTTCAGCACCACTGGCAACACTTTCGTACAATTCTTTGAACACAGGTAGGGTAGCTGCCTTAAATTTCTTTTTCCAATCCAATGCGCCACGCTGAGCGGTAGTTGAACAATTAGCATACATCCAATCCATTCCGTTTTCAGCCACTAACGGCATTAAACTTTGAGTAAGCTCTTCTACTGTTTCGTTGAATGCCTCTGAAGGCGTGTGTCCTTTTGAACGCAACACTTCATACTGTGCTTCGAAAATTCCAGCGATGGCACCCATTAACGTTCCGCGCTCACCGGTAAGATCAGAGTAAACTTCTTTCTTGAAATCAGTTTGGAATAAATAACCTGAGCCAACACCGATACCTAATGCAATAGCTTTTTGAGTTGCGTTGCCGGTGGCATCCTGGAACACTGCGTAACTTGAGTTGATTCCTTTTCCCTGCAGGAATAATCTGCGTACAGAAGTTCCGGAGCCTTTCGGTGCAGCTAATACGACATCGATATCTGCAGATGGGATAATTCCGGTTTGTTCTTTGAAAGTAATTCCAAAGCCGTGGGAGAAATATAAAGTCTTTCCTTTTGTAAGGAATGGTTTAATGATTGGCCATAAGGAGATCTGACCGGCATCAGAAAGAAGAAACTCGAGAATGGTTCCGCGCTTAGCAGCTTCTTCAATTTCGAATAACGTTTTGCCAGGTATCCAGCCATGTTCTACCGCTTTGTCCCAGGTCTTTGAACCTTTCCGTTGGCCAACGATTACATTAAATCCGTTGTCGCGCAGGTTTAGTGCCTGGGCAGGTCCTTGTACACCATATCCAATAATTGCAATGGTTTCATTCTTTAAAAGATTGAGTGCTTTTTCCATTGGGAATTCTTCGCGTGTTACCACTTCTTCCCATACACCTCCAAAATTGATTTTTGCCATGTTAGTTAGTTGTTAGTTTATTCGTTGTTAGTTTTAGGTTAGTCTACGTCTACTATTTTTTCACTTAGTTCCAGATATTGTTCACTTCCGTTGGAATACTTAGCGTATTCCACTTCAATAAGTTTTTCTAATTGATGTTTTACTTTTTCCATTAGGTCAGGCGTGGTGTGCAGTAACAATACAGCTCCTCCTTTTCGAAAATCATCTTCGTTTTCGTGAGCCATTAATTTCTTAATTCGCACACGTCTACGGTTCAACACATTCACAATCCGGTTCAGGATCGTAAAGTTATTGTCGGCCGCAATTTCTAATGTATAGTCCTGCTTCATATACTATTTACCCTTGGGTATTTCTAAAATAACTTCTGAGACTCCAGCTCCTGCAGGAACCATCGGAAAAACATTGTCCTCTTTTCCGACTACTACTTCTAAAAAATAAGGTGTGTGGGCTTTTAACATCTCATCCAAAGCAGCCTGTAAATCCTCTCTCTTCTCAACCTTTTTTGCAGGTATGGAGTATGCTTCCGCGAGTTTAACGAAATCCGGATTTTGCATTTCGGTAAACGAATACCGTTTGCCGTGGAAGAGTTGCTGCCATTGACGTACCATCCCCAAAAAATTGTTGTTGAGCACAATAATCTTAACCGGGATTTTGTATTGCATAATGGTACCCAGTTCTTGTACAGTCATTTGAAACCCTCCATCTCCAATAACCGCCACTACTTGTTTATGAGGAATAGCCAGTTTTGCTCCCATCGCAGCAGGTAAGGCAAAGCCCATAGTGCCTGCACCTCCGGAAGTAACATTCGTTCTTGGATTTTTAAATTGATAGTATCGGGAAGCAATCATCTGATGTTGGCCCACGTCAGTAACCAGGATGGCTTCGCCTTTTGTTTTTTGTGAAAGCGCGTTAATTACTTCAGCCATTTTTATTTCACCGGTGGGATGAAACTCGTGGTAGGTAACTTTATCAAACTCTTCCTGATTAAGATCTCGGAAGCTTTGTATCCACTTCCTGTGAGAGTTTGGCTCAACCAGATTGGTTAATAATGTTAGTGCCTCCTTAGCATCAGCATGTACGGCCACATCGGCTATTATTATTTTGTTTATTTCTGCTTTGTCGATTTCAATATGAACAACCTTAGCTTGCTTTGCATATTTACTCACGTTGCCGGTAACCCGATCATCGAATCGCATCCCTACCGCAATCAATACATCGCACTCATTAGTGTTTATATTCGGTGCGTAGTTTCCATGCATGCCCAGATAGCCTACATAATTGGGATGATTGGTCGGGAATGCGCCTAATCCAAGAAGTGTACTTGCTACGGGTATCCCTGACTTTTCTGAAAAGGCAATTAATTCATCTGACGCGTCAGACAATAATACTCCCTGACCTGCGAGGATGTAAGGCTTTTTAGCATTGTTGATTAATTCAGCCGCAGCTTCTACTTCAGCTAGCTGCAATGTTGGCTTGGGCCGATAGGTGCGGACATTGGTGCACTTTTTATAATCAGCAAAATCGAACAATTCATTTTGCGCATTCTTGGTAATATCAATCAGTACTGGTCCTGGCCTTCCTGTTGTTGCAATATGAAAAGCCTGTGCTACTGCTGCGGCAATGTCTTTTGCTTCGGTAACCTGCACATTCCATTTAGTAACAGGAATGGTGGTATTTACCACGTCAATTTCCTGAAATGCATCAGTACCCAATAAGTGCGCGAACACCTGACCAGTAATGCAAACCAGTGGAGTTGAATCAATCAATGCATCGGCCAATCCGGTAACGAGATTAGTAGCGCCAGGTCCAGAGGTGGCGAAAACAATCCCGGGTTTACCCGAAACACGCGCAAAGCCTTGGGCAGCATGTATGGCTCCTTGTTCGTGACGCACTAATATATGAGTGAGTTGATCGGCATAGCCATACAATGCATCATATACGGGCATAATAGCTCCACCCGGATAACCGAAAATTAAATCTACGTTTTCAGCTACCAGACAACGCAACAAAGCTTCCGAACCGGAGATCGTTTGCTTAGTCGCAGGGGCTATCTTTTCTTCAGACTTCGTCAGTAACGCATCCATCAGCTGCTGTTTTTACTTGTTGAGCATATTTAAATAAGACACCATTTTTAGCGCGCGATACTGGTGCCTTGTAAAGAGATCTTCTGATCGCAATCGTTTTTTCGTCCACCAGCAAATTGATCTGATGTTTCCTGATATCAATTTCAATCCAGTCGCCATCTTCTACCAGACCTAGTAGTCCGCCTTCCGAAGCCTCTGGAGTAATATGGCCAATCACAAACCCATGTGAGCCGCCACTAAATCTTCCATCAGTAATAAGAGCAACACTTTTACCAAGACCAGATCCCATAATCAAGCTGGTTGGTTTTAGCATCTCGGGCATACCGGGAGCGCCCTTCGGGCCTACGTAACGAATTACCACTACATCGCCTTCTTTTATTTTTCCTGATTTAATTCCATCAACCAATTCAAACTCGCCATTGAATACACGGGCAGTTCCTTTAAACCGTTCGCCCTCTTTGCCGGTAATTTTTGCAACAGAGCCTTTTTCGGCAAGATTGCCATAAAGAATTTGCAAGTGACCAGTTTTCTTGATTGGCTTTTCAATAGGGAGAATAATATCCTGCTTTTCGAAATCAAGATCTTTTACGCTTGCTAAATTCTCAGCAATTGTTTTTCCGGTAACGGTAATGCAATCGCCATGCAGAAATCCTTTTTCCAGGAGATACTTCATCACTGATGGAACGCCACCAATTTTGTGAAGGGCATCCATCAAATACTTTCCGCTTGGTTTTAAATCAGCGATGAGAGGAGTCTTGTCAGAGATTCTTTGAAAATCTTCCTGCGTGATTTTTATACCTACGCTTTTCGCCATTGCAATCAAATGCAAAACTGCATTAGTCGATCCGCCAAGGATCATTACAATGGTGATCGCATTTTCAAATGCTTTAAAGGTCATGATGTCGCGAGGCTTCAGATCGTTTTCCAACAACAATCTGATTGCTTTTCCCGCTTCTGCACACTCAGCAGATTTTTCTTTACTTAAAGCAGGATTGGAAGATGAATAGGGTAATGACATCCCGAGAGCTTCAATAGCCGAGGCCATCGTGTTGGCTGTGTACATACCCCCGCAAGCACCGGCACCCGGACATGAGTTTTGAATGATGCCTTTAAAATCTTCGTCTGAAAGTTTGTTTTGAATTTTTTCTCCCAGCGCTTCAAACGCAGAGACGATATTCAGTTCTCTACCTTTATAATGTCCTCCGGCAATCGTTCCGCCATACACCATAATAGCGGGGCGATTTAATCTGCCCATGGCCATCACTGAGCCGGGCATATTTTTATCGCAGCCAACAACGGCTATAAGTCCATCATAATATTGTGCACCACAAACAGTCTCTATAGAATCAGCAATAACCTCACGACTTACCAGCGAGTAGCGCATACCATCCGTACCATTGCTGATACCATCGCTTACTCCAATGGTATGAAAAATCAATCCCACCAATTCCTGATCCCACACGGCTTGCTTTACTTCTCCGGCAAGTGCATTCAAGTGCATGTTGCAGGTATTGCCATCGAAGCCGGTGCTCACAATTCCCACCTGTGCTTTTTTAAGATCATGTTCTGTTAAACCAATTCCATACAACATCGCCTGCGAGGCAGGTAGTGTTGGATCCTGGGTGATGGTTCTGCTATACTTGTTAAGTTCCACTTGCTTCTAGTTACTGGTTGCTGGTCTCTGGTTTTTCGGGTTACGAGTAACCAGATGCCAGTAACCATTTTAAACAATTACATACGAATAACTCTTGTCCAAGACGATACACTTGTAGGCTTCCTGAACTACGGCACCCATAGAATTTTTCCACGGCTTGCTGAATGTTTGCCCTTCAATGGATTCGATCCCAATTACTTCGGCAGCGGTGCCACAGAAGAAGGCACTATCGGCTTCAAATAATTCTTCCGGGCGGAAATATTTTTCTTCCACAGGCATGTCCATCTCTTTGCAGATTTCCAACACGGTTTGCCGTGTTATACCAGGTAATATATTTCCTAGTGGCGGAGTATAAAGAACTCCATCCTTCTCAAAAAAGAAATTAGCTCCGGGCCCTTCCGCCACGAAGCCATTCATATCTAACATCAAGGCTTCATCAAAGCCACGTTGTTTCGCTTCGGTAGTCGCTATGATGGAATTTACATAATGACCACACACTTTAGCTTCAACCTTTACTGATTTTGGATTAGGCCTTTGGTAAGAAGAAATACAAACGCGAACAAGTTGGTCGCCAAGATATTTACCCCATTCCCAGGCAGCGATCATCAATGAAACCTCTTTTGGGGCAGTCAATGACATGTTTGGACCACAATAAACGAGCGGTCTGATGTACGCATCTTTCAGATTGTTTTTTTCCAACACCTGGTAGGAGATCTGAGTAAGTTCTTCTGCCGAGTAGTCGAAAGGTATTCCAACAAGGGCACAACTTCTTCTGAGTCTTTCGAAGTGTTCATGAGCTTTAAAAATTTTTACACCATGCACGGTTTGATAAGCACGGATGCCCTCAAAAGTTCCATATCCATAATGCATGGTTTGACTAAACAAATCGGTAGTTGCATCCTTTGCCTTAACAAATTTTCCGTTAAGAAAGAGAGTTGTGTTTTCAGTGTAATACATACTATTTTAGAACAATCGTTAGTTTGTTGTAGCTACTATAAAATAAAACCGCCCCAATTTCTCGGGGCGGTTGACAAATCGTTTAAACAATATCGTCACAGCCCCGGTTTTCGGAGAAGAATGACGTTAATGAGCACAAGCACACCGATCGGATTGATCTGCTTGCTGTTGATTATGGTTAACTCTACTCGGTTCATACTGTTACAATCTTGTGCTTGGTTACAAGTTTGGAGAATTTTGTAATGACATTCAACGAAACCCATGAAAAAAATTTCAAAATTTCCTTTAACGAATGTTAGGTAAGTGCTTAAGCGGAAGCGAGATACTCCACTATGCCATCCCGGATTGCTGTAAATGTTCTGATCAGGATGTCCTCGTTTTCCTCCAGCAATGTTACTCGAAATCCCTGCAACTCAGAACAGAAGGAAGAGATGGGGACAACGCAAACTCCCTTTGCGCCAAGAAGATAATATACAAAACGTTTGTCGTGTGGAATTTCCTGATTGACCCAACCCTCTACCAATTTAGTGATGCGTTCATCGCTGATCTTAAGTTTCTGATCATTCCTTAAAGTGCCTTCCCGAAAAATAATGGTGTTATAAAAAGCCCCAAACGTTTCATTGAATGTTAATTGCGGAACAGTGTGAAGAATATCAGCAATGATTTTACTGCGCTTTCCAATATTCCTATTGGTTTCCTCACGGTATGTTTTGAATCTTTGATCGCCTAAGATTTTTGGAATAGCCAGTTGAGGGAGTTTGGTCGAGCACACCTCAATCATCTTGGCGTTGTCCAATGCCTGACAGAACCTGTTGAAATCAGAATCTTTATTGCGGTTATAATATTCCATCCATCCACAGCGGGCACCGGGCCATGGTAACTCTTTGGAAATTCCTTTCATCGCGATGCCAGGAACATCATCGATCACTTCTGCCAATGAATAAGCACGCGCTCCGTTATAGGTGATATTGATATAAATCTCATCGCAAATCAAAAACAATTTGAACTCTTTTGCGATTTCAACAATTCGTTTCAATGTTTCCAATGGATAAACCATACCCGTAGGGTTATCCGGGTTGATGATAAGGATGCCTACTACGTTTGGGTTGTATTTCACCTTGTTATACAGATCATCCAGATCCGGATACCATTTAGTATTCGGATCTAACTTATAGGTAAGAGGTTCATTACTGGCATGGGCGGCCTCAGCACTGGAGTGTGTTGAGTAGGCAGGTGAGGGTCCGATTACACGCGCTGTTGGCGTAATGTATTGATAGACTTTGGCAATCGCGTCACCAAGGCCGTTGAAAAAACAAATGTCATCGGGAGTGATTTGCACCCCGCCCAACTGATTGGTTTGTTGCGCCAGAAACTTTCTTGTTTCTAAAATTCCTTTGCTCGGGCAATAGCTGTAGGATTCATTCTGCAAAGCCAAATCAGCAATGATCTGCTTAATCCAATCCGGAAGTTTGTGATTCTTCTGTATAGGGTCACCAATGTTTTCCCAATAAATATCTTTTCCAAGATTTTTTATTTGTTCAGCCTTCTTTACGATCTCTCGTATTTCATAGCTTAGTTCGCTGGCCCCTTCACTGAGTAGTTGCTGACGCATTCCTTTAGTTATTCTTTATTCGTAATACCAAAGCACGAAAGTAAAGTTTAGTTGAGGAGATCACAAAAGGAAACGTCACAAGCTTTGTGGATGCGGGGTGGCTGCCATCACTTCTGCAAAGGCCTGATCCGCACGCTTGCTAACCATCGGTAGTTTGTTCATCCAATGCACATCAATGGCATAAACACCGAAGTCCTCGGTTACATTTCCCTTCATTTCATAAAAGCCACGACCTCGAAACGGAAACTTGCGAGCCGAATCCGGAAAGTGAACAGTATCAAAGACTTCGCCCTTCACATCGTAGAAAGTACCAAACGCCATGTGCTCGTGATTTTTCATGGTGAAGGCATCTTTGGTGGTAACGATGTAACCCACTATGTGTACTTGTTTCCCTTTCTTTTGGGAAAGCTCATTTGCCTGGGTATCACCATAATCGCGTGTAGCCAGAAGATCAAACGGATTGCAAAGTGGAAAGCCAAGCAGTTCAATTTCATCGAAGGCATCTTCCAATATAGTGCGCTTCAATTCAGGCAACGGATATTCCTTTGGCTCTGTATCAAACAGATCAACTGTGGTAGTGGGCTTCGCTTTTGCCTGGCTGAAGTAAAGCATCGATTCCCACAAAAGTTGTTGCTTGGTTTTTCCTGTAAAACGAAAGGAACCAAGCCGGATAAGAATACGCAGTTGTTCAAGGCCAATGCCGGGTGTACGTCTTAAGAAGTTATCAAGACTTTTATACGGTCCTTGTTTTTCTCGTTCGGAAGCAATGTGCTGACCAGTTTTAGTCTCCAGGCTTTTCAGATGAATGAATCCTATGTAGATCTGATTGCCTTGAATGGTGGTGAGGTACTCGCTTTTGTTTACGCAGGGCGCTTCAATCTGTGCACCATTCATGCGGGCTTCATGAAAGTAAAATTCGGTGCGATAAAAGCCACCGAAGTTGTTGATTACACCTACCATGAACTCCAGTGGGTAATGAGCCTTTAGGAATAAACTCTGATAACTTTCCACCGCGTAGCTGGCTGAGTGGCCCTTGGCAAAGGAGTAGCCGGCAAAGCTTTCAATCTCAAACCATACACGGTCTGTCACTTTTGGATCGTATTTCTGCTCTTTACATCCTTCAAAGAAGCGATCTTTTACCCGTTGAAATTCTTCTCGAGAACGATACTTGCCGGACATGCCTCTACGCAACACATCGGCTTCCGTGAGGGAGAGTCCACCAAAGCGATGGGCTACTTTAATTACATCTTCCTGATATACCATTACGCCATACGTTTCTTTCATGAGCTCGTCCATGATGGGATGAATAGATTCGTAAGTGCCTTTGTTTTTAACTATATGAAAGCGTTCAATGTAGGCTTTCATCATACCAGAGCTGGCTACTCCCGGACGAATGATTGAACTAGCCGCTACCAGAGTAAGATAATCATCACACTCAAGTTTACCCAGTAACATACGCATAGCGGGTGACTCCACATAAAAGCAACCCATCGCTTTACTATGGCGCATCAGATCTTTTATTTTTTCATCCTCTTTGAATTTTTTGAATTGATACACATCGATATCAATTCCTTTGTTTCGTTTCACATGCTTTACAGTTTCCTTAATGTGACCGAGGCCACGTTGACTGAGAATATCGAATTTGTAAATGCCAAAGTCTTCGGCCGCATGCATTTCAAATTGCGATACGGGCAAACTCTTGGGCGGAAATTCGGTGGCTGTATACGCATAAATAGGTTTTTCGGTAATGAGTACACCGCCTGCGTGAATGGAAATATTAGCGGGTAATTCTTTACTTACTATGTATTGAGCATACCCCATTACTTTCTGGGCAATATGATCCCGCCCGATTTTTTCTTTTCGATTATCAACTAGTGCATCAATCTCTTCTTTCGGCAATCCAAAAACTTTTCCGAGCTCGCGGATGATTGATTTAACCTTATAGGTAACATGAGTGCCCAACAGGCAAACATGATCGTAGCCGTACTTATTAAAAATGTATTCATAAATCGCATCGCGATTGTCCCACGAGAAATCGATATCAAAATCGGGTGGAGACACACGCTCTTCATTTAAGAAGCGCTCGAAATATAAATCCAGTTCAATCGGATCGACATTGGTGATGCCGAGACAATAGGCTACTGTGCTATTGGCACCGCTGCCGCGGCCAACAAAATCAAAGTCGCTCTTTTTCGCAAACCGGATCAGATCGTAAGCGATCAGGTAATAAGCAGTAAAGCCTTTTATTGCAATAATGCGAAGTTCCTTTTCGATGTGAGATTCCCAGACAGTTTTATCGTGACCATAACGTTTGGTGTATCCACGGGCCGTAATAGACCGAAGATATTTCGTATCTTCTACGGGCCCCGAAGTAAAGAATTTTTTATTTTTGTCTTCACCTAGTTTGCACTCGATAGAAGATTGATTAAGTAACGATTGTGCATTACTAATCAGTTCTGGAAATAGCTCGAAGTGTTTTTTTAATTCGTCTTCAGGCATCATGAATTCTTCCTTGCGTGCCTGGTGGTGTTCGGGTAGTTTGCTTAATAGGGTGTTCTGGGCAATGCACCGCAGCAGACGATGTGCATTAAAGTCGCGATACACTAATTTTCCTTTTTCATTTATCTCTGGAGGCAGAAATGTAACCGGATGAAGGAGAATAAATTTATAATTGTATTCTTCGCGTTGTGGATGGATGGCGAACGACACAAGATCGTGTTTACCCACACCAATATATTCGTAGGCTTTTAATTGATCCGGCTCAATTTTGCCATACGGATAGATGATAAATGTCTGATCCAATTCGGGTGCCCGGGCCGGAAATTTTTTTTCTTCGCGATTATGACGAGATAAAAACCGGTTGATGGCTTCAAACCCGCGATTGTTTCTCGCGAGCGCGATAAATAAGAAATCATTTTCGTTTCTAAATTCTACCCCTACCGTAATATCGAGGTCGTGGGGTTGCTTTCCGTATTTGGTAAGCCCGCCCTCCAGGGTTTTGTTTTCATCGCAGATCCGTAGCAGATCCAGATACGAGGCTACGTTGTTGATTTCAGTGAGGGCGAGTTTGTGAATACCACAGCGTCTGGCTTCTTCAAAAAGAGTTTTTACAGGTAGGGTGCCGTATTTGAAGCTTAAACCAGTGTGACAGTTGAGATACATGAACCAATGTGCGTGTTATTTAATCATAAGTGGGTCTGTGAGGACACAGACCGAGGGATCAGAGTTATAAGATTGATTTGATTTACCTAAAGGCAATTCCAGATATCGATTCCAACGATTGGGCTCTTTTTTCAGAACCGTGACAGTAGTGCACCGGAAACGATTATTGTACGAAATGTTTTGTAAACTTTCCCAGGCCCTGGTGAAATCATCATGAGCTAGATTTCTGGCGATTGTGATGTGAGGAGTTATACTTTTTCCACTCAGAACTTTTGCTAGTTCAGAGATAGGGGTTTTATATTCTATTTGCAGATAGATCGTTTTATTGGTTCCATGTTTAAATATGCCCAATCCTTTTACCTGGATCTCGAACGGCAGTAAGGCGGAAATGAGCCAGTCGGCATCATATAAAAAGCTCTCTGTTTTAAAGTCGGTGTATTTAAATAGCGAGATGTGGGCTGGAGAAAATTCGTCTTGAAATCCATGACCAATGGCTTTACGTACCTGTTTTTTTAAATCTGAAACAAAAACCTGAACCGGTTGTGGAGGAGTTAGGGTGAAGAAGAACCTGTTAATCCAAAATTTTTCCATAGTTGATATTCATAAAAATGATTAGTTGATCAGATTCTTTGTGATTTTTCCCTTGAACATATTCATCTCCATGCGCACGCGTTTATTCACATCCAACGTGGTGGCACGAATCAATTTTTCCACACCGTGTTTGTGTTTAATAAAATCCATCGCCTCATACAGGTTAATATCTTCTTCGGTGTCGTCAAACAAACTGATTTGTTGATTGCCGTGCACCAGGTTACTTAATCGCACCCCCACCAATCGGATTAATATCCTGCGATTATAGAGCCTGTCAAATAACTCCTGAACAACACGAAGAATAACGTGATCGGAAGATGTGTAGGGAATATGAATCTGTTTGGTTTCGGTATCGAAGTTGGAGTAGCGGATTTTTACGGTTATGCACGAGGTCAGTTTCTTTTGCTCGCGCAATTGAAACGCTATCTTTTCTACCATGGCAATCAAAATTGATTTCAACCGTTTGACATCAATCGTATCATGATCAAAAGTAGATTCGGTAGAAATAGATTTTTGCTCGCTATAAGACACTATGGGCGAGTCATCAATTCCCTGTGCTTTGTTCCACAGGCTGATTCCGTTTTTACCAAACGCGCTGATTAAAAATTGTTGAGGCATATCCCGTAAGGTAGCTACGGTGCGCACACCCATGTCGTAAAGAAAACTGGCGGTCTGTTTTCCTATCATCGGGATTTTATCAATGGCGAGTGGCCCTAGAAAATCTTTTTCAGTTCCGGCTGGAATTTGTTTTTGTGCTTTTGGTTTAAACTCAGCGGTAGCCACTTTCGATACGAGTTTGTTCACAGACAAGGCCATGGAGATGGGCAACCCACTTTCTTTCATTATTTTTTTCTGTAACTCAATCGCCCACTTGTAGCTGCCGAAGAATCGGTCCATACCAGTGGCATCGATATAAAATTCATCGATGGATGATTTTTCGAAAGCGGGAGCTTTGTCAGCAATGATTTCGGTAACGAGGTGCGAATTCTGACTGTAGGCCTCCATATCCCCCGAGATCACTTTCGCATCGGGACAGAGTTGCATGGCCAGGTACATGGGCATGGCCGAGTGCACCCCGAATTTTCGGGCCTCATAACTGCAAGCTGCCACCACACCCCTGCGACTGCTGCCACCTACAATAAGGGGCAATCCATTCAATTTAGGCTCTTTTTTGCGCTCTACGGCTACAAAAAAAGCATCCAGGTCCATGTGTATTATACTCCTGTTCACAGGAGCAATAATACTAAAATATTTAGTATTTAATACTAATATATTTGTCTTTTCGGGTGAACGGAATGGTTATTTCTTCAAATCCAATCGTACCACATTCTCCACATGGATGGTTTGTGGAAACATGTCTACTGGTTGCACAGCTGTGATTTCGTATTTCTCGGCCAGGATTTTCAAGTCGCGAGCCTGAGTAGCAGCATTGCAACTTACGTATACGATTCTTTTTGGGGCAGCTTTCAGCAGCATGTTGGTAACATCTTCGTGCATACCTGCGCGGGGCGGATCTGTTATTATAGTGTGGGGCCGGCCGTGTTGTGAAAGAAAACTGTCGGTGAGAAGGTCTTTCATATCGCCTGCATAAAAATCGGTGTTGGCGATGTTGTTGATTTTTGAATTGACTTTGGCATCGTCAATAGCTGCGGCTACATATTCAAGACCTACCACTTTTTTTGACTGGCTTGCAACAAAGTTGGCGATGGTGCCCGTCCCCGTGTAAAGATCATAGACTAGCTCATCGCCTTTCAGGTCGGCCATTTGCCACGCGACTTTATAAAGTTCAAATGCCTGTTCGGAATTAGTTTGATAAAATGACTTTGGCCCTACGCGAAACTGAAGCCTGCCACTACCATCCGGCTTCTGCATTGTTTCTGTGATGTATGGATTTCCTTTCCAGCACACTACGTCCAGATCGGCAAAGGTATCGTTGCGCTTGCCGTTGATAATGTAGTTGGCCGATGTGATTTGAGGAAAGGTATCGGTGAGTGTTTTCAACATCAGCTCAATCCATTTCATTTCATCGTAGGTCACTTGTAAAATGATCATGACTTCGCCCGTATTCGCAGTGCGAATGGTGAGTGTGCGTAAAAAGCCAATTTGCTTGCGCAGATCGAAAAACGGGATCTCATTTTCAACAGCAACTTTTCGCGCCAGCAATCGAATACCGTTGGACGGATCGGGTTGCAGATAACAGTTCTTCACATCAAACACACGATCATACATGCGGGGGATGTGATAACCGAGACCAGTTTCATACCGCTTTTCTTCAATGGCCAGGTTCAATTCTTCTTTCGTCAGCCACCGATTAGCAGTGAACGTGTAATCCAGTTTGTTACGATAGTAATTTATTTTTTTGGATGCGAGAATGGGCGAGATCGGGGGTAAAGCAAGGCCGCCAATTCGTTCCAGGTTATCTACAACCTGTTGCTGCTTATACTTAAGTTGAGTTTCATAATTAATATGTTGCCACGAGCAGCCCCCACAGGTACCAAAGTGTTCGCAAAAGGGCTCAGCCCGATGCCGTGATAATTTCTGTACGGTGACGACTTTACCCTCCAGGTAATTTCTTTTTATTTTGGTCAGTTCAACTTCTACGGTGTCCCCGGGCGCGCCACCCTGTAAAAAAATAACCAGCCCGTCTACCTTGGCTATGCATTTACCCTCAGCGGCCATGGTTTCAATCACAAGATTATTTAATCGGTCGCCTTTTTTCATTTAATCTGGTTACTATAATAAGGGTTGCGAAATTACTGAAAATAAGGCCGGTTTTTAGCAGTGTATTGAATTAGCTATCTTTCGTAATTGGTGACATGTGATGAAACGATTTTTTCTTACCCTACTGCTGCTGATTTCTTTTCCGCTAATTGCCTCGCACATTGTAGGGGGTGAGTTTGAATTAATTCATATCTCTGGAAATACTTACCGCCTTAATCTCATTATTTATTTTGATCAGATTAACGGAGCGGCCGGGGCAAAAGACCCCAGTGCTACAGTAACTATTTATCGGAAAAGAGACAATGTACTTATGGGCACCGTGCTTCTTTCGCTTAACACCGAAACAAATGTTCCCTATACTCAGCCGGAGTGTTCCAATGGTGAAATTGTAACCACCAAGTTGTTATATACCTCTACGCTCACTCTTGCTCCTGAAAAGTTTAACGATCCGGAAGGATACTTTGTAGTATGGGAGCGCTGCTGCCGTAACTATACCATCACTAACATTTACAGTCAGCAACCCCAGGGTAACAATATTGCTGCAGGTCAAACATTTTATCTGGAGTTTCCTGCGGTGGTGAAAGACGGGCAACCCTTCGTTAACTCATCGCCTCGGCTTTTTCCTCCGCTTAATGACTTTGCCTGCCCCTTTCGCCCTTACTATGTCGACTTTGCCGGAGTAGATGATGATGGAGACTCTCTGGTTTACTCATTGGTGACTCCACTCAACACTACCTCTGCCGTGGCGTTACCAACGCCATCACCCGGACCTTTTCCGGAAGTAAAATGGAGACCAGGATACGGTCTCTTGAATATTATCAATGGTAACCCGGATTTAAGAATAAGCCGTGAAGGACTGCTAACCGCCATTCCCAGAAC
The DNA here is from genome assembly GCA_040079965.1 of Cyclobacteriaceae bacterium. Lineage (GTDB taxonomy): Bacteria > Bacteroidota > Bacteroidia > Cytophagales > Cyclobacteriaceae > ELB16-189. The sequence continues at coordinate 20,775 of JBEBJH010000011.1, forward strand.
GCAGGGTCTTTTTGTTTTTGCTGTCAAGATCGATGAATTCAGAAGCGGAGAAAAAATAGGTGAGAGCAGGCGCGATTTTCAAATGTTGGTGGTTGATGCCTGTCCACAGGCTGAGCCTCCCCAGATTTTAGGAAAAAAACTCTTAGATCCAGAGTTTACATTCGATGAAAACATGAGCGTTAGTTTTGTCAACACAGTTTCTGATGTCGACCGTTGCATTCAGGTAAGGGTATCTGATCCGGATGCAAACAAAATTGAAGACAATTTCAGCGAAAAGGTATCTATTCGTGCAGTGTCTCTTAATTTTAAGAAGAACGTAAATGAAATACTTCCAAAAATTACTTCAACGACTCTTTTAAATGGAAACACAGTTGACTTTACTATCTGCTTTCCGCGGTGCCCATTTATCGAAGGCGGCCCCTATCAGATAGGGATTATTGCTTTTGACGATGCCTGTAGTTTGCCATTAAGCGACACGTTGAAAATTGCTGTTAATATTGAACCACCTGTCAACACCAAGCCATACTTTGTAAAACCGGTCGATCCGATTACCTATGTAACCCTCAACGAAGGTGGATTTTATGAATCGGATTTTGAGATACGTGATGACGAAAATGATGAATTAATTTTATCCATCACTAACAATGGATTTATATTGGCCGATGCTGGCATTATTGTGCAAATAGATGAGCCTCGCGTGAATGGAATCATCACCGGTAAAATCCGTTGGGACGCTTATTGCGACATTTATGATTTCACCAGGCGTACTAACTTTGATGTTAAAATCAATGTAAATGATAAAGACCTATGTGACCTGGGTAGCCAGGTAAGTACGATCTTCCGGTTTTCAGTGACCCTGCCGGGTAATGCTGATCCCTTTATCGATACAGATCTAACTTCTGATCCGCAAGAGCGCAGAGTTCTTAATATACAGCGAAGGATTAATGAATCGCTTTCTTTTTTGGTTACGGGAAAAGATTTGTCGGATAATGATTTACTTATACTTGATATTAAACAAAGAGATTCTCTTGATTTTTATGGAATTTCTTTTCCGGCTATTAGTGGAAATGGCATTGTTGCCTCTCGCTTCCAATGGGATTTATCATGTAGTAGTGTTAACCTGAAAGAGAAAAGGAATTTTATTTTTCAATTTATTGTGGTAGATAATGCCAATAAGTGCCGGTTTTATAAAGCCGACACCGTGGAGGTGCAAGTAAAGATTCTTCCACCACTCAATGCCTCCCCTCAACTTACCGTGCAACAAGGCACTAAAATAATCAACGATCAAACGGTTGACTTTACATTAGGACAACCCATTCAGTTTTTAGTAACGGGAATTGATGCAGATGTGTCTCCTGAACAGGATTTGCTTTCCCTATCCTTAATTGAAGCAACGGGAAATGTAAAGCCTATAGGGTACTCATTTGCCTCAGTAGAAGGTAAAGGTCGTGTTGAAAGTGTTTTCTCGTGGTCGCCTGATTGTTCCATTTTTGAAAATGGACTTTATGAAAATAGTTATGCATTCAAATTCAAATTGACTGACGATCGTTGCTTTGCGGTTAAGGCCGATACGGTTTCGGTGCGTGTAATTATTAAAGATGTAATTAGTTCGGAAAATGAATTTCTACCTCCCAACGTATTCACTCCAAATGGCGATGGTTGTAATGATTATTTTGCGCTCGAGGGGATAAGCCCATGTTCGTTTAATTCTGATCCGGCTCAAAATCCGGATCAACAAATTTCGCTTCCACTTGATAATTGTGTGAACCGATTCGAATCGGTCCGGGTATACAATCGTTGGGGCGGACAGGTTTTTGAAAGTTCAGAACGTAAATTCAGATGGTATGCTTCGGATCAGGCAGCTGGGGTTTATTATTATGTAGTCAAGTACACGAATAAAGAGTATAAAGGATCTTTATCAATTCGTTTCTAAAGCATAACGCGCAATACCTGGTTCTCTTTTACATAGGCTTCTTTGTCGAGCCACTCAACCTTCAGCCATACATCTTTTTTGCCTGTGATTTTTAGTTTATGACCTTCGCTGATCAATGTGACTACATTGGCTCCGGCAGAGGGCCCACTCATCAGGTAAGCGGAATCAGTAACAATTGCTGAAGGATGATCGTAAGAGATATTAACCTGTATTGCCAAGATTGCAATGATAATTGTGGTCAGTATTCCAAAAGCCACCGGCCTGGTTTCTCTTTTTTTGAATCTAACCAGGAAAGCAATAAAAAAAATAACAATTGCTGCCAGCGTAGCAGAGAGATAATAGCTATACTTTTTTAAATTGAAAAGCAATCGGGTAGTTTCAGAATGTTCATAACCCTCCAACCTGTTTTTAGTTGCAAGCTCCTCCAGTTTGTCTAGCACTTGAGTATCTCCGCTGGCTAGATAGTAAAGGTTTAAGTAATAAAGAGATAAACTGGTACGCCCAAGTCCCTCCTGAATGAAGGCCATTTTGAGAAGCATGGCTTGAGAGTAGTGACCACTTTGGTGAAGGCTCTCATATATTTCAAACGACTGCGTGTATTGTTTTTTTAAGAACAAAGAATCAGCCGTGCCTAACTGATCGGATGCCACATTGGCTTTAGCGAACGAACCACAAAGAATTGCACCAGTAACCAGAAGAATTTTTAAAATGCGCGTTTGTATATTTTTCATATCCTGTTACCTTTGTGCCCTCAATTACGGAAAAGCTGTTTAAAGCGGCAAATTCGCTGGTCGGGATGAAGGTTTCGTAGCTCAGTTGGTAGAGCAATACACTTTTAATGTATGGGTCCTGGGTTCGAGTCCCAGCGGAGCCACAAGTAACATAATGCAGCCCTTGTTAATCAACAGATTAGCAAGGGTTTTTTTTAGGGTAAGTTAAAGGTTCAGCATTCCGAGTAGTATATGAAAACTCTTCTACCTATTCGTAATCCTTCTTTGATTACAAATCAAGTAAGAAGCTAAAATTATCATTCTATTTCTTTGTTTCTTAACCCACATAGTTGGAATGTGTAAACAATGTAATTCTAAAAGATTCTTTTGTAAGACCAAGCGAGAATTTAATGTTGATCTTTGACAGACATATGAGCAACTGATCGCTCAGAAAGAGATTCAGGTTGATATAGGAATACTGTAGATGACTTGTATGCAAAAAGCACCTAAAGGATTAAACTTAAGGTGCTTTTTCATTTCAGATCGTAGAAGAAAAATTCCTATTTATTCACAGGCTTTTGATTTTTGATTCCTTGAGCCATTTTTACGGCCTCATAGGCATTTACCAACCCCCCCGAGCTACTGAGTTGATTAAAATTAACCCGACCACCGCCTGGTTTTTGAACCGTCAGGTTATCAAATTTTCTCGATGATTTCATTAAAATATCCTTCACCTGGTCGGCTTTAAGTTCAGGGAAATAAGCCATCAACAAAGCGGCCACCCCTGCTGTGGATGGACTAGCCATACTCGTACCGCTTTCATTTTTGTACTTACTGTCGGGTACAGTTGAATAAATCTCGACTCCTGGAGCAAACAGCGCTACAGATTTCTTTCCGTAGTTTGAAAAGCTTCCTACAAAATCTTCATCACTACCCCAGGCTGAGGCACCAACTTCAATCCAGTTTTTTGCCTCTTTTCCATCTGCATAAATGCGTGATGGATAATTCTTTTCGGTATCGATATCTTCAGCATCATTGCCCGCTGCGTGTATCAGCAATACTCCCTTTTGTTCAGCATAGCGTACCGCTTTATCTACAGTTTCTTTATTGGGCGAAAAAGATTTTCCAAAACTCATATTAATAATCTGAGCTCCATTATCCACTGCATACAGAATGGCATTCGCAACATCTTTATCACGCTCATCCCCATTGGGTACGGCACGCACAACCATAATCTTTACATTGTCAGCGATTCCTTTTATTCCCAGGTTGTTTTTTCGATCGGCTGCAATGATACCTGATACATGGGTGCCATGGGTGGGATCGGGGCCTTTTACATCATTATTTCCATAACTCTTTTCAGTCATATTGTTAATGTCGTCTCCTACAATAAGGCGCGAATCATAAGATTCGTTATAGCCATACTTTACTATTACTTCATAATAGTCCACGCCCTCCTTAAGATCGGCCATGTATTCATCCAGGGTGCCCTCATCGCCCATATTCTTGAACATATTCAACAGAAATCCCTTTGCAAAAAGGAGGCTTGGTTCATTGGTCTCGAATTCTTTTAAAACCTCTGCAGTGATTGTGTCTACGTTGAGAAGTGCTTTCAGCGTATCTACACTCTGAACAATATTGGTGTAGATATTTGAGTATAGTTTGTACTGCTGCTCGTTCTTAGCCTTGAGTTTCTCGTACTTATCTTTAATCTTTTGATAGCTCTCGAATTCAGCTTTTTGTTTCTTGGGCACTTTGTTTTCGTCTACGTTTTCATATTTGGCTTTCAAGCGAATGTATTCGCGTGTTAGCTCATAGGTATCGGCATCCACATTCCCGTTTTTTCCACCGATGAAATTCCAGCCGTAAACATCATCTACATAGCCATTCTTGTCATCGTCAATTCCGTTTCCCGGAATTTCATCTTCATTTTTCCAGATTACGTTTTTAAGGTCTTCGTGGTCGATGTCAACACCCGAATCAATTACTGCTACAATCACCGTGCGTGAGGGCTGGTCTTTTAAAAGAGTTTCATACGTTCGCTCGGCACTTACTCCCTGCAGGCTATCCAGTTCAGGGTCACGCAAAAACCAGTCATTAGGTATTGTACGGTTTCCCTGGGTTTGAGAAAAAGTCGTAATGCTGATTACGAACAGAAATATTACACTTAAGAGTCGCTTTGTCATAGTTGATTGTTCGCTAAAAAATTATGCCAAGATAGCTTTTAACGTCTTTTAACACCTTTCATCGCTCCTTTTTTTGATTGCCCATTGGTATTTGAGATTCTAATGGACGGTAAGTTTGGCAAAAATCCAAAAGAAATTACTTCTGTGGGGCCTGCTCTAACTTCATAACGTTTGGAGAGAGCGGTTTAGTCACTTTTGATGTATAAACATAAGCCATATGATACAGTTTTGCCTGATAGCCGTTTTAGCGTTTTTTACCGTGTTTTTTTATTCCGTAATCAAATTGCATCAGGATATTAAATTGAAATACACGGATGGAAATCTAAAAAGGCTTTGATTTAGGAGTAAGTCCATCTATGATTTGTCTTGTTTAAACCTCAAGCCTAAAAAAAGAAGTCAATCGTTGTGAATGACTTCTGGTGCCGAAGGCGGGCTTGCCCACCGAAGGCAATGATATTCCAAAAAACGAAAGTCACCTACAGTTGCAGAATGACTTTCGTTTAAGTGCCGAAGGCGGGACTCGAACCCGCACACCTGTTACGGCTCACGCCCCTGAAACGTGCGTGTCTACCAATTTCACCACTTCGGCAATGTGCCCAGGACTGGACTCGAACCAGCACACCTTGCGGCACTACCCCCTCAAAGTAGCGTGTCTACCAATTTCACCACCTGGGCAAGAACAACTCGGGATTAGTCGAGTGAGGGCTACCAGAAATTAATCCGGCAGGGGCGCAAAAGTAAAAAGGATTTAAAACTTTACCAATGTATCGCCTTACGAGGCCGCGGTCTTTTTTCTCGGTATCTTATGCTGAAGGTATTGAACAAGTTTGGGATACTCGGTATGTTCTTTATGCCCTAAACTGATTCTTTTTTTATCCTCAAAAAGTATCTCAAGCTGCTTATAGACAGAGTTCTTACCGGTCTTCACAATATTTTCCCGCCATGCAAGCACTGATTGTAAAGGGTATTTTTCTGACCTTCTTAACACCGGATAATTGATTTCAATTTGATTGTTACCGGCACGAATCACTTTATAGCGAATAAAAATCTTGTAGGCTACAAACAACCCAATAGGAACCAGTAAGACGATTATCAGGTAGTTATACCAGGCAGAAGTTCCGCGTAAAGCGGAAATAATATTCATTGTCAATACGACAACGGTGATTAGTAAGAAAAAGGCAAAAGACACAAGTGTGTTTGTTTGAGGCCTTGAGACAACCAATGTCGAGAAGTTTAAAGTGTGTCAATGATAAATCAGAGTGAGCCGAGAATGGGATTTGAACCCACGACCTGCTGATTACGAATCAGCTGCTCTACCCCTGAGCTACCTCGGCATTAATCAAGATGTTAGTTTTGTATTCAACAAAAACACGTACAAAAGTATAATTATTCGCAAAAAGTATATCTTGGAAACACTTTATGCTATCCAAGAAGTGCAAATATGCCATTCATGCCCTGATTTATCTTGCAGAAAGATATCAGCAGGGCCCCGTTCATATTCAGGAGATTGCTGATGCTCAGCGCATACCGAAGAAATTTCTGGAAGCGATCTTACTCGAGTTGAGAAATGCCAAAGTGCTGCACAGCAAAAAAGGGAAGGGTGGCGGATACTATTTGTATAAAAAGCCCGAGGAAGTGAATCTTATAGAAATAATTCGACTCATGGATGGCGCTATAGCCATGTTGCCCTGCGTTTCGCTCAATTATTATGAACCCTGCGAGGAATGCAAGGATGAAAAAACCTGCGGAATTCGAGACAGTTTTATTGGCGTGCGGGACGAAACCCTTCGAATTCTATCTGAAAGCACGTTGGCAAAAATCGTAAAACGCGAAAAGGTGCTAAGTAAAAAGTAACGTGATATTTCTTTAGTATACAAATTCTATAGACTATATTTGCCTTTCATTTCAAAACCAATTTATTATGTCGATACGATTAGGAGATATTGCCCCGGATTTCACTGCCGAAACCTCGGAAGGCACCATTAAATTTCATGAATGGCTTGGTACAAGTTGGGGTGTGCTTTTCTCGCATCCAGCCGATTTTACACCCGTATGCACCACAGAACTTGGAGCAGTGGCTAAATTGAGAGCTGAGTTTGATAAACGCAATGTTAAGGTGATGGCCTTGAGTACGGATTCAGTTGCTTCTCACAACCAGTGGATTGGGGACATCAACGAAACCCAGAATACGCATGTCAACTTCCCAATAATTGCCGATTCCGATTTTAAGGTTTCTAACCTCTATGATATGATCCACCCGCAGGTAAGCGACAAGTTTACCGTACGGTCTGTGTTTGTTATTGGGCCTGATAAAAAAGTGAAGCTTACAATAACCTATCCGGCTTCAACCGGAAGAAATTTCGATGAAATATTAAGGGTTATAGACAGCCTTCAATTAACCGCTGGCTATAGTGTGGCCACTCCTGCAAACTGGCAACAGGGCGAAGATGTAATCATTACTACAGCTGTTAAGGACGAAGACATCGCTGCCAAATTCCCGAAAGGCCACAAGCGGATTAAGCCATATTTAAGAACCACTCCTCAGCCAAACATTTGATTTTCTGTGAGGTATGGAATGAAGGAAGCTCCTCTGCGGGGCTTCCTTTTTTTTGGACTAAATTTGCGAGCCAAATAGCAAATTAAGGCACAATAAGATCTCCATGCAAAAGGAAAAACCAATGAATGAAATGCCCGTGATGCACGAATCAGAGGGCATTGTTTTATTTCATCCACATGTGCCTGAACGTGCCGTTGAGGAGGTAAATAAGGTTTTGCACTCGCGCTGGATTGGTCAGGGGCCAAGGGTAGCCGAATTTGAAAAGGAGTTTACCGAACGTTTTGCAGGGTCTGGTTCTTCTATAGCGGTGGGCTCTGGTACCGATGCGTTACATCTGGCTTATATTTTAGCTGGACTGAAAGCAGGAGACGAAGTGATTGTACCCGCATTTACCTGCACGGCTACCAATATTCCATTTTTATATATGGGTGTTAATGTTCGCTTTGCCGATGTAGATCCGGAAACACTGAACATTAGCGTTAATCATGTACGCGAACTCATTAATGAGAAAACGAAGGCTATTGTGTGCGTTCATTACGGAGGACTGCCATGCGATATGGATGAGTTACAAACCATTGCAAAGCAATACAACATTCCTATTATCGAAGATGCTGCCCATGCTCCAGGGGCAACGTACAAAGGAAAAAAAGTGGGTGAAATTTCAGAGTTCACTATGTTTTCCTTTCAGGCTATCAAACACATCACCACGGGTGACGGAGGGATGTTAACGATTCAAGATAAAAACCTGATTCCTAAAGCGGAGCGAATCCGTTGGTTTGGGATCGACCGCTCGAACAAGCAAAAGGGTACCTGGGAAAATGACATTACGGAAGTAGGGTATAAGTATCAGATGACTGATATCAGCGCAGCCATGGGATTGGCCTCACTGCATGAGTTCGATGAAATTTTAAGTCATCGCCAGAAACTCTTTGAAGCATATAAGGCCGGGTTGAAAGGAGCCAATGGCATTACGCTAATTGGAGATCATGCTACTGATCGCACGCATGCGGCCTGGCTTTGCACGGCACTGGTTCAAAGAGATCGCCCTGGTTTTATGCATGCTCTTCGTGAGAAAAAAATTGAATCGAGTCAGGTGCACTATCGCAATGATCGCTACAGTATTTTTGGTGGCCGCAGAGATGATTTACCAAACATGGATGCTGTGGAGGAAAATTATATTGTACTGCCGCTTCATACCAAGATGACAGTAGAAAATGTGAATTATATCTGTGAGGTTATCAAGAAGGGATGGTAATCAGTTTTTCCAGACGGAAAATAAGCGCTTCAATTGATCTCGAAGCAACTTGTTTCTGAAAAGTCTTTTATCGGGCTCAGCGGTATAGCCCTTAAATTCTTGCCCTAACCGAAGGTACATATCAAAGAAAGTAGATTTCGAAAGCCCCCACTTCAGTAAGAACTGTTTGTTACCATCATTCTTTTTTACCCGGGCTGTGCTGCGTGAGGTAAAGTGATAAACGCGAGAACGGCTTACTCCTTTATAATAACGAACCCCACACTGCCATAACTTCATCATCATGTCTGGGTCTGAGCCCATGCCCGGTGTGAATTCTGTGCTTAGTCCACCAATTAAATTCCAGATAGTTTTGTGAAGAACCAAGGGATACCAATTGGTACCATTCCAATCGGCAAATGGAAATGACTTGTATTCTTTTAAGAATCTTTCCTCGTCAAATTCTTTTACGGTTTTACCGAAGTTGTAAGGGGCAATCATGCTCGAATATTGAGTTGGACTGTGCTCAATCATGGTTCCGCTAATGCAGAAATAAATATGATCCAGTTTTTGAATTTCCTCAAGCAGATGGTAGTCCCAGTTGGGTGCAAAATAATAATCATCATCTGAAAGCAAAATGTATTCGGTCTTTGCCAGCGCTGCTGGTGAATTGAATCCATAACAGACACCTACATTTTCCTCTGAATACGTATAATCAATTCCTTGCTCTTTGATCCACGCCAATGTGCCGTCCTTTCCTTCATTTACATGGACGATTAATTGATGCTGGTACTTTGAATTTTTTCTTATACTCCGAACGCAACATTTTAAGTAGTCAAGATTATTCCATGACGGGATGAGAATGGAAAATACGGGTTTAACGGTCTGATCAGAATGACCTGTTTCCTCTACCGGATGAAAACTGATTTTGGAAATCATGCACTATATGTTAGGCGACTGATATTGTTTTTTCTTTTGGTATTGATAGCCGTAGTTCACAAGATAAATCCCGGTTACGGTAACTAAAAATGCAATGCCGATTTTAAGATTTAGTTTTTCCTCTAAGACAAACCAGCCCAGCACCACCGCCACCAATGGATTTACATAGGAGTAAAGCGAGGCAATGGTAATGGGTAATTTACTCAGCGTATACGCATACATACTGAAAGCAGTCACAGAGCCAATTAAAATCAGGTAAGCGAGGGCAAACACTACTTCTGAAGTCCACACCACATTATTTAGGTTGTCGAACCCGACACTAAAGGGTATGCAAAAGAGTCCTCCAAAGAACATTTGGAGGCCAGCATTTAAAAATGGATTTGAATTCTGTATAGTTCGTTTAGTCAGAATGCTGCCTACGGCCCAGGTAATTGTTGCAATAAAAATAAGAATGATACCCATCCGATAATTGGGATTAGCAAAGTCTGAAAGAAATTCGCTGAACACCAGTAAAATTCCGGACAAGCCAGTTACCACACCTATGCCAATAATCCAATTGGGTAGCTCTGACCGGTTAACTGATAGATTGATTAGTATTACCATTACAGGCATGGTAGAACAGATAATTGCGGCTAGTCCGCTGGGCACAAATACCTCGGCCCACGACACCAGACCATTGCCACACGTGATCATCAAAAATCCCCGAAATGCTTGAATACGCAGTGTATTTAATGACGGGAACTTTTCTTTCCGAAAAAGTAAAATAAAACTGCACAGGAGTAAACCGGCTGTTAACTGTCGGATTGCCGCAAACAGAAAAGGAGGAAAGTGCATAACACCAATGCGCATCACTAAAAAGGTGGTGCCCCAAATCAGACAGATGCCCGCCAGACAGAAGTAAGCTAAAAGTGTTTCTTTTTTCACGGGCGGCAAGGTAAATCAGGGGTTGGGAATCACCAAGTACTGGCTTATCATTTCAAGGTTGATTTAGCACACTTCAATTTGTATAAGAACAGGTTTAAGTAATAACTATTAACAATTCTATGCCTGTAGCGTACATTCGTATAATAATTTAATGTATGAGGACTTTGTATATTTTACTGATTCTGATTTTTTCTGGGTGCAGTAAATCGCCACAAACTATTCAGCCATCCATAAAGCCACTTATGGAAGCTGTGTATGCTTCTGGTTTTGTTGTCTCCGACCAGGAGTACCAGGTTTTTTCGCAGGCAGATGGAACCCTGAAACAAGTGGTAGTAAAAGAAGGGGAATTAGTAAAAAAAGGTCAACCCTTGTTGATCGTAGAAAGTGTGCAACAAGGTACACGGTATATCATGGCCAAAGAAGCTTACCAACAAGCAGTCCTCAATAAGACTCCGGTGATGGCTGAGTTGGAGGCAACACTACAAAGTGCCCGTTCAAAAATGCAGTTTGACTCAATCAACTTTGTTCGATATGCCAACCTCTTAAAGTCTAATGCAACCGCCCGGGTAGAGTATGATCGGGCAGAAATTCAATACAAAAACTCCAGAAACGATTTTTTAGCAGTAAAAAACAGATTGATAAAAACTCAAAATGATCTGGACCTTGCGATTCAGAATAGTTATAATCAATTAAAAATTTCGGAAGAAGAATCGGGTAATTATGTACTACGAAGTGATATTGATGGTATGGTATTCAAGATTGCGAAGGAGAAAGGAGAACTTGTGCGCAGAAGCGAGGTAATAGCGGTGGTGGGTAAGCCCGATAAATTTTTTTTAAGACTTACTGTTGATGAGTTAGATATTCAACGCGTAAAGGTAGGACAGGAAGTGGCTGTCAAGATTGATGCCTACCCAGATCAACTCTATCACGGTAACGTGAGCAAAGTGTATCCTCTGGTAGATACAAGGCAGCAATCTTTACGAGTAGATGTTCTCCTGACTGAAAAACTTCCTGGATTATTCTCCGGACTTGCCGTAGAGGCAAACATTATTATTCGACAAAAAGACGGTGCCCTTGTAATCCCCAGACAATCTATTTTGCCGGGCGATTCCGTTTTGATCAGCACGGCAACAGGAGAGAAGAAAGTAAAAATTATCCGAGGTATTGAAACTCTGGAGGAAACTGAGATTATTTCAGGATTGGATGCTGAGAGCAAATTGATTGTGAATAAGTGAAAATGAATCTGAATTCTTATAAACTCTCCTTCAGCATTGCATGGGTGCATTTGGTAAGCAAGCCTAAACAAACCATCATTGCTATGCTGGGTGTTACGTTTGGAATAGGCATGTTCATTGCCTTAGTAAGCCTGATGACGGGGTTAAATGATTTCACCGAAGAAATTACCATGACGTCTTCTCCCGATATTCATATCTATCATGATATTACTGAAAAGCGTTCCAGCATTTTGGAACAAATAAATCCCGAGGGCTTCAATTGGGTTCATCATCAGAAACCAAAGAATGAAACATCCCGGTTACGCAATGCCAGCCAGATAATTGATTTGATAAGGAAAGATGATCGCATGATTGGGGTTGCCCCAACACTTTCGTCACAAGTGTTTTACAACTATGGATCGGTCCAATTAAACGGACTTATTTTAGGTGTTGAGATTCTGGAGGAAGACAAACTTTTTGATCTTCAGTCAAAAATGAAGGCGGGCCGCCTGGAAGATCTCCTTTCGTATCACGAAGGAATAATTATGGGGAGTGGAATTGCCAGGAAGCTTAATGTAAAGAGAGGAGATCGGGTTGTGATCACTACTCCGCAAGGCTTTACCAGGTCACTTAAAGTAGTGGGAATTTTTCAAATCGGTATTGGTACCGTAGATAATGTGCGTAGTTACGCCAACATTTCAATGGTGCAAACGATTCTTCAGCAAGATCAGTCTTACATTACTGATATTAATATTAAGGTAAAGGATCGCCACCAGGCTAAGGGAATCTCGCGGGAACTGCAATCAAAATTTATTTATAAATCTGAAGATTGGGAAACGGCTAATGCAACAATGATTACAGGTTCGAACATTCGCAACATCATTACCTATGCGGTTTCTTTTACTCTCCTGATAGTGGCTGGTTTTGGCATCTATAACATTCTTAATATGACCATCTATAATAAGATGAAAGACATTGCCATATTAAAGGCGATGGGATTTGCAGGAAAAGATGTACGTACGATTTTCATGATTCAATCGCTGGCCATTGGGCTGGTAGGCGGCTTGATAGGATTAATGGTTGGGTTTCTATTATCCTATATGATTGCCCAGGTGCCTTTTGATGGTGGCGATATTATAAGTCTGGAACACTTCCCTGTCAATTTCAAGCCGAAGTACTATGTTATAGGAATAATATTTGGAGTTACCACAACGGCTATTGCGGGTTATATGCCTTCGCGCAAGGCGGCCAATGTAGATCCTATTGAAATTTTGAGAGGCCAATGACAACCCAATCACCATACGTTTTGCGTACTCAAGGTGTAACCAAATACTTTTACGATCCTGAAAAATTTCAGGTGTTAAAAAATATTGACCTCACCGTGAACAAGGGCGAGTTTTTGTCACTGGTGGGTAAATCCGGCTGCGGAAAATCGACTTTGATGTACGTGCTCTCAACTATGGACACTGATTATGAAGGTCAATTGGAGATAGCGGGAGAGCGCTTAACGGGTAAAAAACAAAACGAACTCGCTCAGTTCCGAAATAATCACATAGGCTTTGTATTTCAGTTTCATTATTTACTACCTGAATTTAGCGCATTGCAGAATGTAATGATTCCTGCGTTGAAGCTTGGAAAGTATTCAAACTCGGAGATTGAACACAGGGCCATTGAAAAGTTGACTTTACTGGGTATGCAAGAGCACTCTCATAAGAGGACAAGTAAGTTGTCTGGTGGCCAGCAACAGCGTGTGGCTATTGCACGCGCATTGATTAATGATCCGGATATAATCATGGGCGATGAACCTACCGGAAATCTTGACTCCTACAATTCCAACATTGTGTTTGATATTTTCAAGGAGCTGACTTCAGTGTTTAAGCAAACAATTATCGCTGTAACGCACGATGATGAATTTGCTAAAAAGACGGATCGGGTAGTTGAAATGAGTGATGGCAAGATTACCAGGGGTTAAGAATAGTATTATGAAATTGAATTTCGGATAGGGGTAAGACTGACAAAAAGTGTCATAAGGGAAACATAAAAATGCATGAAAACGCAGGACTTACCCTCAATCCAATTGAATTTTAGCAATTCTTATCTACGACTCTTCGCGATTGCCCAGCAGAACTGGCTTTTGTGGCAAGAGGAAGAAAGAAAAAGGAGAAGTAAAAAACTACGGAAACGACTTCATTAACCGAGCCAGGCAAAGCAATAAAATCATACCTATTGCTGGGTAATATTAATTAAGCATTAATCGTATCATAGACCACCACCTTGTCCCATAATCCAGAGCAATCTGCAATAAACTTCTGATGAATCGGGTGGTCCTGATAAACTTTTTGTCCTTCCAGGTTGTCGAAAAACATTAGTTCAGATACGGAGTAACTATTATCCACAACGTCCCGTTTTTCTGTTGAGGCTGGCACTCCCACGTGAATATGTTTTATCGTTTCAATTTTTGACAGCGATTTAACACCGGCAATCAATTTGGTAAGATCCTCTTTTGAGTCCGGATTTTTTAACCAAAAAAATACATGGTGTACAACTACTGGTTTATCTTTTTTCATAGGAAAAGCATCGATGGCCGGAGCTAAAGATAATAAAGACGCGCTGGCCAAAAACTTTCTGCGGGTGGATTTTGACATGTATTATTTAGGTAATGACACGTTAAAAATAACCATTCCTAATGATTTAGGCCAACCCATAGGAGATTTGATTTAAGGGGAAGTTATTCGTTTCTCAACGAGTTAACCGGATTTGCATGGGCTGCACGCCACGCCTGAGTACTCACAATAGCAAGGGCAAATACCAAGGCAATTAATCCGGTAAGTGGAAATACCCACCATTCGATCGTGGTTCTAACCGGATAGCGTTCGAGGTATTTTGTTAGCAACCACCACGCAAGCGGGGCAGAAATTGCGAACGAGATAATTACTAACCGCGAGAAATCCTTTGACATTAATTGAACCAGGCTGGCCACCGAGGCGCCAAGCACTTTACGAATACCTATTTCTTTGGTTCGCTGCTCGGCTGTAAATGAGGCAAGCCCAAACAACCCAAGTCCTGTTATAATGATGGTAAGTGTAGCAAACAAGCTAGCTAACTGACTTGTCAGGTTGATGGTAGTGAATTTTTTCTGAAACTCCTGATCTGCAAACTTATATTCAAACGGATAGGCCGGAGCATATTTCTCGAAGATCGTTTTTACTTTATCGATCGATGCCTGCAGGTCATTTGTCTTTTTCAGTCGCACGGTTACAGCATCAATCCACTCCGGATCGAGAATAACGAACATGGGTTTAACCGGCTGATACGGTGAACCCATTAGTACATCATCGACAACACCAATCAATTTTCTTTTGCCTCCCCACAAGTCCAGCTCAGTGCCGATTGGGTCTTTCAGGCTCATGAGTTGCAACGCAGCCTTGTTAATTAAAATGGCAGCGGTATCGGTCTTATAGTCTTCCGAGAAATCGCGTCCCTCCAGCAATTTGATACCCATTGTCTTGGTGTAATCATACTCAGTAGCGATGGTTGTAAAGATCACGCGTAAGTCTTCTGGTTTACCCGGCCAGCCAAGAAAATTGTTTGAGTTAATGTCAGTAATAGAACTATTGGATTTTGTTACTGCTTCCACCACACCTGATTCAAGTAACTCAAGTTTGATGGGCCGGTAGTTCTTGGAGACTTCATTTGTATAGTTAATGGCCATCAGATTTTCCTGGTCGTATCCTATCTGTCGTCCTTTCACTAATTGAATTTGTTGATAGATTACAATCGTGCCAATAATTAATAGAATCGAAAAACCAAACTGTAGTGTGACGAGCACTTTACGTGGTGCGCTGGCTCCTTTGCCGATGGTAGGTTTACCTTTCAAAACTTTTACCGGTTGGAAGGACGATAGGTAGAATGCCGGATAACTTCCTGAAATAATCCCTGTTAGGAGGATCATTGAGATTGAGAAAATCCAAAACTGACTCGAAGCGTAATCAATAAATAATTTCTTTTGAACTAGATCATTGTAATAGGGTAAAATCAATTGAGCCATTAGTACGGCCAGAGCAAACGCGATAAAAGAGATAAATGTGGATTCGCCAATGAACTGCATGATGAGTTCATGTTTTCGTGATCCAACACTTTTGCGAATGCCCACCTCACGAGCCCTTCTTTCTGATCGCGCTGTGGCGAGATTCATAAAGTTAATACAGGCAATTACGATAATGAAAATTGCTATAACGGTAAACATTTGTACATAATCGCTCATGCCACCTGTTTCGATGCCATTCTCGAAATTGCTATGCAGGCGCCAGCGAAGTAGCGGGTAGAGAAAATATTCTGGCTTGGTTTCCTTTTCATCATGTTCCTGCAACATCATGCGCACCGTGTTTTCCACGGTGGCTTGATTGGAGGGATCATTTAACTCTGCAAACACCTGAAACGAATAATTCCCCCAGTTAGTGGTGTTCCTGCGAACCCAGTCATTTGTTTGCTCCCTAAATTTCCAGGGCATAAGAAAATCAAATTGGAAGGAAGAGTTGGTTGGTATATCCTTCAAAACACCGGTCACTTTTAATTCATGCTCATTATCTACCTTGATCACCTGGTTGATTGGGTCCTCATCTCCAAACAATGCCTTCGCGGTAGATTGCGTGATGACGATTGACCGCGGATCATCCATCACCTGGCTGGCCTGGCCACTTAGTAAGGGGAATTCAAACATCTCCAGGAATTCTTCGCTGGCCCAGTACCCATCTTTAAGCAGGCGATTTTCACCAACAGTAAGTAAATGCTGACCACCCCAGTCAGTGACCAGCATGCGTTTTATGTTGCTGTCGGCTGTTTTAAATGCTTCGTAGGTGGGAAGGGGTACAGAAGTCCAGGAACTTATTTTTCCATCGAAGTGAGCTTTCACCCACACCTGATAAAGACGGTCGGCCTTGGGGTGAAACTTATCATAGCTCGTTTCATCAGTCACCCATAACAAAATCAGAATACTACAAGTAATGCCAATGGCAAGTCCGGTTATGTTGATGAAGGAATAAAAGCCGTTTCTGAAAAGGTTTCTTACGGTAACCAGGAAGTAGTTTTTGAACATGACAGGATGGGTTTATTTAGAGTATACTGGCTATCTTGAAAAAGGTATCAGGGAAAATAAAGAAATTTTGACTTAGTAAGGATTCAGAAGGAGAGTAAATAGTTGCGTCACAAGTGAAAATAGTGTTCGAATTTCCTGTAAAATAAAAAAAGCCCTGCGTGTGCAGAGCTTTTATCGCATTGATAATGAAACTAGCTTATTTCACGTGCTTGCTTACAATCTTTGCCAAATCAAACATTGATACCTGGTCTTTGCCAGCAAACAATACTTTCAGTTTAGCATCAGCATTGATCATCCTTCTGTTCTTCTTGTCCTGAAGGTTATTCTTCTTGATGTAATCCCAGATTTTTTTGATGATTTGAGTTCTGGGTACAGGCTTGCTTCCAATCACATCAGCGAGTGCTGTGCTTGGAGTAAGTGGTGCCATAAAAGCTGCATTCGGTTTTCTTGCAGACTTCTTAGCTTTCTTAGGTGCAGATTTTTTTGCTACTTTTTTGGTAGCTTTTTTAGCGACTTTTTTAGCCGCCTTTTTTGCTTTTTTTGCCATAGCGTTAATTGTTGTTTTAGTGATTGTTCTAATTGTTTATTATAAAAAGTGAAACAATTTCGGTGCGAATATACGACTATAACCCATACGAAGTACTTTTCCCCTATGAAAAGTGTGATTTCTCATAGGAGAATTGACTCTATCTGACAATGATGAGGGTACTTCTATCAATTGAATCATTTTGCCTATTGACAAATGACTCTACAGGACAAGACTTGTTTCGTATGTTATTTCCTCATTGATAAACTGTTGCACTTATCTATGTAAAGTGAAAAGCAACACATTGTCCACTGATTATTGATTCCATAGGAGAATTACGCACCCTTGATTTGTCTATGAAAATCCGGAAACACATGGATCAGACCTGCATGGTTAGTACCGGTGTACCGATATATAAAATGAAAGCAACTTAAGGAAGCTGCTTTTAGTCGGGATGACTGGATTCGAACCAGCGACCTCTACGTCCCGAACGTAGCGCACT
>JBEBJH010000212.1:0-8083 GCA_040079965.1 Cyclobacteriaceae bacterium
GAGGGTACCCAACTTAACCAGGCAATCAGGATGTAAATAGTTTCTCCTCTAAATCCTGCGAGCGCGAAAAAGAAGGAGTAGAGCCTCAGCGTTACAGCGGCAAACGTGAGCGCATAACTCCGCAGCATAAATTCACGGTGTATCTCTAATTGCTTGTGAATCGCATGTCTAAATCCTTTCCAGGTAAAGAACCACCACAACAAGGCCAGTAAGGCAAAACCAAGTCCGGCTGCCAGGCCGCCATTGGCATAGGCCGACATCACGAGGCCAGAGGGTGCCGTAAAAATCAAAATGATAAAGATGTAAACCCGGCCCGAAGCCCGATGCCATGCGGGATACCGGGCGCGCATCCATTTGCTGAGTTGGAAAACACCGGTGATCAGAACAATGCTTCCGGTAACAATATGAGTATAAAAGGCTGGCAGGTAAACCGAGTATCGAACCGCTTCAGTCTTGGTAAGCAGAAATCCGTTATCAGGGCCATCAAATACGAACACCGAATTGTGCCAGTACAATACAAGGCCCATACCTATCGCCAGAAAGGTGAGCAGCCCGTAAAGGATATTCTTCATTAGGCGCCCCACAGAAAACGAATGGAATCGCGCTTGGCATTAATACCTTTGTGAAGACGCTGGTAATTAAGAATGAAATTAATATTGTGCTTATCAATCTCGGTCAAAAACGAATCAACATTTTCATATTGTGGTTTATACCATGGCATTGCTTCAAAATATTGCTTCCACTTAGGCGTTTTAAAAATGAAACCATATTCCGCGAATATTTCATTGCGCATGATATCGAGTTCTTCAGAGGAAATTCCTTTGATGACAACGATGTTTGGTTGGACGTCATCTGATGCATCATTTCGAAATTCTAAACCCTCGTAGCGGCATTGATTAAAATATCCTGCATCAATTCGTACAAACCTTGTGAAGTTATAATGCCGGTTTGTTTTCAATTGTTCCACGGTTCCGTCCGCGGTGATTTTGTAGTAAGCGTAAAGTCCATTTCCATTGTGTGATTCATATAGACCCGGCTCAATCATTCTGTAGGAGGGAGGCTCACTCCCGCAGGGATCCTGATTATAATTATCTACTGTCAGGTATTCCTGATGGCCCAATAAATTCATTTGCTTATCCACCACCAGCAAATCATTTTGTGTGGTATGATAGCCACGGGCATCCGCCCCGGATTCCATAAAGAAGGAGATAAGCCCAAAGAATTTGTCTGAAATTGACTCCACCTTTTCAATCCTAATCTCCGTGTTGGTCATGCCCATACCCATTTCATTGACATCATTTAGAACCGAGGGATGTGCAACCTTTGTGATTCCTAAGTCGCGCAAAAAAGAAGGATAAACCACCACGCCATCACTGTACTCGGAATTGCCGGTCATATCGATCAGTACGTTGATAGTACCTGGATATTTGAATTGCCACCCAAGTACAGCGTTGCTCTCGATCGGAGACATAAACAGTGTCTTGTCCTTATGAGAACTGACATCAAACGAAACCTTCCCTTTGTTATCCTGCCAACCGTATTGGCCACCCTTCTTTACTTGTGCAATGGCATTGGGGGCTTTGGTTGGATAAATTCCCTCAAACTCTGCCGGAATCAGTTGCTCACCGGTCACCTTGTACAATCCTCGCAGCCCGTTGCGCTCGACTTCAATAACTCCGCTGATAGTTCCTCCAGGATTATAAATCTTGCTGTACTCTACAGGCACAATGACTTTGTTCTCGGCCGTAACAACTCCTAGTTTGTAATTCCCGGAATCGTATTGTGCGCTATCGTAGCGATAGGGGTAGATCCACTCGCCATTGGCCACATAATACAAAACCTGTTTATCCACCTTGGTAAAGTACATTACCGTGTCATAATGTTGTTGCAGTTTCAATGCTACTTCACGAACATGAGTCCAGATGGAGTCATAGGTTTTCATCCGCTGGGTAAGTTCCTTATTGTCGCGCAACACCCTATTGCGCCACATTACCTCTATAGTCAGTTCCTGGCTCATGTCTTTAATAAAAAGCCCTTGAGTTGTGGCACCAATCGTTAGTTTCATCTTGCCCGTTTCGGTCTGATCTTTCTGATCACGCAACTGAAAGGGAACCACTGCTAAAATGTCTCCGCCATTTTCCTGCCTGCTTATTTCTATTTTGTCAACGTCCAGAGTATAACTCAGACCAGCAGAATCTTCAACAAGTACAACCGGGAACTGAAACGCTGGATCATAGAAGTCTCTTACAACCATATTTTTTTGAGAGAGCGCTTTAGCCCACAGGCTCAGAAACTTGTTAATGTCATTAATGTCTTGCTTTTCATCTTTTGGTGCCGCGCACCCGATCAACAGGATAATGCATAAATACCACTGGTTCCGATTCATAGGATATAGATTGGTTGAAGCAAGATAACGAAATGGGAAAAATTTTGAATTGAATCCCTTTCCAAGTGGAGTCTCCAGGCGAGTCGCATTGAGAGGTGGGAGGGACTCCGCGCAAATAAGTATCGACCAACAACACAGTGCGTCATTGCAGAGCTACAAAGCACAGGCAATCCCCTTCAACAGAACCTTGCAACATCCTAACAAGATCTTGCAACGCCCACACTACAACGTGCAGTATTTTAGTCCAATCTTACAACTGATAATCAATAGTTTACAGTATTAAATCTCAAGTAGTTAATAAGTATACTTAATCTTGGTATTTATTGACAAGATTTTTAAATTGAATGACTAAATTTTACATTACATAAGCAATACCTGCGAACTGCTAAACAATAGCTTGCACCGATCGTACAAAAGCTTTCAATGATCTACTTATAAATGCACTGAGTACCACCAAAAAATGACCAAATCATGCTAAATCTTGACCTTAACCGCATCCTGGAGCATCGCGACATTCAAAACCCGCGTAATTTTCTTGTAAAGGCTGGCTTCACATATCACGCTGCCGGGCGGTTGCTTAAGAACCAGATTCCCGGAACGCGATACATTGAAATGCTGTGCATCGCCCTGAACTGTACTCCAGACGATCTCTTTAACTGGACACCCGGCAAGGAAGTGAAATCTCCTAAGAAGCTGGCGCTAAGCAAACTGGCGGGCCGTAAAAGCAACGGTAGAATTACAGCCAAGCTTATGGATCTACCCGAACACAAGATTGAAGAACTCCACCAGTTCCTTAACAAGCTAACCAACTCCGAATAAGAATCCAGCCTAATCAACAGGGAATAACGTTATATAATTTATATTATGTTAAGTTGATAATATAACCACGTCCATTGCTGTTCTCCCTTTTTGACCTATCTTAACTCAACTAAAACCTGTTGCGTCTGTACCTGTTACCACTGTCTTTATTCCTATTGGTGCTCCTGTTCGGTTGCACCTACGCCCCCGACCCTGACCTCATCTATTTCAAAGACATCAAGTTTAATCAGAATCCGGAAATCCGGCTTTCGTTAAACTCCTATGATGACTCGCCTACCATTGACATCTACGGCCCTACCACCTTCTATTATAATTATGAATCTGATTTTGGGCGAATAGACCAATTGGTTGTCAGTGTTGGTAACAATATTCTTCTTACCACAGCCAGCACCTCCGGGTCTTTTACCGTGCGTGACAATTTACTGGTAACCGGAACCTATGAACTAAAAATTCAGGTACTGGTAGACAGCAACACAGGCTCCATCGCTGATAAACTCAACCTCGAAAAGTATGTGGTGTGGAGAACCTGGCAACTAATAGTCGATGTTACTCCACCCCCACAGCCACAAATTACCTTTTCGGAGGAAAATGGTCACTTTAATCTCTCGTGGACAGGATATACCAAGCCTGGCTTTGTGCACTATCTTGTTACGGTCTATAGTCCGTTTATGTCACGCGAATTTCGGATCACGGATCCCCAAACTACGTTACTCCCAATTACAGACTATGTGGGCGGCTATTCAATTGAATGCCGTGTAACCCTGGTTACCTCCATGCATTATGTGCAAAGTCAAACAATCTACAGAAATGATCAGATAGAGCTAACTGGTGAATATCGGTTTAGTGATAGCACAATGTTGCTAACCTGGAATAGAGCCGATTTTCCTGGGTCCTTTTTGAGTTATACAATTCTTGAAAATGGAGGCGAGAAAAAAACAATTTATAACATACAGGATACCACGGTACGTCTTCAGCCTTCAGCCATAATTTTTGGCGAGTCTGTAACATTTCAAGTAAGGATAAACGTGGCCAACGGATTTTCACCCGGATCCAATACGTTGGTTCAGGAAAAACTACTGGACATCCCCATTCTCAGTCCGATGCCTGACCACTTTTCATTCAATAAAACCCTTCAATCAATCTTTGGATATTTTTATAACATTTCGCCTTACCAGGCAATAAAGTATTCGGCTGAATTAGTCCCGCAACAAACCATCACAAACGGGTCATTTAGCTTTGCTACCCCTTATGAAAGTCCGTATATGTATATCACTGACTTTGAACACGGTATAGTTCAGGTAAATCTTGAAACCCAGGAACGGAAATACATCAATATTCTACCCTGGACCTGGGGTATTTTCAATAATGTTTATGTAGCCTCGGCATCACGCACGCAGATTGTAACGTTTGGCTATCGCGCCCATGACGCTGCAGGCAACTCGATCGTGCAGCATGTGCGGGTGTATGATATGGTGAATCAGATTACTCTCTACCATGCTGAGTTTGCTAGTGGTGGCAATGAGTTAATTCCAATTATCTCTGAGGATGGGCAATACTTACGTAGAGCGTATAATACATTTTATAAAATTAATGGAACTAGCCTCCAAACTATTGGTCAACCGGTTTCCACCTATGGATTTCTGGGCTTCCGTCCTGACGCCAGTAACGAGTTCATGCTAAGCTTTAATAATATTATTTATATTCTGAACTCAGAAAATATACAATTGCTCCGAACCATCAACCCGCCCGCGCTTTTCTATGAGTACCGCGGCTACGACCCTGTTACCAGGCAAGTTCTTTATGCTAAGAATGGAGCTAACGTATGTTATATCATTCATGTCGAAACCGGAGTCGTCACTCCTATCCAGGCATTCGCTAATGACGTTACTCAACTTTATTTTATTAACGGATACCTGCTGTATCGGGCATCTCCCTATGAAGGTACTTATATAAAAGTGATCAACGACTAAGATAGTATGTACAAAAGAAGCGGCTTGCACACTCTCATCCTCGTTATTTTTCTTATGACCTCCATCAATACACCAGGTCAGGTACGGTTTTCATTGGCGATGGGCTATGGCAGCTACGCCATGGATGATTTAAAAGAAATTCAGGAAGCAATTAATCAAACTGGAATTGTTGATCTTCAATCACTAATTTCTTTTCCACCCTATTATCAGTATGAAGGTGGTATGCACTACGATTTTAAGAATGATTTTATGACAGGCCTGCTGGTAGGGTACGGATCAACAGGCGCCCACTCCAATTATTCCGATTACTCAGGCTCTATAACATCAGATCAACTTATCAACTATACTTCATTGACGCTGTCATTAGGCTTTGTTGCGAACCCCCATAAGAAATGGCAATTCTCCCTCGACTTGCGGCCGGCAGTATATTTTAATGCGCTTCAGCTTACTTTCGACCAGCAAATTGGAACAGAAAAAATACACGAAGAATATGATTTTAAATCACGCAACATCACCCTGCAACCTACGGGTATGATCAATCGCAAATTTGGAGCTTTCGGAATTCATGCCAGCGTGGGGTTTAGCATAAATCTTAAAGGTGGAAAGCTCGCGTTAACAGATAATAAAGATTCTTACCTGATTAATAGCTCATCTGATCCGGCCATTGCTGATTGGAGCGGATTTAGACTAGGAATGGGAATCAATTATTCCTTCAGCTCCAAAGCAATGATAACAAAGTAATCCGTATTGATTGCTATCACTCCAACCCTATTGCCAAAACACAAACACCGGATAATCAGCCGTCAGACTAATCTGCTTCACAACATCCTCCGTAAAGAGTTTATCCATCAATGTCCGATGATCTACCGAAAGCGCCAGCATCTCAGCCTTGTGAACTTTCATGTACGTGTTCAAGGCATAGCTAACTTCTTCTGAATACTGAAAATCAAAACTCAGTTTAAGGAACTTTGACTCGCGCGCCTTGATCGCCTCTTTCAAAATCTCCATTCTGCGCCTGACCTCAGTCTTGGGATTTTCTTCCACATGCAGCACCCGCACGCTGGATCCCAGTATACTGGTCAGTTGTTTCAATTGCTCAACGAAAAATAACGGATTGGTATCCGGATCGTAGGCATACACAATCAGATTCAACGGTTGGTACTGGCACCCGTGTGGTATCACAAGAACCGGGCACTTAGCCTTCTCGATTACATGAAACGCATTGCTGCCAAACACGTAGCTGAAAAAACTATCGGCCCCATGTGTGCCCATCACCACCAGGTCGTGGTGCATTGCCTGTGCAGATACTATTTCTTCGAAGGTTTCCGTGGAAGATTCAAAGTATGAATTGCAGGCAATGCCATATTGTTGTTTTAACTCATCGCCCCAGTCGGCAAGTAAATTGCGAATGTTTTCATCACTCAGTTCGGCCAGGTAATCGAGTTGCCGGGCTTCGGGCCAAATGGTGGTGCGTACATGAAACAAGGTAATGCTACAGACAAGGGCGCGTGCCAAATGCGCTGCATACTCCACACCTTCCTGCGATGTCGCTGAAAAATCAACCGGACACAGTATTTTTTTCATACCCCTCACCTGCTGAATTTGTAACGAAGGAGCACTATATATAGAGTGAATAAAATGATGCCAGTCATGAATTTAAAAAATAAAATGTGATTAAGGAATAAATACAACCTTTGTGTGGTCTAAATCGGGAAACCTATCGAAACCCAGTTAGCTCCCCTCAAATTCAACCCTTACTATGAACAAATTCAGCCATCGAATTATTCGGGCCCTTGCTACTGTTAGCCTGGCAACCGTAGTTTGCACTTTAGCCTCGGCCCAGTCTGAGCAACGCACGTTGCTGGCACTTTCAAAAAAAGACCATACACTCGCGATTATCAATTCAACAACGCTGAAGGTGATCGCACGCGTGCCGGTAGGCCCCGATCCCCATGAAGTGGTTGCTTCTGCCGATGGTAAGTTTGCGTACGTTACCAACACCGGTGGTGGTCGCTCCTTCGAGATCAACGTGATTGATCTGGTTGCCCAAAAGGCATTGCCCAACATCGATACGAGGCCGTTGATCGGTCCACACGGAATAATGTTTGTCAATGGAAAAGTGTGGTTCTCTGCGGAGGGCTCCAAGTCTGTTGGTCGTTTTGATCCCGCTACAGGCAAGTTGGACTGGAGTATGGGAACAGGTCAGGAACGTACCCACATGGTTTATGTAACTCATGATGAGAAACGGGTTTATACTACCAACGTAAATGCCGGCACCGTAAGCATTCTTGCTGATACACTGCTCCCCGCGCCCAACTTTCCCGGAGCCCAACCACGCAGCGAGTGGAGTCAAACTGTTATCACGGTGTCGAAAGGTGTAGAAGGCTTTGATGTAAGTCCCGATGGCAAACAATTATGGGCTGCCTCGGCCGAAGATGGAACCATTTCAGTGATCGATCTTAAGAGTAAGAAGCTGGCCTTTGTAATTGATGCGAAAGCGGTAGGCGCCAACCGGCTAAAGTTTACACCTGATGGCAAGCGCGTACTGGTTTCCACCTTACGAAGCGGTGATCTGTTTGTCATTGATGTGCAATCGCGCAAGGAAGTAAAACGGGTTAACATCGGCCATGGTGGTGCAGGTATTGAGGTGGATGCAGATGGATCGCGGGCGTTTGTTGGCTGCAGCCCCGATAACTATGTGGCTGTAGTTGATCTAAAGAAGCTGGAAGTCATCAGTCACATTGATGCAGGCCCTACGCCTGACGGTCTCGCGTGGGCTGTTCGACAGAATTGAACAGATATAAATCAATAGAACTAATTAAGTGATGTTACGCAAAACTAGGTACGCTGTCAGTTTGATCCCGATAGCTATCGGGACGAAAACTGACCTGACCAATCAAGATAGCCT
>JBEBJH010000213.1:0-8069 GCA_040079965.1 Cyclobacteriaceae bacterium
AGACAGAGCCTGGAAGAATTGTAAGGGGACCGGGATGGAAGAAGTAGATGGGAATTAAACGTGAGCAATCATTTCTTAAAGGAGTCTCACTTTGGTTTCTCTATTAGAAATGTAATTTATAAGGGTGAGGATTCTGTTGCGAGTATTAAGATTGGATGAAGGAATTAAACTATTTGTTAATTTGTTGATATGAAAAATTTAGGGATCGTATTATCGGTGGGTTTCTTTTGTGTTGTCTCGGGGTGTAAGTCAAGTGATCCTGAAATGAAATTGCAACCTGCCAATCTGGTAGTATCCACGGTTGTGTCACCAAATGGTACTGGGTTGGTTACATTCGAAGCAAATGCTGAAAACGCAACCCGGTATGTGTTTTCTTTTGGAGATGGCTCAACTGGTGAATCAACCGTTGGTGAAGCCTCTCATTCCTACCCTGTTTCTGACCTCTATAAGGTGCAGGTAACCGCATTTTCAAAAGATAACTTATCTGTTGAGAAACAAGTGGAAGTGACCGTAAGTGTAACGATTGCATCAGCGGGATACTCAACACCAGACAACTATGCGGGATTAACATTGGTTTGGCAAGATGAATTTGAAGGGACCGCCCTTAAAACTGCTAATTGGACTCATGAGTTAGGTGGAAGCGGTTGGGGTAATAATGAATTGCAATATTATCAGGAACAAAATACGCTGGTGGAAAATGGATTGTTAATCATTAGAGCCAAAAGAGAAAATGTGGGAGGTAAAAGCTATACTTCCTCCCGCATCATCACGCAAGGTAAAAAAGCATTTAAGTTTGGTCGCGTTGATATCCGTGCGAAATTGCCAAAAGGTCAGGGTATCTGGCCGGCCTTGTGGATGCTGGGTTCCAATATATCTGCTGTAGGATGGCCTAAGTGCGGTGAAATTGATATTATGGAGATGATTGGCGGAACCGGTAACGATAATAAGTCGTATGGCACCGCCCATTGGGACAACGCAGGAAGCCATGCACAGTATGGGGGCAATAAATCATTAACAGGCGGAAAAATATTTGCGGATGATTTTCATGTGTTTTCAATTGTGTGGGATGCTTCTTTTATAACCTGGTATTTGGATGACGTTCAGTTTCATGTTATTGATATCACCCCCGATAGCTTAAGTGAGTTGCGTGGCGAGGCTTTCTTTATTTTCAATGTAGCTGTGGGCGGTAATTGGCCAGGCAGCCCGGATGGAACAACAAGTTTCCCACAATTTATGGCGGTGGACTACATCCGGGTGTTTCAATAAATTATATCTGTCTTCAGTTGTGTAGCGATTGATTAACCATACGAATGTTTGATTCTGCTTGCTGTCGAAGATTACTTTTTTAAAGTCATTTGTCAGAGGAGTCACGCTTAGAACTCCTGGATTAAAGATGTACCTTATCAGGCGAAGACTCCCCTACAAGTTTGAACTATTTTAAAAACGCGAAATAATGAGCACAATTGAAGGCTCAAAAATATTTACTCCCGCTGATAGCGTTGAGTATGCTGCCAATGCAGTTGTTAGCAAGACCATCATTAAAAAAGCCAAAGGCACAATTACCTTATTTGCTTTTGACAAAGAGGAGGGACTATCTGAACATACCGCACCGTTTGAGGCTATAGTTCATATCCTTGATGGGGTTGCAGAAATTACAATCGGGGGGAATCCAAATACTGTGAAAGCAGGGCAATGTATTATTTTGCCAGCCAACATCCCACATACACTCAAGGCAACTGAAAGATTTAAAATGATGTTAACGATGATAAGGAGCTAATCTTTTTCTCAGTTTTCTTATGGATAATAGGTTTCCTTATTGGAGTATTCAGGTTCCTGATCTGTTAATAAAAACTGAGTCAACCGAAAATGGCTTAAGCGATGAGGAAGCACTGAGGCGAATAAAGGAGACTAAAACGCCACCACCCCGCAGTCCATTCGTCACAGATTTATTTCTTTTAGTTGGGCAGTTTAAAAGTCCGTTAGTACTGATTCTGATTTTTGCTGTCATCCTTGCATCCGCCTTAGGTGAATACACTAATTCATTTATTATTCTTGGTATCATCCTGTTAAGCGGGCTTTTAGGTTTCTGGCAAGAGCGGAATGCAAGCCTTGCATTGCAACAATTACGTGCCATGGTACAGGTAAATGCTACTGTATTGCGAAGTGGGAATGTGAAAGATGTTTCGGCATCGGAGGTCGTGCCTGGCGACATTGTGCTGCTCAATGCTGGTGATATTATTCCAGGAGATTGCGTCCTGTTGGAAGCAAATGACTTGCATGCAAACGAGGCGGCACTAACCGGTGAATCGTTTCCTGCCGAAAAAGTTCCGGGCGTATTAGCACCAGATACAACATTGAGCAACAGAAAGAATAGTGTCTTCCAGGGAACTAGTGTTGTTAATGGCACTGCTAAAGTGCTGGTGGTATACACGGGTTCCCATACTGAATTTGGAAAGATATCAGTCGAACTGGGCATGCACCAACCAGAAACTTCGTTCGAAACAGGTATAAAGAAATTCGGCTACATGATCATGCGGGTTACCGTAGTGCTCTCGCTGCTGATTCTAATCATAAATATATTTCTTGGCAAGGCGGTAAGCGATTCTGTCCTTTTTGCATTGGCACTGGCCGTGGGTATGGCACCTGAGCTGTTACCGGCCATTGTTACCATCACGCTTTCGGCTGGAGCAAAACGGATGGCGGAGAAAAAAGTAATCGTGAAGAAATTATCTTCCATACAAAACCTGGGTTCGGTAAATATCTTTTGTTCTGATAAAACCGGAACGCTGACTGAAGGAATTGTAAAAGTGCAAAGCACGGTGGATGGAGAAGGTAATCACTCTGATAGGGTAATGACATTTGCTTACCTGAATGCCAAGTTCGAATCAGGTTTTACCAATCCACTGGATGAATCTATCCGCAATATTCCTGATGTTAACATCGGAGGTTACGACAAAGTAGACGAAGTGCCCTATGATTTTATCCGGAAGCGCCTCAGTATTGCTGTAAGTTTTCAGAACAAGCATTATCTAATCACAAAAGGAGCAGTTAAAAATATTATGGAAGTGTGTGTATCTGTAAATCTGGCCAATGGTGAAAACGTTCTGATCCACCAGGTAGAAGAGAAAGTCAAACACACGCAACAGCAATACAGTGCACAGGGATTTAGAACTCTTGGTATTTGTTATAAAGACATTACGGGTGATCCTATTATTAATAAAGATGATGAAACGGGAATGATTTTTTTAGGATTCATTGTTTTATCTGATCCGCTTAAAGCAGGTATAAAAGAAACCATTAAAGAATTAAGAGAATCTGGAATTACATTTAAACTGATCACAGGCGACAATCAATTGGTAGCAGCTCATGTTTGTGCTCAAATTGGCTTAAATGTGGAGATAATTACCGGCAGCGACTTGCGGGCAATGAGCGATGAAGCCCTTGCCATGAAGGTAAAAGAAGTAGACGTGTTTGCCGAAACAGAACCAAATCAGAAAGAACGATTGGTTAGAGCAATGCAAAAAGCCGACAATGTGGTTGGCTACATTGGAGATGGCATCAACGATGCATCTGCATTAAAAGCAGCAGACGTAGGAATCTCGGTTGACACAGCCGTAGATGTTGCTAAAGAAACGGCTGATATCGTGTTACTTGAGAAAGACCTGAAAGTACTTCACGATGGGATTCTGGAAGGAAGAAAAACATTCATCAACACCTTAAAGTATGTCTTTATTACCACCAGTGCGAATTTCGGGAACATGATAAGCGTGGCGGCTACTTCTTTATTCTTACCCTTTTTACCTCTGCTACCAAAACAAATTCTACTCCTCAACCTGCTTAGCGATCTTCCAGCCATGGCGATTTCATCGGATAGTGTAGATGCGGAACAACTAATCAGGCCCCGTAAATGGGATACAAAACTTATTCAGAAGTTTATGATTGTATTTGGCATTGAGAGTTCGTTGTTCGACCTGCTTACCTTTGGAGTTTTACTTTGGTTTTTTAAGACCACTCCGGAACGTTTTCAGACAGGTTGGTTTTTGGAATCAGTAGCTACCGAAATTCTGATTCTCCTGGTTATTCGCACACAACGAACATTTTTGAAAAGTAAACCCGGCAAGTATCTTCTTTTTGCTGTACTATTTGTAGGAATAGTTACTATTATCCTTCCCTATTTACCCTTTGCAGATTTTCTGGGGCTTAGTCCATTACCCTTGCCAATGGTGGCAGGGATGATTTCCATTGCATTGTTATATGCGTTGGTGGCGGAGTTCACAAAGCATTACTTCTTCAAAAGGATAAAATTTTAGTTTGCAGCAGGCTAAATGAAATTGATATTCTTAAGTTTGTTAAGATGAAGGACAAGGACAACGGAAACAGAGATTTAATTTTGAGAGAAAGATTGGCTTTACAACGAACTGTACTTGCCAATCAGTCAACGTTTCTGGCGTTTTTAAGATCTTCTATGTACTTCCTGATTGCTGGCTTAAGTATAAAGAACGTTCTTCTAATAGAAAATGGATTAATAATCCAGATCGTATTGTTTACTACATCATTCATCTTACTAACATATGGCATAATTAATTACTTGATCCACAGAAGTAAAATTAATAATAGTGAAGTCCATATCGGTCATTATAGGGATGAATATGAGAACCAAAGTTCTCACCTATAGCTACTAGACTTAAAATCCTATCGAAATCGATTGATAAAGCGAGATAATATTTAATCAGGAAGCATTCAACGCGCAAATTACCCGCCCTATCTTTGCAGCTTTTCCTGATGACTCGCAACCGCTACATACTGCTCATTCTTATTCTTGGGTCGCTCTCTACGATCAGTCCGTTTTCGATTGATATGTATTTGCCAGGGTTTCCGGCCATTGCTACCGAGTTGGGAGTCAGCATCTCGCAGGTGCAGTTGTCGCTAACCGCCTATTTATTAGGTATTGCCGTGGGTCAGCTGATGTATGGGCCTATGCTCGATCGCTTTGGCAGAAAGAAGCCCTTATATGTAGGGTTGGTAATTTATATCATAAGTTCGATAGTCTGTGCTTTTTCCACTTCCCTGGAATCACTGATTGCCATGCGCTTTCTTCAGGCGTTGGGTGGCTGTGTGGGCATGGTAGCCTCGCAGGCATTTGTGCGCGATCTTTTCCCGATTCGTAAAACAGCACAGGCATTTTCATCCATCATTTTAGTGATTGCCGTATCGCCTATGATTGCGCCAACAGTAGGTGGTTATTTCACAGTGGCCTTTGGGTGGGCTTCAATATTTATCATTCTGGCTGTGTTAACCTTATTAATTTTGGCTGCCACTTATTTTTTACTGCCACAAGGAAAACCGGCCGACCCTGAGATCTCATTAAAGCCCAAATCAATTCTTGTCAATTTCATATTAGTGGTAAAGCAACCACAGTTTAGCATCTACGCGGTTGCAGGCGGCATTGCCATGTCGGCCCCGTTTGCCTACATCGCAGCCTCCGCTGATGTTTTCCTGAATCTGTACAAAGCAACGGAACGGGAGTATGGATGGATCTTTGCGTTTGTGGCTTCGGGCATGATTGGATCGGCCCAGTTCAATCATTTCTTGTTGAAGAAGTTTACCAGTCAGCAGTTGGTAAAATATGCATTAACCTATCAAACTGTTGTAGGTGCTGTGTTAGTAATGGGTGTCTGGCTCGATTGGTACACCATTGTAAGTTTAACTGCAATGATATTTTTGTTTGTACTCGGGCAAGGACTTACAGGACCTAATAGTTCAGCCCTGGCACTGGCACCTTTTTCAAAACATGCAGGCAGCGCGGCTTCGTTGCTCGGTAGTTTCCGGATGTTGGTGGGCGGTATTATTACAGTATGGGTAAGTACCTGGCACGATGGTACGGCATTGCCAATGGTAGCAGTCATGTGGCTTTCGGTGGTTGGTGGAATACTTATTCTGGGTGGAGCAAAGGTGGCGGTGCGCTACCGTGCCCGTAGAAGGGTAGTTGAAGACGAGCCCTCTGTGTTGTTGTAGAAACTCTTTTGTGGGGCAGAAACAACCTTCTCTAAGTATTTTTGCGGATATTCGTTAGGCTGATTTAATAATCCAGCAGCTCTCATAAGTGAGAATAAAAATATTTTGCTGGTCATGTCCAATCCCCACAACCTCAATTGTTATGGATGAGTAAGTCAATTATTCACTAACAATTAAACCTTTAACAAGATGGACGAATTCATTTTAATTTTCAGGCATCAGGATGGCCAAAAACTTGCTTCTCCGGAGCAGATGCAAATCTGGATGAAACAAACCATGGATTGGATTGGCGGCATTGCTGCACAAAATAAATTCAGTGGCGGCAATGGCTTACCGTTTGACGATGCCAAAGTAGTATGGCCAAATAATGTCGTTACCAACGGACCTTTTGGAGAGATTAAGGAAACGATTGGCGGATATATTATTGTGAAAGCAAACTCTGTGGAAGAGGCGGTAGAGTTTGCCAAGGGTAGCCCGGTATTGCAAGGTGATGGAAATAGTGTTGAGGTGCGGAAAATTGCCCGGGGTGATGGGGTTCATTGAGAAGTTTCTTAATTAAAACCAATGCTTTGTCAGCTTGAGTTTGTCGAAACCTGGCCTTCGACAAACTCAACCTGACTATTAAGTTCTGGTGAAATAGCTTTTTAAGGGTTTATGCAACAACAAGACTTATTACCACATTTATTCAGAACTGAATTCAGGAAGATCACTTCTGTTCTGTGTAAGCATTTTGGTATTGAACATCTTGAAACCGCAGAAGACATAGCCAGCGAGACTTTTTTGTTGGCCCTTGAAACTTGGACTTACAAAGGTCTCCCGGATAATCCCACCGCATGGCTTTATACAGTTGCAAAGAACAAGGCCAAAAATTTTATTCATCGGACCTCTCTTTTTGACCAGAAGATTGCAAAATCGGTTGTGCAATCCTCAATACAAATTGATGAACCGGAAATTGACTTGTCGGACAAAAATATTACTGACAGTCAGTTACAGATGCTGTTTGCCGTGTGTCATCCTTCCATTTCAACGGAGGCCCAAATCAGTCTGGCGCTTCGCATACTTTGTGGTTTTGGAATTGACGAGATCGCGAATGCATTTTTAACCAACAGGGAGACTATAAACAAACGTCTTTTCAGGGCAAAGGAAAAACTACGTCTTGAAAATGTACAGATCGAGTTTCCTGCTGGTCAAGAAATCAATAACCGGCTCGAGACAGTCCTTACTACGTTATACTTACTTTACAACGAGGGTTATTATTCTGAAAGTAACGATGCTGTATTACGTGAGGAACTCTGCCTGGAGGCCATGAGGCTTAACTACCTGCTCATTGAAAACGAACAGACAAATCAGCCAATTGTAAATGCTTTATTTTCATTAATGTGTTTTCATTCCTCACGCTTTCCGGCACGAAAGAATGAAAGTGGCCAGATTATTTTATATAAAGACCAGGACGATTCACTTTGGAATCAAGAGTTAATTGCGAGAGGCATTTTCTTTCTGAAGCAAGCCTCACAAGGAGGAAAAATATCGAAGTATCATTTGGAAGCAAGCATCGCTTATTGGCATACCATTAAAGCGGACACGGATGAGAAATGGATGAATATTTTGCAGCTTTATAACCAATTACTCATGATTGCCTATTCGCCCATCGCTGCCCTTAACCGAACCTTTGCCCTCGCGAAAGTATCTGGAAATCAGGAAGCAATCAGGCAAGCGGAAAAACTTCAACTAACCGACAATCATTATTACTTTACCTTACTGGGCGAACTTTACAAAAACATCGACAAAGAGAAAGCGATTTCGAATCTGGAAAAGGCTTACTCATTAGCACTAACGCAAACGGATAAACAAACCATTCGGATGAAAATGAATGAACTGGTTTAGAATTAATGTCCGCCTTTTATATAGGCCCAGCCTTTTTCTTGTTTTAGGGTAAGTTCAATAATGGCCGAAGGAACTACAACTATACTGGATAGCAAATCTTCCTTTTTGATGTTTCGTCTTTTCATGGTGTTGTTGCAGGCGGCAAATACCACTCCCTTTCCGCTCCATTC
>JBEBJH010000407.1:0-1842 GCA_040079965.1 Cyclobacteriaceae bacterium
ATGACCCAATGCGAATTGTAGAGTGGAAGGGGGAATTGGTCCAGAAGGTTTCTCCCATCTATTTTGATGACCACCGACCCGCTGGTCCTCTGGATTTTAGAGCGAATTTTTATGTGCCCACCAAGCACTTTGCAGGAATGAAGTTTGACACGTTCTATTTTAATATCGCCTTCATCTGGTTTATTTCTGTCCTTTTTTACATCGCTCTTTATTTCCAACTGTTTAAGAAATTGGTTAATAGTTTTGAGATGTATAGAAAATACAGGGGTAAAGATTAACATTTGAAGTTCTTTCTTAATTTTAGGTCGAAATAAAATATCTTATGAAGTTTAAAATCTTAGTTCTTATCTCAGTTTTAGCAATTGGGTTCCCATCATGTTCAACAAAGGAAAAGAGCGTTGAAGGAGCCGGGGCAGCGACTACAGAAGCTGATCCCAATGAGTGGCCTGAAATGGACTCTTTTCATATGATTATGGCTGAAGCTTTTCACCCTTACAAGGATTCGACAAATCTGGAGCCGGTTAAACGATTGGCCGAAGAAATGGCTGTGGAAGCAGACACATGGGCAGCTACCGCTTTACCAGAAAAAGTAAACACGGAAGAAGTAAAAGCCCAACTCACTCAACTCAAAACGGACACCCGCACATTGGCCGATAAAATTAAAGGAGGTGCTAGCGATGAAGAGATTGGTACTTCATTGAAAGCCCTTCACGACAGCTTTCATGGAATCATGGAGGCATGGAATGGGAGAGGAGAGCAACATGAACACCAACATTAATCCATTGAAGAATTAACTTGAAACGGAGGATTTATTCCTCCGTTTTTATTTATGCTTAAGATAGCCTGGGCTCTTGAATATGTACTACCACTTCCCCCCAATCATCGGTTTCCGATGAGCAAGTATGAGGTGCTTCCCCAGCAGCTAGTGCATGAAGGTACCATTACCGAGGACAATATTTTCCATCCAACTCCTTTAGATGAAAAGTGGATCATGCTTACCCATGATCCTGACTATTGGAGGAGATTGTCATCGCTTTCGTTAACTCCGCAGGAAATCAGACGGACCGGGTTTCCATTAACGAAGGAACTCGTGCAACGAGAAATCACTATTGCCAATGGCACGCTTCAGTGTGCTTTATATGCCCACCAATTCGGGGTCGCTATGAATATTGCCGGAGGAACTCATCACGCCTTTACCGACCGGGGCGAAGGCTTTTGTTTGCTGAACGATATTGCCATTGCAGCAAACTATATGCTGCACGAAAACCTGGCTCATAAAATTCTGATAGTCGATTTGGATGTACACCAGGGAAATGGTACGGCCCAGATTTTTAAAAATGAGGAGCGGGTCTTTACCTTCAGCATGCACGGTGCAAACAACTATCCACTAATTAAAGAACATTCGGATCTTGACATTGGATTGAAAGATTACACCACAGATGATTTTTATCTCACCACGCTCGAAATCAATCTCCGGAATTTGATTCAACAGGTGCAACCGGATTTTATGTTTTATCAATGTGGGGTTGATATTTTAGAGACGGATAAACTTGGCCGACTGAACGTATCCCGGGCAGGCTGTAAACAGCGCGATAGGTTGGTATTGCA
Source organism: Cyclobacteriaceae bacterium (assembly GCA_040079965.1). GTDB lineage: Bacteria > Bacteroidota > Bacteroidia > Cytophagales > Cyclobacteriaceae > ELB16-189. The sequence continues at coordinate 1,609 of JBEBJH010000407.1, forward strand.
GTCAGCACGCGACAATGAAATTCCAATCGTGGCCAGTATGGGGGGCGGGTATTCACCGGATTTCCGCGACATCATTGAAGCGCATGCCAATACCTATCGATTGGCACAACAGATTTTCTTTTGACCGGTAGCTTGCCCAAATTCATTTTCGATTAACTTTCCTGAAAGTATAAGCATGCAATCAACCGTAATTACCAGGGAAGAGAAAAGCACACTTTCTGTCTCTTATACACA
>JBEBJH010000214.1:0-8002 GCA_040079965.1 Cyclobacteriaceae bacterium
CAGGCCGGCTTCATGCCATCACCTCCATCCTGCATACCCTGCGTGTGGTAGATAATGGTTTGCTCCGCTTTGCCGAATCACAAATGGACACAAAGGAAAAACGGGCGCGTGTGTATTACTCTTGGGTAGTGTTCAGGCATCTGAAGTTTGACATGAAAACGATTGCCGGTTTAATACAAACCCATTCCATACGACTCACTCTGATAGTGGGAAAGCACGACAAGATCATTACGACAGAAAATATGCAGCGACTACTCCGGTACCTGAAAGATTACCAACTTGAAATTTTGGACACCGGGCACAATGGAGTTATTGCGGGAAGTATTGCCGTATTGACCAAAACAACTAAACCGATGTGAAATCGTAATTACGAAGTCAATGGAAATTTTTATTACTTTTATATCACTAAAACTTTACAGCTATGTCAAAAGGAATGGATCGTAAAAAAGATGAGAAGAAGAAGCCTACAAAAACCCTAAAGGAAAAGCGGGCTGAAAAAAAAGCAAAGAAAGCCAACGGCTAAATCTCACTCTTTAAACAGGCGTCATACCACACCCGGCATGACGCCTTTTTAATTCTTTAACCATTTTATCATGAGAAAGCTTATTTATCTTCTCCTTGTTCTGATCTCTGGAACACTTACCGCCCAGGATCTAAGCGTTTATGAAAAACGTGAGTTTACATCCACAACCGGGATGTTACCTTATCGAATACTCCTTCCGGAAAATTACGATCGAACAAAAAAGTATCCGCTCATTCTTTTTCTGCATGGTGCCGGTGAGCGTGGCAACGACAATGAAAAACAACTAACCCATGGCGCCAAACTTTTTCTTACGGAAGAAAACCGCAAGAACTTTCCAGCCATTGTGATCTTTCCGCAATGCGCGGCAGAAAGTTACTGGAGCAGCGTAGTGATTGATCGCACTACATCACCCTACTCATTCGATTTTGATTATACCCGGGCTGAAACCGATCCTTTAAAGATTGCGATTGCATTAGTCAATAAGATTTCGAATGAAGAAAGTGTTGATAAAAAACGGATCTATATCACGGGTCTTTCGATGGGTGGCATGGGTACGTTCGAAGCTGTGTATCGATATCCAAAACTATTTGCAGCGGCCACTCCGATCTGCGGGGGTGGCGATTCAAAACACTATAACAAAAGGGTTCGAAAAGTTCCCTTTTCTATTTACCATGGTGATAGCGATGTGGTAGTGGGCGTAAAGGAATCTCAGCAAATGGTAGACAAGCTCAAATCATTAAAAGTTACTGTCCGGTACAAAGAATTTCCTGGTATAAACCACAACAGTTGGGACAATGCTTTTGCTGAACCTGACTACCTGAGTTGGATGTTTTCAAAGAAGAAATAGATCCCATTTCATTATCAAAAAACATCGCTGGTCATTCTCATGGAATCCCTGAAAAGGTTTCTATTTTTGTGCTTACACACACCACTATGATCATTTTCTTTCGGGCTTCCGGTTCCACCCTCTACGCGGTTGGAAGCGCTCAACCTATTGATAGTCAATCCTATGAAAAGCTAATCTGGCTTTTTGGCGGTGCCCGACCCCTGAATGAGAAATCGGTTAGCGGTTATTTTCTGGGACCTCGTAAGGAGATGATCACCCCCTGGAGCACGAATGCTGTAGAAATCACCCAGACCATGGGAATCAAAGGCATCGAACGCATCGAAGAATTTGTGGAAGTGAAAGATGAATCAGTTCACCACGATCGCATGCTACAACGGTTGTATAAAGGACTGGATCAGGAGTTGTTCACTATTCACCATATACCTGAGCCGATTGTTGAAATTGACGACATCAAAGCCTACAACGAAAAAGAAGGACTGGCGTTGAGTCAGGAAGAAATTGATTATTTAAATGACGTAAGCTGGAAACTGGGCCGCAAACTTACCGACAGCGAAGTGTTTGGATTCTCACAGGTAAACAGTGAACATTGCCGCCATAAAATTTTCAACGGTACCTTTATTATTGACGGTCAGGAAAAGGAATCAACACTTTTCCAGTTGATTAAGAAAACATCCAAAGAAAATCCGAACTACTTAGTCTCTGCCTACAAAGACAATGTGGCCTTTATCAAAGGTCCGAGGGTGGAACAGTTTGCCCCGGCTACCCAGGACAAGCCAGATTATTTTAGAATTGACGATTTTGATTCGGTGATCTCTTTAAAAGCAGAGACCCATAACTTTCCGACAACCGTAGAGCCATTTAACGGAGCAGCTACGGGTGGTGGTGGTGAAATCCGCGATCGCCTGGCCGGAGGAAAGGGTTCATTGCCCTTGTCGGGAACCGCGGTGTACATCACGTCCTATCCCCGATTAGAGAATGGCAGGCCATGGGAGAAAAAATTTGCCGAGCGTGCGTGGTTATATCATACTCCGGCTGAGATTCTGATCAAAGCCTCGGATGGAGCAAGCGACTTTGGAAATAAATTTGGGCAGCCGCTCATTGGTGGAAGCGTGCTCACCTTCGAGCATTTTGAACACGATAAGAAGTTTGGCTTTGACAAGGTAATCATGCTGGCCGGTGGCGTGGGCTACGGAAAAGAAAAGGACAGCAAGAAAGAACACCTACAGGCCGGTGATAAAATCATTTTGTTAGGAGGTGACAATTATCGAATCGGCATGGGTGGCGCGGCTGTGTCCTCTGTAGTAACAGGCGAATTTGGAAATGCCCTTGAGCTTAATGCAGTTCAACGTTCCAACCCAGAGATGCAGAAGCGCGTGATGAATGCTATCCGCGCGTTGGTTGAATCGGCTGAGAACCCAATCGTCTCGATTCACGATCATGGTGCGGGTGGTCATTTGAATTGCTTTTCAGAATTGCTGGAAGAAACCGGAGGCACGATTGAAATTGACAAACTGCCAATCGGGGATCCTACCCTATCCGATAAAGAGATCATCAGCAATGAATCGCAGGAGCGCATGGGCGTAGCTATGCACGCAAAAGATGTTGACACGTTAAAGCGTGCAGCAGATCGTGAACGCGCACCTATGTATGTTGTGGGCACAGCTACCGGTGATCAGCAATTCAAGTTTGTTGATAACACCAAACAAACCAGGCCTGTCGAGTTAGCGTTAAGTCATCTCTTTGGCTCTTCACCAAAAACTATACTTCAGGATAAGACTTCTACCGCGAAGTTTGAAGATGTTACCTACGATCAAACTAAACTAACCGAATACCTTGACCATGTACTGCAGTTGGAAGCTGTTGCCTGCAAAGATTGGTTAACCAATAAAGTCGATCGCTCCGTTACCGGACGCGTAGCAACACAACAAACCTGCGGCCCTATACAGCTTCCGTTGAACAATGTGTCGGTGATGGCATTGGACTTCATCAGCAACAAAGGAATTGCCACCGGCATTGGTCATGCACCCGGTGCTGCGTTAGTCGATCCCGCAGCAGGAAGTAAACTGGCGATTGCCGAAGCGCTGCTCAATATTATCTGGGCACCCCTTACGTATGGACTGAAAGGTGTATCACTCAGCGCCAACTGGATGTGGCCCGCTAAAAACGTGGGCGAGAATGCAAGATTATTTTCAGCAGTAGAAGCAGTGAGTGATTTCGCCTGTAAACTCGGCATCAACATTCCTACCGGAAAAGATTCGTTGTCGATGACCCAAAAGTATCCGGGGGGTGAAGTTGTTTACTCTCCAGGCACTGTGATTATTTCCGCGGTTGGTGAAGTGAGTAATATTCGTCAGACTGTTTCACCTGCACTGCAGCCTATTGTTGGTTCAAAATTAATTTACATTGATTTCTCCAAGGACTCATTCAAACTGGGAGGAAGCAGCTTCGCCCAGATTGTAAATCAACTTGGTACCGAAGCTCCATCTGTTACTAATGAAGCCTATTTTGTAAAAGCGTTTGAAGCAGTACAGCAATTGATAAAGCAAAACCTTGTGGTGGCTGGGCATGATATTTCTGCAGGTGGATTGATTTCAACATTACTAGAAATGTGTTTCCCTACTCCAGGTGTGGGCATGAACATCCACATTAGTGAACTGGGTAGCGATATAATTAAAGTCCTCTTTGCTGAGAATTCGGGAATTGTGTTGCAGTTGGAAGATGTTACTTCCGTTGAAAAGATTTTAACTGTTAATGGGGTTAAATCTACATTACTTGGTGAAGTAACAAACTCAAGAGTATTGTCAATTGTCAATTATCAATTGTCCATTGATGAGTTGAGAGCGAAATGGTTTCACACTTCTTACCTGCTGGATAAAATTCAACGCCCGAAAGGTCATGCCGCAGAACGTAAGGACAATCTTTTCAAACAAGTATTGGAGTATAAGTTCCAAACCGGGTTTGATGGAAAGTTTTCAACGTATGGCATTGATCCGAAGCGAAGAAAATCAACCGGGGTAAAAGCTGCCATCATCCGTGAGAAAGGGGTAAATGGCGATCGGGAGATGGCCTACTCGTTATACCTCGCAGGCTTCGATGTGAAAGATGTTCACATGACCGATCTGATGACAGGCCGCGAAGATCTGACCAAAGTAAACCTGATTGTCTTTGTTGGTGGCTTCTCTAATTCCGATGTGCTTGGATCAGCCAAAGGATGGGCCGGTGCCTTCCTCTATAATCCTAAAGCAAAAGCAGCACTCGACAATTTTTATAAGCGCGATGACACGCTGAGCCTGGGAGTTTGCAATGGTTGCCAGTTGATGATGGAGTTGGGTTTGGTTTATCGCACTATGGAAATGAGTGCGCACCCAAAGATGCTCCACAATGGCTCGGGTAAGTTTGAATCTATCTTCGTTACCATCTCCGTACCCAAAAATAATTCCGTTATGCTGACAAGCTATGAAGGAGCTCAGCTCGGGGTATGGGTTGCACACGGAGAAGGTAAGTTTGATTTGAAGAATCAGAAAGATTATAAGATCGCAGCCACCTACACGCATCCCGAATATCCGGGCAACCCGAATGATTCTGATTTTTCAGTGGCTGCCCTATGTTCACCGGATGGAAGACATCTGGCGATTATGCCACATATCGAACGCGCCTTATTCCCATGGAACTGGGGGTATTATCCGCGGCAGCGCAAGGGGGATGAGATTGGTCCCTGGATCGAGGCCTTTGTGAATGCACGGGAGTGGGTGAAGCAACGAAGTAAGAGTATTGTTAGCGGTACATAATCCTTCCTTAAGATGACCCCAACGATGGGGAAAAAGATGCCCAATGCATCAAGCTTTAGTGGCAATGGTTATCAATTTCAGTACTTCTATTAATGGCATGATTATGCCTCACTGGGTTAGTTACTGTTAAAAACTAAACTAAAACTTATGAAAAAGTACTCACCTCTTTTATTGTTGGTGCTCTCCTTTGCCTTGTTGCAAAGTTGCGGACGAAAAACTGAGGAAGCCTCCGATGTAAATTCCATAGAGGCTACAACTGATGAAGTCAAAGATCAGGAAGACCGTGCAATCAAACGTGCACGAATTGAAACTGCCAGGATTGAAAAACTGGAACAACGAAGACTAGCTGCTATTGAAAAAGCTAAAGAAGCACCTACGTATAAAGATGCTTCAGGAAAAATAGTCTATAATAAAGCCGAAATCGATCCTTCCTTCATTGGAGGCGAGAAGGCGATGATGGAATACCTTCGCGACAATCTAACCTATCCTGAAGATGCACAAAAGAATGGGATCGAAGGCACCGTTTTTGTTGATTTTATTGTCGATGAAAAGGGTTTGGTGCGTCAAGTGACAGCCACTGATGTGGTAGGAGATGAAATAAATCAATCACTTAAAGACGAAGCTGTGCGGGTAGTAACCGCAATGCCGGCCTGGGTAGCAGGAACACAACATGGAAAAGCTGTAGATGCTAATTACAGCATTCCTATTACGTTTCAATTATCAAATTGATTTTTTGGGAAAGCAAAGGGGTTCTGACTAATGATTGTTGGAGCCTCTTTTTTTATTTCAACTCCAAAACGACAACCGAGTGTGCAGGAAGAGTGACCTTCAATACATTCCCTGATAACACCGCCTGCTTGAATGGCACAGGCTTCACCAAATCTGGTTGATCAAATGTATTATGGTCCTGAAGCTTAGGACTGTTTAAGATTCTTCCTGTAACTGAACTAAACTTTCCACCACGAAGATCAATGGTAATTTCCTGATTGCTTTTTGAATCAATGTTTACCAATGAAATATGAGTGCCTCCGGCCTCGTCTTTCGAGGCTGATACAGAGATTGCAGGAAGTTTTTCTGTACCAAAGGTGTAATTGTTTGTAACTACCTCTAATGGTAAATGAGTAGCGTCCTGATGTACATTATACATTTCCATTACGTGATATGTTGGCGTTACAATCATTTTTTCTTCCTGTGTAAGCAAAACTGCCTGTAATACATTAACCGTCTGTGCTAAGTTGGCCATCCGCACACGATCGCTATGCTTATGGAAAATATTTAACGTAGCACCCGCCAGGATCGCATCACGTAGCGTGTTCTGCTGGTAAAGAAACCCAGGATTAGTGCCGGGCTCAACATCGTACCACCCACCCCACTCATCCACTACGAGTGCCACACGTTTGGAAGGATCATACTTATCCATAATCGTTGAATGCTTTGTGATAAGTTCATCCATAAACAACGCCCGTTGCATGATTTGAAAATATTGTTGCTCACTAAAGTCGGTTGCCGATCCTTTTTTATTCCAGTCAATCACCGAATAATGATGCAGGGCCACTCCCTCCAGCATGTTGTGTGGAATATCGCGCATCAATACTTCTGTCCAGTGGTAGTCTGATGAGTTAGCGCCTGAAGCAATTCTAAATAGTTTGCTGCTGTTAGTCCAGTTCGTCATGAAAGTTGCATACTGACGATAGATATTGGCATAGTATTCAGCGGTCATGTTTCCCCCACAACCCCAGGCTTCATTGCCTACGCCCCAGTATTTTACATTCCATGGTTTATCGCGCCCATTTTCTTTTCTCCAGTTCGACATAGGACTTATGCCATCGAAGTTCACATACTGTACCCACTCCGATAACTCCTGAACGGTTCCACTACCAACATTTCCTGCCAGGTATGGCTCAGCGCCAATCAGTTCGCACATGTTCAGGAAATCATGCGTTCCAAAACTATTGTCTTCTGTTACCCCTCCCCACCAGGTATTTACCATCGTTGGTCGTTTAGCTTTTGGTCCTACGCCATCCTTCCAATGATAGGTATCGGCAAAACATCCCCCTGGCCAGCGCAGGTTGGGCACCTTCAGTTTTTTCAAAGCTTCCACTACGTCCTTGCGAACGCCTTGCGTATGTGGAATTTTTGTATTCGCCTCGCCCACATAAAACCCACCATAAATGCATCTACCTAAGTGTTCTGAAAAATGACCATAGATATGTTTATCAATAACATTCTTTCCCTGGTCGGTGTTGAGTACAGCCGTGTTCTGACCGTGGGCCAGAGAAAGGGTGAAAAATAAGAAGGTGATTTTAAAACATCTTTTGAAAACGATTGTCAGATATTTCATATAGGGTAAATTTTCTTGTTGGTAAGGTTCGAACCTTCTACGCTGAATTTCTTGCCGCATTGATAATTCCGAACATGCAGCGGATGATTAACCTGCGATAGCGCAACTCATACATCTTATTGCTTTCATTCTGATTTCTCAAATTCATTAGTGCAAATTGCTGAATAGCGATCAGTGGCAATACAATGCGCTCACGTAACCGAACCGAATCGCGGATACCCGGATTATTCTCCATTAACCCACTAAGGCCTGATACATCCAACGTTTGCTGTCGTGAAAGTTCAAACTCGGCAAACATCTTTTTCCAGAACTCACCAAACTCCGGATCACTTCCCAAATAGGTGGTTGCCTGATAATTCGTTTTGGTAAGCGACATCATGCTATTGCCCAGCAACGTGCGAAAGAACAGTGAATCCTGATAAAATGATTTCAGTTTTTGTAACCCAATCTTTTCGCCTATGCTTTTCAAGGCCGAGCCCACTCCGTAAAAACCAGGAATGTTC
>JBEBJH010000215.1:0-7974 GCA_040079965.1 Cyclobacteriaceae bacterium
TATGTATACGTAAGCGGCACCTTAACAATCACGAAGGCCACGCCAATTGTCACATGGTCCAATCCGACAACGATCATTTACGGAACGCCTTTGAGTAGTACGCAATTAAATGCCACGGCTACGGTTCCGGGCACATTCATTTATAATTATTCTAGCGGGACGATTCTGAATGTGTTACCTAATCATGTATTGTCCGTTAACTTCAACCCTACGGATGTAACCAATTACAACTCGGTGAATGGCACTACGGTTGTTCTTGCTGTAATTAAAGCAACCCTTACAGCAACACCAACTAATCAAAGTCGTCTTTACGGATCGGCCAATCCCGTATTTACGGTTGGTTATTCTGGTTTTGTTAATGGAGAAACGGTAACTGTAATTGATATTGCTCCCACGGCATCGACTGCAGCCACGACTGGTTCACCGGTTGGAACCTATCCGATTATTGCCACCGGTGGCTCTGATAATAATTATGATTTAGTTTATTCGTCAGGCACTTTAACAATCACAAAAGCGACCGTTACTGCAATAGCTTTGGATGCTAACAGAGTTTACGGTTCGGCCAATCCCGTGTTTTCGATTACCTATTCGGGATTTGTAAATGGTGAAAACTCATCTGTATTGAATGCGGTTCCTTCCGCAACCACGACAGCTATCTTGACAAGCGCAGTGGGCCCGTATTCGATTACTGTTTCAGGCGGCTCAGATGACAATTATAATTTAGCCTATACTTCCGGAACCCTCACTATTACAAAGGCTTCTATCACATCTACAGTTTCTAATGCCAGCAGGGTATATGGTGTGCCTAACCCAGTCTTTTCAATTTCCTATTCAGGATTTGTGAATGGGGAGACTGCAAGTGTACTTGATCTAACGCCCACAGCAACCACGACTGCAAACCTTACAAGTTCAGTAGGGGCGTACCCTATTACAGCGTCAGGAGGCACAGATAATAACTATTCCTTTACATATGTGAACGGTACTCTCACAATTACGAAAGCAACCCCTAGTGTAAGTTGGTCTAATCCTGCCGCCATAACATATGGAACTGCCTTGAGTGCCATCCAACTGAATGCCACAGCTTCGGTACCCGGGACATTTGGCTATACACCAGCCATAGGAACCATTTTGAATGCCGGGACTAACCAGATTTTATCGACCACCTTCACACCAACAGATGTAACTAATTACAATTCTGTCTTTGCAACTACTGTAACCATAACTGTTAATAAAGCCAATCCTGCAATTACGTGGGCGAATCCTTTACCCATTACCTATGGCACTTCCTTAAGCGCCACACAGCTCAATGCAACGGCCAGTGTGCCCGGATCATTTGCCTATACACCACCAGCAGGAGCAATTCTGAGTGCAGGAAGCAACCAGACCTTGTCTGTAAATTTTACACCTACCGATATTGGAAATTATAATCCAGTTAACGGTACCACAGCATCGATCACCGTAAATAAGGCAACTCCTGTAATTACATGGTTAAACCCTTCGGCAATTACCTATGGGACTGCATTGAGCGTTACTCAACTAAATGCCGCGAGCAATGTGCCTGGAACATTTGTTTACGCACCTGGTATTGGAACAGTTTTGAATGCTGGCAATCAGGTTTTGTCGGTCAATTTTACTCCTACCGATGCGTTCAACTATAACTCTGTTAATGGAACAACTGTTTCGATAACAGTTAACAAAGCTACACCTGTAGTTACGTGGGTTACACCTGCGGCCATAACATACGGCATAGCATTAAGCGCTACCCAGCTTAACGCTACGGCAACTGTAGCGGGGTCATTTACCTACACACCAGCCAGCGGAACAGTATTAGGTTCAGGAGCAAATCAAGTTTTATCAGTAAACTTTAACCCAACGGACCTCACTAATTACAATCCGGTAAACGGCACTACTGTAGTCATTACTGTAAATAGGGCAACACCCATAATAACCTGGCCAAATCCGGCTGTTATAACATACGGTACCGCCTTGAGTGCCACTCAACTCAATGCGACCTCTAATGTTCCTGGGGTATTTGTTTACACCCCCACTCTTGGAACACTGTTAAATGCAGGCACTAATCAAGTTTTGTCAGTTGATTTTGCTCCAACAGATGGTGCGAATTATAACGCTGTAAATGATGTTCAGAGACTTATTACCGTAAATAAAGCAACACCCGTAATCACATGGGCAAATCCTGCATCTATTATTTATGGAACGCCTTTGAGTTCGACCCAATTAAATGCAAGTGCTAATGTACCGGGTACCTTCGCATACACACCCGCTAGTGGCACAATCCTGAATGTTGGGGTCAATCAAACTCTCTCTCTAAATTTTACTCCTACGGATGCTATAAACTACAATTCAATTATTGGACGAACAGTTGCTATTACTGTAAATAAGGCAACACCTTTAGTAACCTGGCCAACTCCGCTGCCAATCAAAGTGAATGAACCATTGAGTTCCACTCAACTCAATGCCACGGCTAACGTACCTGGAACTTTTACATATTCTCCATCCATAGGTACCTTATTTGGGACAGTTGGTACTTACATGCTGTCAGTTGCGTTTAATCCAACAGATGCTTCTAATTACAATTCTGTTCCAACTACGCAGGTTCAGATTTTTGTGAATAACAAGGATAATCCTGTGGTTAGCTGGGTGAATCCAGTAGCGATCACCTATGGCACATCGTTGAGTGCAACTCAGCTCAATGCCTCAGCCAATGTACCGGGAACATTTGTTTACACACCCGCTTTAGGTGCTTTATTAAATGCCGGAGTCAATCAAACATTATCCGTCAATTTCATTCCTACTGACGGTATTAATTATAATACAGTAAGTAGCAACGTTCAGCTTACCGTTAATAAGGCAACTCTTACAGCCACGGCAGTAAGTACTAGTCGGATTTATGGAGCGGCTAATCCCACTTTTTCGATAAACTACTCCGGCTTTGTAAACAGTGAAAACAGTGGAGTTATTGATACTTCTCCAACAGCCACGTGTTCGGCTATAGCCGGGGACAATGCGGGTGGTGTATTTCCAATTGTTCCTGCTGGCGGGGTTGACAACAACTATAGTTTTATATACGTTAATGGATCACTCTCGATTACCAAAGCTCCGTTAACAGCACGTGCGGATGATAAGTCAAGATCTTATGGACTTGCTAATCCTGGATTTACAATCAGTTACACAGGTTTTGTAAATGGAGATACCGAAAGTGAAATAACCACCCCCACTGCGAGCACGGTTGCAACCAGTTTAAACAATGTTGGGACTTACCCTATTATACTAAGCGGAGGCACCTCTATTAATTATAATCTAACCCTCCAAAATGGAGTATTAACAATTAACGTATCGCCTCTGATAGCCAGGGCTTCAGATAATACAAAAACCTATGGGCAACCTAACCCAACTCTTAGCATCGTCTACAGTGGCTTTTTGAATGGGGATAACGCTTTATCGATTACGCCCCCCATAATTAGTACCACAGCCACTCCGGTAAGTGCTGTGGGAACATATCCAATTACTCTTAGCGGTGGTTCTGCATTGAATTATGGAATAATACTTCAACCGGGTACCCTGACAATAACAAAAGCCGCACTGACAGTAACTGCGAATAACCAATCGCGTGTTTATGCCGCAGCAAATCCATCGTTAACAGTTAGCTATTCGGGATTTGTAAATGGTGAGACTTCCGCGGTGATTGATTCATCACCAACCACGTCTACAATAGCTACTGTTTTGAGTCCAGTTGGAACGTACACTATTTCTGTTTCAGGCGGATCGGACAACAACTATAACTTGATGTATGTACCCGGTTCATTGTCAATCACGAAAGCAACCTTAACAGCGTCAGTTGCTAATGCAAGCCGGTTATATGGTTCTGTTAATCCTGGATTTACAATAAACTATGCTGGTTTTTTAAATGGTGATGATTTATCTGTTATTGACATCCTTCCTGTTACGTCAACATCTGCAGGACCTTCGAGTCCTGTGGGCTCCTATGCCATCTCAGTGGCTGGGGGGTCTGACAATAATTATAGTTTCAATTATATTCCAGCAACCCTGACTATTTCAAAGGCAACCTTGGTTGCAACGGCCCTGGCAGCAAGCAGACCCTATGGAACGACTAATCCAACATTTTTAATAAATTATTCTGGCTTTGTTAATGGCGAGACAGTTTCAGTATTAGATATCCAGCCAATAGTTACTACATCAGCGATTGTAGCCAGCCCGGTAGGAAATTATCCAATAACAGTCTCAGGAGGAACAGACAATAATTACGCAATTACCTATGTGAATGCGATTCTCGCTATCGTTAAAGCAACTCCAGTGATAACCTGGGCTAACCCAGCACCTATAATTTTTGGAACACCCTTAAACGTCACCCAATTAAACGCAACCGCTACTGTAGCCGGAACTTTTACCTACACACCAGGTAGTGGTACAGTATTGAATGCAGGTGCGAATCAGATCTTGTCTGCCAACTTCAATCCAACGGACGCAAGTAACTACAACCCAGTCATGGGCACTTCTGTGTTGATTACTGTGAACAAAGCAACCCCTACAGTGAACTGGATAAATCCGGCTTCAATTACATACGGAACTGCACTCACTTCAACTCAATTAAATGCTACGGCCAGTGTACCCGGAACTTTTGCATATAATCCTCCAGGTGGAACCACACTGAACGCTGGACCAAACCAGGTGTTGTCCGTAACCTTCACTCCATCGGATGCAGGTAATTATAATTTGGTTAATAATACAACAGTACAAATTGTGGTCAACAAAGCAACTCCGTTAATTACCTGGCCTGCTCCATCCTCTATAACCTATGGCACGCCCTTGGGAAATGCTCAACTCAATGCTTCTGCAAATGTGCCAGGTGTTTTTACCTATACGCCTGTATTGGGAACAATTTTGAATGCTGGGGTCAATCAAACTTTATCAACCAACTTTAGTCCTACAGATGCCTCGAATTATAATTCAGTTAATGGCACAACGGTACAGATTACAGTAAATAAAGCCACTCCTATCATTACATGGCCAATGCCCGCAGCAGTAACTTATGGCACGGCCTTAAGCACAACCCAGCTGAACGCTTCCGCCAATACAACCGGAAGTTTTACTTACACACCTGCGAGTGGAGCGATTCTAAATGTGGGAGCCAATCAGATACTTTCCGTAAATTTTTCACCCACAAACACATCTAATTATAATCCTGTGAATGGTTCCACTGTGCTGATTACTGTGAACAAGGCAACTCCTGTAATCATGTGGGCTAACCCGTCAGCAATTTCTTATGGCACGGCACTAAGTGCAACTCAATTAAATGCAACTGCGAGTGTGCCCGGAACTTTTAGCTATAGCCCAGCAAGCGGCACCACTCTCAATGCTGGAACTAATCAAATCCTAACTGTAAATTTTGTTCCGACTAGTTCAGCAAATTACAATTCTGTCAATGGTACATCTGTAGTGATTACAGTCAATAAAATTAATCTTACCGCAACGGCCAATAGTTCTAGCCGAATCTACGGAACTCCCAATTCTCCCCTTATTATTAGTTATAGTGGTTTTGTTAACGGAGAAATTGAAAGTGTTTTGGATGTAATGCCTACTGCAAGTACAGTTGCCGAAACTTCTTCGCCTGCTGGTGTTTACGAAATTAGTGTGGCTGGTGGAGTTGATAATAATTACAATTTTAGTTATGTAGCGGGTTTATTAACTATCGGTAAATCAGCGTTAACTGCTACTGCCGATAATCAAACCCGTTTATTTGGAACCCCAAATCCACCTTTAACAATCACCTTTAGTGGCTTTGCAGGCAACGATACCGCCCTGGATCTGGATGTCCTGCCAGCAGCCTCTACGAGTGCAACAATCTCTTCTCAGGTGGGTGGGTATCCCATCACGACTTCAGGAGGTAGTGATAATAATTACAGCTTTGTTTATGTGCCGGGTACGTTAACAATCAATCCTAATTTTCCGCCCGTAATCAATAATTTTGAGATCTCAACGAAAGAAGACGAGCAGTTTAATTTTAGCTATTCAACTTTTGGTGATAATTTCTCTAGTTTTTCGAGTAGCACAATTGCTTACGTAAAAATTATTTCTCTGCCTGTTAATGGTGTTCTGTTTTGGAAGGGTGCTGCTGTCTCAGTGGGTACAGAAGTTACGGTTAGTAATGGAGTGATTGACAATTTCTTCTATTTGCCTAATGCCAATTTCAATGGGTTTGATTCATTCCGTTGGAATGCCTTTGAGGGAACATTTATGGCTTTGCAAGATGCAACGGCATCGGTTAAGATAACAAAGGTGAATGACTCGCCTGTACTGGCCAACATTGAAACCGAATCGATTCTCTATAGCCTGGGGGATCCAGCGGTATCCATCACCAAAACGGCAATTATTAATGATGTCGATGACAATTTCATTTATTCTGCAAAAATCTCCATAGCCGAGAATTTTTCTCAGGGAGATTTGCTTTCTCTGGAGGCTGGTTTTAGTACCGAAATCGACCCCGCTTACAATGCAACTATTGGAGAGTTAACATTGACAGGGAAAGATACAAGGTCGAACTATGAAGTGGCTTTAACTAAAGTGCTGTTTAGCAGTCCGGTTTCTGGAGATGCAACCATTTCGGATAAGCGAATAAGCCTCATTGTAAGAGACAGTTTGGATAACAGTAATGTAATATCAAGAATTGTCTCTATCACAGAGGTTTTTCCGGAATTGGATATTGTTAACTCATTTACACCTAATGATGATGGCGTAAATGATTATTGGGATTTTGTAAATCTGGAATTTTATACTGGCATCAATATTTCAGTATTTGATCGAAATGGCAGAAACGTTTTTGAGTGTAAGACCACTGACTGTAAATGGGATGGAAGATTAAATGGTAAAGAACTCCCTCCGGGGTCTTATTTTTATACAATTTACCTGAATGGTGGTAAACGGAAATATCAGGGAACTGTAACCATATTGAAATGAGGGTTTTGTTGAGTCAATTTTTTATTTGTGTGTTTGTGCTTTTGTCTATCTGCAAATCAGCTGCGCAAGAGAATGACTATACTCAATATTATGCAAACCTTCCCACGGTCAATTCAGGATTTACTGGCCTGGATGATTACTTTAATTTGAATACAGGGGTTAGGGAAGGTTGGAATAATTTTGGTGTTGTGAACAATAATTTATACCTGAGTGCATTCGGAGCCTTGAATAGTTCTAAACGCTCCGGCCGAAAGAATAACTCGTTGAGGTTATCAAGTCCGAAGATTTTTGAAGAAATGCAATCTGACAAAAAATTTAGGAGAAGGCATGGCGTGGGTGGAATGGTTACCAGCCGAACTGTAGGTCCTTATAAATCATTTGGTGCGTCTGCAAACTATGCCTACCATCTTCCAATTTCCGGAAAATTGAATATCTCTTTAGGGAGTCGCTTAGGCTACACCAATCAACGAATTGATTTTACCGGGTTAACTGTTAGAGATGAGATAAATGACTTGTTCTACCAAAGCTTAATTCAATCCGGACAAGGAAGTCAAAATACATTTCTGGTTGATTTTGGAGCCGTTCTATACTCCAATAGATTTTATCTTGGGCTTTCTTCTTCCAACCTTATTATTGAAAAACTAAATGGGGATCAGTTATTTAACCTTAATGAAGGCACCCAATATCGACTTCAGTCAGGGACAGTATTTTCGCTAAATCCAGAACTTGATCTCTCACCAGGATTCACGGCAACGTATCAGGAAAGTTACGATTTGCTATGGGCTGCAAACCTAAGATTGCGCTACAAAAATCTGGTTTCATTAGGGGCTGCATACAATTCAGATGCAAAGATTTCTATGCTGGTTGGCTTAGCTACAACAAACCTCTCTATTAATTATGCGTATGATATTTATACTTCTGATTTGAGTGACTTTGATGTACATACGCATGAATTGGTATTGGGTATTACCTGTCTCTTAT
>JBEBJH010000408.1:0-1815 GCA_040079965.1 Cyclobacteriaceae bacterium
ATGCGGGGTAGTGGTGCTATTATCAGCCGCAAATTCAAATGTTACGGTTGCGCAATTAAATCGATGATCACCTGCGGGCTTCACTCCGCCTCGACCGGATGCAGATTCTCGGGCACCACTTGCTGTTGATCCATCTGCCGAAACTGCCAATGTTGCCATATCATCAGCATCTTCAAAGTAGCTATCCGAAGCAGCTTCATTTTCTACATTTTGCGAATCGTTTGAGGTAAAGTCAAATTTGTCCTCATTACAGGAAGCAAGAAATACCAGAAAGATTACCGCCAGACCTGAAAGACCTTTTAAGAGTGCATTTTTTGTTGTTTTCATGAGTTTTTAAGTTTAGAACGGCTCTTAGAGTGATAATCGGACACAAGGTTTAATCCACTTTTAAAATATTTTAATACATCACCCTTAAGCTAAATCCTATTGATTTTTGATACGGTCTCTGCTCAATTGGTAACTTTACCCGGATGCGGATTTCGTTTCTATTACTATTGATTGCCCTGGGGGCGCAAGGTCAGCCATCTTTAAAGATTGCAAAACTGAAATACAATGGCGGGGGCGATTGGTATGCCAATAAAACTGCGTTGCCCAATCTCATTGCTTTTTGCAATAAGGAATTGGGGATGAACCTGAACACGGAAGAAGAAATTGCGGAAGCGGGAAGTCCGGACCTGTTCGACTACCCTTATATATATATGACGGGGCACGGCAACGTGGTGTTTTCGCAAGAAGAATCGCTTAACCTCAGGAACTACCTCATTGGTGGCGGCTTCTGGCATATTGACGATAATTATGGGCTGGATAAATTCATCAGGCTTGAATTGAAGAAGGTATTTCCGGAACTAGAATTGATTGAAGTACCCTTTATGCATCCCATCTATCATCAGAAATTTAATTTTCCGAATGGCCTCCCTAAAATCCATGAACATGATGGTAAACCGGCACAGGGTTTTGGACTATTTTATGAAGGAAGACTTGTAGTTTTTTATTCCTTCGAATGTGATCTGGGCAACGGCTGGGAAGACAAGCGCATCCACAACGACCCCGAAGAAAAGCGTCAGCAAGCTCTGAGAATGGGAGCTAATATTCTCTCCTACTGCTTTACAAGCAACTAATTTACAATCACTTGCGATTTATTTAGGGCTTCTTGTTATACACTATAACTAAATTATTAGTTTTACAACGTAATTGATAGTTATGAAAGAATTAACCAAAGCCGAAGATCAGATTATGCAAGTGTTATGGAACCTGGAAAAGGGTTTTGTGAAAGACATTATCGATCAATTGCCTGAGCCCAAGCCAGCCTACAACACTGTATCCACTATTGTAAGAATCCTGGAGAAGAAAGGATTTGTGGGGTACAAAGCTTTTGGAAAAACGCATGAGTACTTTCCGATGATCGGAAAAGAAACGTACACGCGCTTTTACCTCAACAACCTGGTGAAGGGATACTTCAATGGCTCGTTTCAAAACCTGGTCTCGTTCTTTGCCAAAGAAAACAGCATGGAGGTGCAGGACATTGATCAACTAATGAAAGAACTCGAACATCTAAAAAATAAAAAGCCATGAATGCATTTGTAAACTACCTGATCGAAGTTAACCTCGGGCTGCTTTTCTTCTATGCGATTTACTGGTTGCTGTTGCGCAACGAAAATCAATTCGGTTTTAAGAGAGCGTACCTGCTCGGTAGTTTAGTGGCTTCCCTCCTGTTTCCCTTTATCAGTATTCAATCGGCTGCATTGGCTATCATCCCAGCCCTGAGCAAAGCGGTACCGGCTACCTGGTTGCCCGAAATAATTATTTATGGCGATG
>JBEBJH010000409.1:0-1812 GCA_040079965.1 Cyclobacteriaceae bacterium
GGTTGACGAGGTAGCGCGGATGATGATTGTAGGTATAGAAATTCTTGGGTGGCCAGCCTTCGCGCAAGTAATAATCTCCAAATGGTCCGAAATCAAGATTGTAAGAATCTTTGGCAATATGGGTTATTTCGGGAAGCAATTTGTTATTCACAAACTCATAAGTGGCAGGGTGGCCGTTGCTGAGGTAACCCGGTGCCCAGGTTAATGAGTAGGCATGCCATGTGCCGTTGGTCGTATGCAGGTCAACAAATACCTGCGGGTCCCACGGAAGCAAGACTTTAGAAAAAAGTGCCTGAGTCTCGAGTGCTTCCATCTTCATGCCATCACGGTTTAGATCCAGACCCTGACTGTTTTCGCGGAGGCCAACTTCCAGCGGACTGTCTTCCTGCGAAGGCCTGCGACCCTTTTCCATTTTATCGTTGCTGTCCGTGTTGTAGATAGGAGCGAAGAGAATGATTTGATTATCCAGCAAATGAATTTTATCGGCTAGCAAAATGTCGCGCATCATCATCATGACAACCTCTTTGCCCTCAACTTCGCCAGCATGAATGTTGCCTTGAATATAAATTACCGGCTTGCCTGAAGCACGGGCTTCCGCTGCTGTAGTTATTTTTTCTTTTGAAAGCACAGCAACCGGAATGTCTTTCCCTTCTTTGCTCTTCCCCATGGAAAACACATGCAGCTTATCTGTTTTTTTCTCCAGCGCAAAGAGAAAGTTCATTACCTCATCATACGTGGAGGTTTTTGCAAAATTTGATTTCTCAGGAGTAATTATAAGATCCTCACTCCACGCCACTTGGGCAAACGAAGCTGACGCGGAAAGCAGGAAGAGAGTGGAGAGGATTTTTCTCAGAACCATAAATTTAGGAAATGATTTTACAGAATAGACTATACTGGGAACCAAGTGCAAGAGAACTACTTCTTTTTTTTCTTCTTATCCTTCTTCTCTTTTATTTCTTCGTAATCATCGCGCTCAGCGAGTTTTTTATCATCCACGTTCTTATCTAAAAACTCATTCAGTTTTTCAATAGCCAGGTTGGATTTCAACTCGCCAAACTGATCGATGGATACTTCAAAGCCACTGAGGTCTTTATGCACCCGCGGTTTGCCTTGTTTCTTACTTGGTTTATCAGTCTTTTTTGCCATAGGTCAGGCGGTTTTATTGATTGTGTTCAAAGCATACTCAATGCGTTTCACCACCTCATCTTTGCCCAGGATTTCCATTGTCATCATGAGGTCAGGCCCGGAAGCGCCTCCGGTAACGGAAACGCGGAGTGCCTGTAAAATTTTACCTGTACCAATTCCCAGACTGGCCGTTACGCTTTCGAGCGTAGATTTGGCAAGCTCGGCTGTAAGGGTTGTGGTGATGGCAATTTCTTTACTGTAGGAAGTCAACACCTTTATGGCTTCGTCATTCCATTTCTTTGAAATCACCTGTGCATCATAGGAGGTCGGGGCTTCGAAGAAAAATTTTCCCTGCAGCCAGAAGTCTTGTGTAAACGTAACGCGCTCTTTCATCACGGCACAAATTTTCAATGCCTTGTCCTTAGGACAAGAGATATTTTCTTTAGTAAGTGAATCCAATAGGTAAACAGAAAGCTCTTCATCGGATTTCGCTTTCAGGTATTGCTGATTGAACCACTGCGCCTTATGGATATCAAACCGGGCTCCGGCTTTTCCGATTCGATCAACAGAAAATGACTGCACCAATTGTTCCATCGAAAATAATTCCTGTTCGGTACCTGGATTCCAACCCAGGAAAGCAAGGAAGTTGATCAACGCATCAGGTAAGTAACCGGATTCGCGAAAGCC
>JBEBJH010000216.1:0-7850 GCA_040079965.1 Cyclobacteriaceae bacterium
TTCGAGAACCTCAGGCTGACACACCCTTCAATTGTTTGCGTAACCTCACTAACTAAAATAAAACATACTAATTATGGGCATTGAGACAAACAACAAAATGAGAGTTTACCATCGGTACTTAGGGTATTTTTTAGCTGGCATCATGGCCGTGTATTCCATCAGCGGCATCACGATGATATTCAGAGATACCGATTTTCTAAAACGTGAAACACAGGTTGAGAGAACGTTAAAGCCGAATCTTAAGAATGAAGAACTGGCCGGGAGTTGAGAATGCGGGATCTTAAAGTTGAAAAAGAAGAAGGCGACATTATTAGTTTCAGTCAAGGCACGTATAACAAAGCAACGGGTGTAGCCCAATACACTTCAAAGGAACTACCCTATGTAATTGAAAAACTAACCCACTTGCACAAAGCAGAGAGTAAGAACCCATTGTTTTTTCTCAATGTGTTTTTTGGGTTGTCACTTCTCTTTTTTGTGGTGTCTTCCTTCTGGATGTTTTTGCCCAACACCACGGTTTTTAAGAAAGGTCTGTATTTCGCTTTAGCCGGTGTGGTGTTAACATTGCTTCTGATTTTTATTTGAAACGGATTTCAGGAAGCATACCTTCCCTACTGATTTAGCAATCAGGAATGAAAAACTCCGGCATCACAGGTTTGATTATGGCACCCGTCAATCTCCGATTAATTGTCCTGGGGGTTTTCTTTCAACTCCTGTTCTCCCTTACCGTGCGCGGGCAGGATGCGCCACCGAGTCCCCCGGTACCGGTAGAGATTCTGGTTGGTCACGATCGTTTATTCTTTCAGGCCCTGGTATCCAAACCTTTTGTGCCGGGCAGTCGCTTCGGGCTCTTTACCATTGCCACCTATCATGCCGGGTATGACAATGATCCGGACAAAAATGAACTCGCGATCCCGCTCCAGCTATCGTATACTTTCTGGAAAGGGATCGGTGCCTATGCAGGCGTAGCGATGAACAGCAAATCAGGAATGCATCCGGTTATTGGGCCGCAATATGTAAAAGCCAGCAAACAATTACTGATCGTAATTAACGGCCGCTATTTTCTTACCGAAGATTATAATCTCGAGGCGTTTGCCCTGCTGGAATATAAACCGGAGCTCAATGCAACCTGGTCGCTCTACTCGCGTGTACAAGGACTTTACAGTTATAACACGGCTGGTGAGTTTCACGACCGCAGTTTTTATCACCTGCGCCTCGGGCTGATGCGAAAAAATTTAAGCTTCGGACCCGGTGTCAACTTCGATCTCTACGGGCCTGATAAAACCCTGAAAGAAAACTATGGGGTGTTTGTGCGGTGGGAGTTCTGGTGACCTAGTGTCGGATAACTTTACCCTGACCGACTACTGAACCATCCGGTTTCGTAATTCGGATAAAATAGAGACCACTGGCTACCACATTTCCGGAATGGTCCTGCCCCATCCACTGGAATTCAGTTCCGGAAAACTGGCTGCTAAATACATTCCTGCCAAGTAAATCGAAGATCTCTAAACTATTGATTTCCTGATTACTATCTACTTGTATTAAAACTGATTGATTAAACGGATTCGGGAAAGTTTGAAGTCCCTTTTTTGGGTCTTCTACGGCTGTAATTATGCTGCAATTGCCGGGCATGCCTACATCCATCCAGGCAAGGCGATCAAGCGTCCATTGCTTCAGAAAGTTAATCTCCTGGGCATAGGTTTGACCCACAAACTGGTTGGGCCATACATACGTGCCGAGTATTGGCCAGCGCTGATAGTTGCGCTGCTGCGATTCCTGTAGCACCGCAGCCATGGAGTCTATCTTGTTTATGAAATAGTCATTGGTGAGAAAGCTGTTGCGTAATTCCTGCCACCGGCACTTCAACGAATTGGCAAAACTCTGGTCTTGTACCATTCTTCTAAACCAGAACATCCGATACTGGTCATCCCACATCCAGCCCGGGGCTACTTGTGCATTCTGCCAATAATCTACGTTGCCAAAGGCAAGATTAAAATCCCACAACGGGCCAAGGTGCAACTTGCCTCCATCGCTGTCTTTCTCTTTATAGAGATAGGTGCTGAAGATGTAGCCATCGATGTTCTTGCCAATTTCGTTCACAAGAATAAAATTAATGGCTGCGGGTATGTCCAGGTACTTCTGATATCCGATGGTGGGATTAGCAAAGTTTGTGGTGGTAAGTGAATTCTGGAATTCCTTTATATAGGAACGGATGAAGGTACGCTGGGCTTCTGCCAACTCCCCTCCTTCCGGATCATAATATTGGAACGTGATGTCATTCGCGCCAGCCAATTGCGGGGCGGGTGTGGCCGTCCAGCCCGGGTAATCATTGCCATCAATTTTATCGACCCGCAGCAGATAGCCACCGCTGAGCTCATCGCCACTTACATCCTGCGGAAGCAACGTGGCAATATCCACGCGGTTCTTGTCGCGCTTGATTTTTTCCATTAACACATACACACCTTTATAATCCTCGTTGATCACAACTTCCACATAGCGCGTGCGGGGCGTGTAATCTCCCAGATCCCGCCCGATCTGGAAGGCGAGCACATCGCGCATCATGGTCTTGTCGGTATAGGGGGCATACAATACCCAATCATTTTCGGGGGGCATGCCCAGCAAGGCTGCATTGAAGTTGCTGCCATCCGGATTTTGTGTTTCAACACTGTACGATTTCTTTGGAAACATCTGTGACGATTCGCCCCGTGTTTCAATACTGATCTTGCCACTGTAATTCGTAAATGGATCGCTCAGCACATTGCGAACTCCGGTCCCATTGTCGATAATACCCATATCGGCTACAATGCGTGACTCATCCTGAATAGACTGCCCATTTGTATTGATCTTAACAATGGGCAGGTTAGATGAAAAGATAAGCGGCTCCACAAACCAGGCTGGCGTTGGCAAATAGGTTTGAGATGAGTTGTCGGTAATGCCCACGGAAAAAAACACGCTTGACGAAAGATCAGACGAATTAATGTTTTCATTATGCACCTGAATAGCCAATGTGTTTTCACCGGCCACCAGCAGGCCATCGAGTTGTTCTTTCTTAAGCAGATATCCTTCAGGTGCCTGCCCCTGGTACAGCGTGGCTTCGTGCAGGCCGGCACTTGCCTGATTGAATGCGACCGTGCCCGAGGGCATCAACGCGCGCGCAATCTCCACGCCATTTAAATAGGCAATAAAACCATCATCATAATCTACATGCAGCAA
Organism: Cyclobacteriaceae bacterium; assembly: GCA_040079965.1. Classification (GTDB taxonomy): domain Bacteria; phylum Bacteroidota; class Bacteroidia; order Cytophagales; family Cyclobacteriaceae; genus ELB16-189. The sequence continues at coordinate 3,211 of JBEBJH010000216.1, forward strand.
GGCATCTTTAATCTTATCGCGGTTGCTGATGGAGAATTTCTTACGCAAAAAAACAGACAGTGCAGGATTAATTGTCGTGCGATCATCGCCATCGGCATAGCCAATACCTCCCCGCCCTTGCAACCAGGCATTGTCGTTGAAGGCGGCAGTATGCCAACCATTTCCGGGATCCGTGGTGCCTGGCCAATACCGCCACTTCATACTGTCATACACTACCGTCTCCCAATGATTGATGGTTTGCCCCACGCCCTGCAGGGAAAGCAAAAGGAATAAAGCTACGAGGAGATTGTGCCGGTTCATTTCAATTCAAGCGTAGCCAGCGTGGACGATAAATAATTGACCAGCGGCCGCTGTTGAATTACTTCAGAGTATCCGAGAAATTCTATGTAGGACAAAAAGATTTCCTGCTTCAACCGGGCTGCCAGGGTTTTTAATTTGATCAAATTGGTTTGCATGCGAATGGTTGCCGAAGGGTTACTGTTATTAATCTGCTGTAGCATGGAGGCAATTGAACCTACGTTGAGATTCTCCATCATCAGGTTTACTTCGCGATGGCGTTTGATGAGGCTTTTTATCTTTTCGCGTGTCAGGTCGCGACCCGCCTGTTGCTGGCTTTTTGCCACTCCGAGATCGCCCTCGGCTTCAATCACTTCCAGTTTCCGCTTCGTCATATCTCCTTTATTCGGATTGAACACCGGAATGGTAACCCCTAGCGACAGGTTCCACGGTTTGCGGCCTTGCTCAACACGATAGGGTTGATATTGCGCCTGCAGAAAACCTACATTGATGTTAGACTTTTCCAATTGCCACTCATGGGTAGTAAGGTCAATTTGTTTTTCGCGATACACTACTTCGCCTCCGGTGGTTGCCACCTGCGATAAGCTATCGACAACAACCTCTAATCGTTCCAGGGTGATAACGGCATCGACAGGCCACAGCAGGGTTTTGAGTTTAGCCCGCTCATAAAGCGCCTCTACCCTTCTGCGCTGATTATCAATTTCAAAGTGAGTTTCTTCCAACTCAATCGTTTTATCTACCTGATCCAGTTTCAACTTCACATAATCTTCAGCATCAAAAAAACCCGAGTAACGCTGTCCTTCCAGGATCGATAAAAGCTTTTCGGTGTTCTGCTTGTCTTCTGCTTTCAATGCCAGCAGTTGCTGATAATACAGCCATCCGATAATAACTTCATAGCGCGCCAGCAACGATTCTTTCAACAGCCGGTCGCGATCTAATTGCAGTGCTTCCTGATAGGTTTGAAAGTATTGATTATTGCGTTTCATCTCCCACGGATTAGCTGGGTTTATTCGCAGGGCATAATCCTGGCGTTCGGGATCTAACTGATTACTTTCCGTGCGGAATTCCAGTCGTTGAATGGGCGCCAGCCGATAGGGCTTTGTACTGAGAAACTGATTTTGATGATCAAACGATTTGAGCGCAGGCTCCTCCCACGCAGCCTGAAGAAAGTCTTCCATCGTTACCTGTGCCTGTGCAGCGAGCGGCAATAATAGAAACACGAAATAAAATTTTCGACCGATCATCGGATCAACACCTTTTCTCCATTGGCCAATTTATTATCAGGCGGCACTTCAATAAACACCTCCTGACCAAAGGCTTTTACAGCTGTGGATTTCTGAAGGATCTCCGGCAACTCAATCACCGACCCATATCCAATTACCTTCCCGGTAACGGCATTACTTCGTTGATCATAGGAGGATACGGTAACAGGGGCCCCGATGGGATACACGTCTGATTTCTTCCCAATCAGGTAAACCACGATGGTGGTGGGCCGCAACGGATTTACTTCGAGCAAGGGCGTAAAAGCATCTACCTGCTCACCCGCTTTTACATACACGTTCTTAACTACCCCCGAAGCGCTTGCATATTTATTAAGTTTGGTTTTCTCCTCCTGCATGAGTCGCAATTCACTTTCCTGTAACAGGATCTGATTCTCGAGCAGCGTTTGTTCGGTCGAACTCTCCTGTAACACATCTTTTATTTTTATGTCCTGAGCGCGCAGGTGCATCTGCTTTTGTTGTTTCAACGAGTTGATCTTTATCGCGAGTGGACTTTCTGCACTGCCTTTGTCGGTAGTTACAAAATCTTTCGTGAGCGCTTCGTTCATCTTCAACTCGCTCGAGGTCTGAAGAATCTCGGCATCCAATTCTTCCAGCACAATATTATTCTGCGCTTTGATGTAAGAGATTTCAGCCTCGGTGAGCTTTGCTTTCTCGGCTCGTTCGGATTTGAGCACGGCAATCCGGCTCGTAAACTTGGAGATTTCAATCTCTAATTCCTGACTGGTGAGTTCAATGAGCAGGTCGCCTTCCTTTACTTGCTGGCCAGGCACCACATGGATGGATTTAACAAGTGCGGATTTTTCAGAATTAATCTTATACTCGCGGGTTTGTGCCAGGCCGATAGAGGCATTGCCACTGCCCTTAAAGTAGCGCGCGCTGATGTAAAGCATCACCACCAGCATCACGACTGTTAACACATAGAACCAATTGATTGGGCTTGGTCTCATCCGGCTGGAGTTACTTCATTTGACGATAGTTTCACTTGCTTCACTCCTTCCATTAGGCGCAGGGCATTCACGAAATCTTCTTTGCTGACCGAACTCTTGAGAGAAACCGCGTAGTGGTAGCGCAAGGCATTTTCTTTATTCACCAGCAGCGTGATCACCCGGTACTCGGCACAATGCACAGCAATCACCTTCACCACCTCCGGCAAAAGATTGGAATCAGTAAGGGTAAAAAACAAATGACTGTGATGCGCAAAGCTTCTGAAGGGCGAAAGATGCAATAATACCGCTACAAGGCAGAAGAGTATAGAACCCACAAACGAAATGGTAAATCCATAAACACCAATAGCAAGGCCGGTACTCAATGCGGCAAAAAGAAACAACACATCGCGTGGGTCGTCAATGCGGGTACGAAAACGGATGATAGCCATTGCGCCAAATACGCCTAAGCCCCGGGCCAGGCTATCACCAATAGCCATCATCACCAAGGTGGTTACCACCGCACCTAATACTAATGATTGAAAGAAATTCTTAGGATAATAATCACCCGTGAAGGTGAGCTTATGGGTAATGGCAATGATGGACGCCAATAAAAAAGCCCATAAAAATGAATACGTGATGTTGATCAACTGCGGATATTCGTAAACGGGCTGATCAGGAAATAATTCAAACATGAACGTAAGGTTTCAATTCATTATTGGTTCGATAGTCCGGGTGTAGGCGTACTGAAACTTTTCCACGTAGCCGCGCCATCAGAGGTGCGGCCCCATGAAGTGTTTTCACTTTGAGCCCCAAACGTATACATATCAATTGTTCGCCCATCAAGGTAATACAAGCCCACGTCTTCTCCGGCATTGCTCAACCCAAAACTAAGATGCAGCGGCCCCTGACCGGATTGACTGTCGGCCCACAAAAGCAAATACCCACCCGGTTGTATAGTAGTGGCCGATGGGTTATCAGTTGGAAGCTTATGGTTAAAGGGGTTTGCTTTATTATCCGACAGATACATCCCTCCTACATTCACGGCTACATTGCCCTTGTTATAGATTTCAATCCAGTCGTCAAATTCATTCACGCCCCCATCATCATCCGGGCAGCAGGTTGAGTTAAAGGCCATAAATTCATTAATTACCAGCATGGGTAAAACATCTGTATTCAACAGATAGTCTTTGGCTTTTGCCGGTGCTGTTGCAGGCTCATACGTGGTCTTTCCATTGGTGCCTTTAACTTCTACATAATATTCAACCAATCCGGTTGTTGCTACACCAGGTATTACAGCAGTGTACGAAGTTCCACTGAGTGTCATGTCGAGCGAAGTATACGTACCCCCGTTAAAACGATGAAATAATTTCACCGAAGCAATCCCGGAATTTGTAATCATCGTTGCCGTTATAGTTACCGGCTGATTGAGTGAAGGCACCACAGGCTGACGCGTAACGTTTGCAATGGCCGGAGCCTGGCTATTGCCATTAGTAGCTCCTTGTGTGGTGGTTCCTGATACCGCCAGCGCAGTCGATCCATCCGGATACCGGCCATAGGATTGCCCGGCATTGAGTTCAGGAAACTCAACACGGTCGATCAACGTACCTGATGCGTTTTCCAGAAATACTGTTTCACCCGTTGAGGTTAACTTGAAATTGGTATTTAATCCCGTTCCAAGATCGTTGCAAATCAAGACTAGAAAACTCCTGGCGGGAATCGCAGTTGCGGCCGGAATTTTATACTTGGTGGCAACATTATCGTAGATAGAATAACCACTGATATCCTTGATGGTTTCCAGTGAATTATACAGTTCTATCCAATCATCTCCTGAAGCATAAATCTCATTGATAAATAAGCCTTCCGCAACAACCGGGGCCAACTCTTCTTCGGGAGTGGAGCACGCTACTAAGATGAGTGTTCCATAGAATAAGGTGGTTACGACAACTGCTTTTAAACCGCGAAGGATCATATAATTTGTTAATGTCAATGAAACAATTCTTTAAAGGTACGGTAATAACAGAATTTTGCCGCACCTATTTTATTTCGATGGCCGAAATGTGCTGAATCTCTTTTTTTCTGCGATCAATTTCTTTTAGTTTGGATTTATGTCAGACCGGAGAAGATTCATGGAGCA
>JBEBJH010000217.1:0-7824 GCA_040079965.1 Cyclobacteriaceae bacterium
TCTCAAATTGACGAAATCAAAGGGGGAGCAACCGTAGTAATTACCTCCTTCGCAGGGAGTACAAACTATGTATTAAAAGCAGGCGACAAAATAGGTCAATTGTATGGATACAAAATTTTAAGAAGTGTTGGCCAGGTAAATGCTACAACAGGACAACCTTATATCGATCCAGCACAACAGGCAAATTATGAAGTAGCAAGCAATGGCTATGTGGTCAACAAGACTAGCAAAGCTCCCTTCTTCACCCCTGAGCAATCAAGCTTTGGCGATCCTTTTCCGAAATTCAATGTTTCTTTTATCAATGACTTTACATTCAAGAGTTATCTCTCTGCAGGAGTCCAGTTGGATTGGGTCTATGGAAATCACCTGTATAACCAAACCAAGGAATGGATGTATCGGGATGGAATCCATAGCGATTATACAAAACCAATCACCATCAACGGCGAAGAGGGTGCATGGTCTGCCTTTTATCGTGGAATCTATGCCCAACGCGCAGCCAACGGTACCAAAGACTATTTTTATGAAGATGCTTCCTTCCTGAGAGTCCGTAATATTTACCTCGGCTTCGATTTTGCACGTGCATTTAAGATTGAATCTGTAAATAAACTTCAATTAGTCCTGACCGGCAGGAATTTGCTGACTTGGACAAAATATACTGGAATGGATCCCGAAATCAGTTCAGGTACGACTAACTCGGCCTGGGACCGCGGTACTGACCACAATACCCTGCCTAACTTCAAAACATATCAGGTTTCATTAAACATTGGATTTTAATTCTTGAAAAATGAAAAAGCTATTTAAGATCATATTCTTGCTCTTGACGCTCGTGCCTTTTTATGCATGTCAGGATCAACTTGATATTCAAAACCCGAACCAACCTACACCCGAAAGTGCGAAAACAGAACGCGGAATAATTTCCTTTGCCCAAGGTGGAGTGTATGTAAATGGATTCTACTCGTTAAAATTTGTTGATGGTGTCCCCGGCAGATTCTGGACCGGAGCAGTCGGATACCATGAGCTGATGGGTGATATAATTGGAGTGGAAGCAGCGAATACATTTATGAATCAATTGGCAATGCCTGACCTGGTGACCCTGGACGATGGTACGCAAGTACCCAACCCACAAAATCCACCAAAACATAAGGATCTTATTAAGGCAATTAATACAAACGCCAACCAGGGATCCAATCCATTGTTTCATGAGTGGGCTTATATGTATGCGATGAACAACGCATGCAACGTTACTCTTTCACTTGTTGATGATGTTGAATTTAGTGGCGATGCAGCAGTAAAAAGGGGAGTCATAAAAGCGTGGGCTTACTTTTGGAAAGGCTTCGCCTATTCAAGAATAGGATCTATGTACTACGCAGGGATCGTTAATAATGATGGACTTTCTACAAATGGAGACTATGTCAGCAATCAGGATGTCTTACTCGAAGCAGAAGTAAATTTTGCAAAAGCGGAAGCTGAACTCGCTTCCCTTTCCTCGGGCGGTGAGTATGATGTGACATTGGGTTCATTGATTCCTAACATCAACCAGGTGGGAAAAGGAGGTATCCTCACTCCGGATATGTGGCGCCGGAATATCAATACGCTCCGCGCAAGAAACATCCTGGTTAATACCAAATCCGCTACCATGACAGGTGCTCAGTGGTCACAGATTCTAACGCTCACAACAAATGGAATTCAGTCCACCGATAAGACCTTCACGCTGCGATCAAATGCAAATGGAGATATCATGAGTAGCTCATCTGGAAATATCCCATCCAAAACATTTGGAACAAGCCCTCAGGGGGGAACATACAAAGTCAGCGAGCGACTAATTCAGGATTTCAAACCCGGAGATCAAAGACTCGCTAATAATTTTCAACAAGGTACCGCTTGGTTAGGGAACTCTGATCGTGGAAACTCTTTCAATACCCGGTGGGCGCTCCGAAACGGCGGAGCCGGCTTATCAGGCGTTGTGGTGATGTGCGATCGAACAGATGGCGGCTATGAACTTTACACAGTTGGTTTTTACGAGGAAAATGAATTAATGAAAGCAGAAGCTCTTATTAATGGCGCTGGTTCAATAGATGCTGGACTTGCGATTATTGATAATATCAGAAGCTTACAAGGCGCTGGCCTTGCTGCAACATCGGGGACAGGATTGACCCAGGCTCAGGCTCGCGAGGAATTACGCCGTGAACGACGTGTCGCTCTAGCCTTTAGAGGTTTTGCATTCTATGACGCGCGCAGATGGGGAGTAATTGCTAACGGTAGAACCGGAGCGGTTGTAGTCAACAAGAATGGTGTTGTCAGTACCAACGCTACTATCCAATATAACTTCCTGGATTATTGGGATGTTCCTGATAACGAACTGGTATATAACATACCGTCCGCATCTAGTGTTCCTGTAAAAAATCCGAACTAATAGAGTAAGGGGAATGTCTGAAGCACATTCCCCTACTTTTAACTAGTTAGTTTCATGAAGCATCTGGTGTTGGTAATCATGGTGCTGATAATTGCTGGTCCAACCAGTGCCCAAACGGGAGACTTGCGCGGCGATCTTGATATCATTTACAATGATTTGGATCGTTTGAAATCAAGACAACCCTACGGCAAAATTGAAGGTTCCCCTTTTCTTTTTGACTCCTGGCAAACAGCTTCAGTTTCCCTCTCAAACAAACGCCACTTAAACGAGGTCAAAATTAACCTGGACCTTTTCGGAAATAAAGTAATATTGCTTAGAAACGAACATGAAATTGAGATTGACGCCAAAAGTGTCGAACAGATTCAAATTTCTAACAACAAGTCAACACTTTTAATAAAGACAAATGTAATCTTGAATAAAGAGACTGACCGCTTTTATCTAATACTTGCTTCTGGAGAAAAAGTGGTTCTTGCAAAAGAATTAAAAGTCGTCCTTAAGAGTGGAGACGATTTCGGAGCCCAGGCACAATTTGTCGCAGATCACGAGTATTATTTAATTTCCTCAACTCAATTCAGAAAAGTAGGAACAACAAGGAAGGCAATCAGTAAATGGTTTTTTGAGTATGAGGAAGAAATGAAAAGATTTGTTGATTCTTATAAGGGCAACCTGAAAATGGATAGTTCCCTCGCCTTGATTGTCAATCATTATAATGAACTATACAACTGATTCTTAGACTTCGAATTGACCAATGTGGCTAATGCCCGTATTTTTGAAATATTAGATTAATAATGGAGACAACATATTTTGAACTCTACATTTGAGTTGGACCATCATCGTTAACTACAAATGCCAAATGTCTAACGCCTAGTGCCTAATAGCATCAGGATGCTCCAAGTCCATTTGTAAAAACAGTCCCACACCAGAATTGAGCGCCACCCACAGGTGGGATATAACTTGTTTGTTGAAAACTCTGCCACGCAATGCTTCCATTCGCAGGATCCATTACACAAATTTGATTTTGATTTGTATCATACCCAATGATTACAACGTAATGGCCTCCTACCATGGGAGTATCACATAAATACCCGTGACGTGTCGGATTAACACAAACGCAAATCATTCTACCGGCATCAATCTCAGCTGTAATCTCCGAAAACTGAGGGATGTATTCACTGTCTTGCCCGTCATGCATATGACATTGAGTGAGCACGTCATGGATGTCAGTTTGCGCGTTGGGCTGCATATGTAACATGGCCGCTAGGGCAGAATCAGAAAAAATATTCTGCCCATGGGCACCCTGCGATACATAGTAGTTGTTGACAAAACGAGTGCAACATGCCCAGCATGAATTGGGAAATTGCTGTAGATACCCAGCCCCATTATATAGTAAAACTCTTGGCATATTCTTAAGGGTAAATGAAGAAGTTGTACAAACATAGCTCTAACCTCTGCGGCTGACCAATGTTAATAGGAGTTATACCTATTCCTTCTTCTTCAACACTCAAGCGTGTTCAGATTTCTAGTCTCAGTCTTATTTATAAAATATCTTTCCCTCCTTCATCCCAACTTGGGAATTTTCATTTTTATAAGCACTCACCTTCGCCTTGTAATCAAACACAAGGACTATGCTCAACTCAATCTCATGGAATTATTTCTTTGCAACCGCAGCCATCCTCGTTGCTGCCTATTACGCGGCCCTCCTGATTGCCTTCCGCTTCGAAAGCTTCATCTGGCTCAAAAGCAAATTCTCAACTCAAAAAAAATCTTCCACTCAGGTAGTCACAGGCCTAATTGGTAACGCAATAGCAGAGACCCCCGGAACAATCAGAAAACAATCCGTGACCGCAGAAGAACTCATTATTAATAGCGGTAATCAACATCCGGCCGAACCGCTTGAAATAAATCGTGAAACAATCATCGGCACGATCGCTGACCTGCTGCATGAATCAAAATCCCTCGCCCTTCTCCTGGCAGATAAAAAAGCAAACCGGGAAGAATTTGCCGCACTATTCAAATCGTTAATCACACGCTACCCGCAACTTCATGCCGGGTACATCGAGGCGATTAGCATTTCCTTGCATCATACCTGCAAAAATGCTGGCTATGAATTTTCCATTTCAGAAATCACCGCCTGGTGGCCAAAAGAAATAACAAAATCAATTTATCAATAACAACTAAACCCATTCCCTATGAAAGTAAGAACTTTCCATTCTGTCCGACTTCGCAGCAAAGCACTGACCCTGACCCTGATCCTGCTCGCCCATGCATTGACACTCTGTTTTCAACTTCAGGCACAAGATGGCAACGCAGGTATCAATGAGGCCACCTTACGCGTGCGAAGTTACTTCGCCACCGGCACAAGCCTCATGTACGCTATTGGCGCTATACTCGGTTTGGTAGGCGCCGTCAAAGTCTATCAAAAATGGAACAGCGGTGATCCCGATACCGGAAAAGTTGCAGCTGCATGGTTTGGAAGCTGTGTCTTCCTGGTAATCGTAGCCACCGTCTTAAAATCTTTTTTCGGAATCTAAAAAAGTCCCCTCTCTATAGAAGAGAGGCAGGGTGAGGCCATGTCCAGTATTTACAAAATCAATAAAGGCATCAACAAGCCAATCGAGTTTAAAGGACTAAAGGCTCAATATATCGCCTACCTGGCAATTGGCCTGGTCATTCTATTAATCCTGTTCGCCATTCTATATATAATAGGGGTCAACATGATCGTGTGCCTGCTACTAATCACAACCCTGGGCACAACACTCTTTGCATCAGCATATCATCTCAGTGATAAATACGGACAACATGGCCTGCTGAAAAAAATTGCCAAACGTCACCTTCCGGTTTTCTTGAAAGTATCCTCCCGCAAAATCTTCCGGCATCTTGTCAACACTTCCTGAAACGTTAAACTTTTGACTTTGAACTTTTGACTTTGAACTTTTCGCTTTTGCACTTTCGGCTTTCAGCTTTATGCTTTGAACTTTTGACTTTCCACTTTCCACTTTGAACTTTTCCCCCATGGACTTCGAAAAAATCTTTCCGCTTTATAAAATTGAAAACGACCTGATTCTTTCAAAACAAGGCGACATCACGCTCGCCTTCGAAATAACCCTGCCGGAAATCTTTGTCCTCTCAGACCGCGACTACGAAGCCATCCATCAGGTCCTTGTAAAAGCAATTAAAGTATTGCCCCCCAACTCGATCTTTCACAAACAAGATTGGTTTATCGCAAAAAGATATCAGGCCGACTTTGTATCCGGCAACAACTCGTTTCTGTCTGATGCAAGCGAACGGTTCTTTAACGAACGCCCTTACCTCGACCACCAGTGCTATCTCTTCCTCACACAGAAATCTACCACCCGAAAGCCCGCCTCCTCTCTTTTCTCAAATCTCATTCGACAAACAATCGTACCGGAGGGATCACTCAATGTTCAAAAGATTCAGGAATTCCTGGAGTGCGCTGGTCAGCTGGAAAGAATCCTGCAGGATAGCGGATTTATTAAAGTCAAAAGAATTGCAGCTACCGAGTTGGTAGGAGCCGACAAGGCCGGATTGCTGGAACGATACTGCTTTTTATTATCCTCCTCCTATCCTTTACTCCGGGATCTCCATTTCAAGGACCACCTTCGCATTGGCGATCAACATTGCCAACTTTATTCACTCGCCGATGTCGAAGATTTACCCGCCCTGTGCGGATCGCGCATCAACTACGATAAGTATTCCACCGATAAGGTGAGATTTAGCGTTGGGTTTGCATCCCCCTTGGGACAATTGCTCTCGTGCAATCATATCCTCAATCAATATATTTTTATTCAGGATACCCAGAAAATAATCCGACACCTGGAAAGCAAGCGCTTGCGACTACAGTCCCTCTCAGCCTACTCCCGCGAAAACGCAATCAGTCGCGATGCTACCAACGATTTCCTAAATGAAGCCATCGCCACGCAACGCCTGCCCGTCAAAGCCCATGTTAACCTCCTCCTCTGGACAGACTCTCAACAGGAATTGAAGGAACTTAAAACTCAAGTTTCATCTGCATTCGCTCAAATGGATGCCATTGCAAAACAAGAAACAGACGGCGCCCCTCAACTCTTTTGGGCCGGCCTGCCCGGCAACGAAGCAGATTTTCCAATGAACGATACCTTTGACACATTCGCCGAACAGGCCACCTGTTTTCTCAACCTCGAAACCGGATACAAGTCATCCATCAGCCCCATAGGAATTCGCTTGGGTGATCGTCTCACCGGAAAACCAATCCACGTCGATATTTCAGATGAACCAGTCAGACAAGGTATCTGTACCAATCGGAACAAGTTTATCCTCGGACCCTCGGGAAGTGGTAAATCTTTTTTTACAAATCACATGGTCCGCTCATATTACGAACAAGGCACTCACATTGTCCTGGTTGATGTTGGCCACTCTTATAAAGGTTTATGCGATCTGGTCAACGGCTATTATTTCACCTATGATGAGTCAAACCCCTTGCAGTTCAATCCCTTTTATATCGCGTCCGGTGAATCGCTTGACACGGAAAAAAAGGAAAGCATCAAGACCTTGCTGCTGGCCCTCTGGAAAAAAGATAACGAAACCTACAACCGCTCGGAATACGTTGCCCTCTCCATCGCTTTAAAAATGTACTACGAATATCTTCCCCCCTCTCCTCAGGGAGAGGGGTCGGGGGTGAGGGGCTTCAACTCCTTCTACGAATTTCTCCGCGATGAATTTGTCTTAATCCTGAAAGCAGATAAAGTAAAAGAGAAAGATTTTGACATTGAAAATTTTCTCTATGTGCTCAGACCCTACTATAAGGGAGGCGAATTTGATTACCTGCTCAACGCCACCCATAACCTTGATCTGCTAGGGCAACGGTTCATTGTTTTCGAACTGGATAACATCAAGGACCATCCAATCCTCTTCCCCGTCGTCACACTCATTATTATGGAGGTCTTCATTTCCAAAATGCGCAAACTCAAAGGAATCCGAAAAATGATTCTCATCGAAGAGGCCTGGAAGGCTATCGCCAAAGAAGGAATGGCGGAATACATCAAGTACCTCTTTAAAACCGTCCGCAAGTTTTATGGTGAAGCCGTGGTTGTCACTCAGGAAGTTGAAGACATCATCAGCTCCCCGGTCGTAAAACAGGCCATCATCAATAACTCCGATTGTAAAATTTTACTGGATCAAAGTAAATATCAAAACAAATTCGATCAAATCCAGCAACTACTCGGCCTGACAGAAAAAGAAAAAGCATTAGTGCTGTCCATCAATAAATCCAATGATCCGCAACGCAAATACAAGGAAGTGTTTATCAGCCTCGGCGGAATCCTCTCTAAAGTGTATGCCACCGAAGTCTCCCTGGAAGAATACCTCGCCTATACAACGGAAGAAACGGAAAAACTAAAAGTACAGCACTATGC
>JBEBJH010000218.1:0-7807 GCA_040079965.1 Cyclobacteriaceae bacterium
TACAAATACGGTGGCTGGCCTCGAATTGGCGATGGATATTCTCAGAAAAAGAAAGAATACCAACAAGCAGATTTTCATGATTACCGATGGTAAACCAACCTGTATAAAGCAAGGGATAAAATATTATAAAAACAGTTTTGGTCTTGATCATAAGATTCTAAATAAAACACTTGATCTGGCAACTCAATTAAGAAAAATAAAAATTCCGGTTACAACGTTTATGATTGCTACCGATCCTTATCTGAAGGCATTTGTAAGAGAATTCACCAAAGCCAATAACGGCCAGGCTTACTATAGTAGTTTGCAAGGATTGGGTAACCTGGTGTTTGAAGACTTCAAGAAAAACAGAACAAAGAATTTGTAATTAATGATTGACGGCTATTAGTTGTTCGTGAAAACAACAGCCATCAACCTACAACTAAGAACTAACAACGAAATGGACTACAAAAAAATTAAAACCTTGGCTCAGCTTAAAAGTGCTGGGTATAAATTTAAAACTATTAAAGACGAGCTTCGGGAAAACTTAATTGCCAAACTCAGAAAAAAGGAAAATGTATTTGAAGGAATTTGGGGTTATGAAGAAACTGTTATCCCTGAGTTAGAGCGGGCCATCCTAGCCGGGCATGATATAAACCTATTGGGTTTACGTGGGCAAGCAAAAACACGGTTGGCCCGATTGATGACTCATCTGTTGGATGAATACATCCCAGTGATTGAAGGCTCAGAGCTGAATGATGATCCTCTCCACCCAATCTCTCGTTTTGGACAAGATAAAATTAAGGAGTTGGGCGATGATACACCAATCACATGGCTTCATCGTAACGACCGATACTCAGAAAAATTGGCAACTCCGGATGTATCGATTGCCGATTTGATTGGAGATGTCGATCCGATAAAGGCTGCTTCCCTCAAGTTGCCCTATTCTGATGATCGCGTAATTCACTTTGGATTAATACCCCGATCTCATCGTTGCCTCTTTGTTATTAACGAGTTACCTGATTTACAGGCCCGCATTCAGGTTGCGCTTTTCAACATTTTGCAAGAAGGCGATATACAAATTCGTGGGTTTAAAATTCGATTGCCTCTCGACATTCAATTTGTTTTTACCGCCAACCCTGAAGACTATACGAACCGGGGCAGCATTGTTACACCCTTAAAAGATCGTATTGACAGCCAGATAATCACGCACTATCCAAAGTCAATGGAGGTGAGTAAGAAGATTACACAACAAGAGGCCCAGATTCGCGATGAACAAAAAAGTTTAGTGTCAGTACCAGAAATCGCGAAAGATCTGATTGAGCAAATTGCCTTTGAAGCTCGCAAGAGTGAATTTGTAGATGCCAAGAGCGGGGTATCCGCCAGACTCACGATATCAGCCTTTGAAAACTTACTTGCTGCAGCCGAGCGGAGAGTCTTATTAAATAATGAAAAGAATACTGTAGTCCGCATCTCCGACTTTAGCGGAGTGGTTCCATCAATAACGGGCAAAGTGGAGTTAGTTTATGAGGGTCAGCAGGAAGGCCCAGGTATTGTTGCACACAACCTGGTGGGCAAAGCCATTCGATCCCAGTTTGTAAATTACTTTCCCGACCCTGATAAATTCAGAAAACAAAAAGACAAGAGTCCTTATAAAAAAATCAGCAATTGGTTTGGCGATGGAAATACCACCGACTTGCTAAACGACATGAGCAATGCAGACTATGAAAAGGCGCTCAGGGGTGTACCTGGTCTGTTGGATCTGGTAAATGAATATCACAAAGGCCAGGACAACAACCTTAAATTGTTCTTCATGGAATTTGCCTTACATGGTCTGGCAGAGTACAGTTTAATCAGCAAACACAACCTCAGTTCTGGCCTTCAGTTCAAGGATTTACTTAGCAGTATGTTTAGCTTGCCAAAAGATGAAGACGATGAATCGGAAGACGATGAAGCCTTCGGTAGCAGTAAACGTTGATGCCCCACATCTGCGTGAACTGAAAAAGTTGGCTGCCGAGGGAGAGGGTCTGCAACTTGAGTTCAAACGAAAGGCCGCTTATCCAGAAAAAATTGTCAGGGAACTAATTGCCTTCGCCAATACTGAAGGCGGTACTTTGTTAATTGGTGTTGATGATGACAAAAGCATTCCAGGAGTTAAATATCCTGATGAAGAAGCCCACGTTGTAAGGGAATCATTAACAAACCATTGCAAACCACCCCTCGCCTACCACGAGTCTGTTATTGGCATTTCTGAAAATCGCTTTGTAGTTCGTTTTGATGTTCCACCCAGCACCAAACGACCTCACTACCTCGTTTTGGAGAAAAGCATTCGATCAACATTTGTGCGGGTGCATGACATGAGTATCAAGGCCAGCGCAGAGATGGAAGAGATTGTCAGGCGGTCAAAAAAGAAGCGTGACATCCATTTTACATTTGGTGAACAAGAAAAAAGCCTGATGGAATATCTGGATAACCATCTTACTATTTCGCTGGCAGACTATCGGAAACTATCAGGTTTGAATCGCTTTCAGGCAAGCCGGAAACTTATTTTATTGGTGCTAGCCAATGTGCTCAGAATTACGGCTTCCGAAAAAGGAGATTTATATTCAAGGGTTTAGCATCCGGTAGTTGAATCTCTGGATCATTGGTATGGAAAAGATTACACAATGTCTTGCATTTTTTGATCTCCTTTCATTAGATTTCGCACATAGATTTGATGGGCGAAGATACGTTTTATACTTGCAGGGTTCTTTTACACCATTGTAAGAAACGTGTCTTCGCTTTTTTTTAACCTGACATTATGAGCAAGAAAGACAAGGACAGAAAAATTTTCGTACTAGACACCTCAGTTATCATCTATGAACATAACAGCATTCTCAACTTTGACGAACACGACATCGGTATACCGATAACCGTACTTGAGGAACTTGATAACTTCAAAAAAGGGAACGATACCAAAAATTTTGAAGCCCGCGAGTTTATCCGCTTGATGGACAAACTTGCAAAAGATCAAATGTTGCATCACTGGAACCCCATTAATGGAAAAGGAAAGGGCAATTTCCGGGTGCTGATGGACACAGGCGGTAGTGGCTCTGTGGATGCCAACAAAGTATTTAATGAGGATAAAGCTGACCATCGGATTTTAAATTCGGCATTGCTTCTTCAAAAAGAAGAGAAGGGCCGTAAAGTTATTCTCGTTTCAAAAGATGTAAATCTGCGACTAAAAGCTAAGGCCCTTGGCTTACAGGCCGAGGATTACACTACAGGTAAAATTCAAAACATCAGTTCACTTCATACCGGTCGCACAGTAGTTGAAGAAGTGGATCCATCCATTATCAACCTGATGTATGAAAAGGGATACTGTCCTCCGGGAGAAGTGCTTGGCAAGGAAAAGCCAATGAAAAACCACTACTATATATTAAAGAGCGGAAAGAAGTCGGTACTGGCATTTTACAATTCCGCCAACGGCATGGTGGAGCAAGTTGAAAAAAGAAATGCCTATGGAATAAAACCCCGCAATGCCGAACAAGCCTTTGCTATTCACGCAGTGTTAAAGCCAGAGATAAAACTAGTATCTATGCAAGGGGTTGCGGGAACCGGTAAAACACTGATTGCCTTGGCTGCAGCACTTGAGCAGAAGAGAGAATATAAACAAATCTATCTGGCAAGGCCGATTGTGCCTTTGAGCAACAAAGACATTGGCTATTTACCAGGCGATATAAAATCGAAGTTGAATCCTTACATGGAACCCCTTTGGGACAATCTTAAATTTATTCAGAATCAATACAGTGAGTCTGACAAGGAGTATTCGAAAATTACCGAAATGGTTACCAATGAAAAACTGGTGATCACCCCGTTGGCCTACATACGTGGCAGAAGCTTATCCAACATATGCTTCATTGTAGATGAGGCACAAAACCTTACTCCGCATGAAGTGAAAACCATTATCACAAGGGCGGGGGAGAATACTAAAATAATTTTTACTGGAGATATCCATCAGATTGACACTCCTTATCTCGATTCACAAAGTAACGGGCTATCTTATTTAATTGATCGGTTAAAGGATCATGAATTATACGCGCACGTAACATTGGAAAAAGGTGAGCGTTCAGAGTTAGCCAATCTCGCTAACGAACTGCTATAAAATAAATATGCCACAAATTCACAGAGTAAATCAGTGAATCTGTGGCTTTTAATTCTTTCTCTAAGTTACTTACGCAACGCTTTCAACATGGTTTCTCCTATCAAAGCTGGAGACTCCACTACATGTATACCGCATTCACGCATGATTTTCATTTTGGCAGCGGCCGTATCGTCTGCTCCACCAATGATTGCACCCGCATGCCCCATTCTTCTTCCCGGAGGTGCTGTCTGGCCGGCAATAAAACCAACTACAGGTTTTTTATTTCCATTCTCCTTTATCCAACGTGCCGCAACGGGTTCGTAATTACCACCAATCTCACCGATCATAACAATGGCATCAGTTTCAGGATCATTCATCAGCAACTCTACTGCATCCTTGGTAGGTGTTCCGATAATCGGATCACCGCCAATCCCAATTGCCGTGGAGACACCAAGCCCGGCTTTTACTATTTGATCAGCAGCCTCGTACGTAAGCGTACCTGATTTCGAAACAATTCCAATTCTTCCCTTCTTAAAAACGAACCCAGGCATAATGCCCACTTTGGCTTCTCCGGGAGTAATAACACCCGGACAATTGGGGCCAATTAGTGTTACGCCCTTTTCCTTCACATATTTTTTGGCCATCATCATATCCTTTACAGGAATGCCTTCAGTAATTGCCACAATAACTTTGATTCCACCCTCGGCAGCTTCCATAATTGAATCAGCAGCGAAAGCCGGGGGAACAAAAATGATAGATACATCAGCCCCTGTTTTTTCAACAGCCTCTTTAACCGTATTAAATACAGGACGGCCAAGGTGCACCTGACCTCCCTTTGCAGGAGTAACGCCACCCACTACATTGGTTCCATACTCAATCATTTGCCCTGCATGGAAAGTTCCTTCTGAACCGGTGAATCCTTGAACAATGATGCGGGAGTTTTTATTTACTAAAACACTCATAAGAGAAAGGTTTGCTCACAAAATTAGGATAATATAATTGTCAGCCAAACGAGTACGTAAAGAGGCCAAAAATAAAAAACCCCGCTTGCTGGCGGGGTCTTCTTTATCAGTTAAGATTTTTATGGCTTAGTTACTTTGAGCTTATTCCTCAACAGGAATTCCTCATAATAATCTTTATAGGTTGGATCATCCGGAGCCAGTTTCATGGCTTGCTCATACGAAGTAATAGCGTCAATCAATAACTTATTCTGCTCGTAAAATCCGGCAAGAAATAATTTATTGAATGCGGTTTCATCCTTTAATTCTTTCATGACATCTGTATAAGCAACATTCACCTTTTCATGCTCTCCGGGAGAAAGCTTTTTGATCAGGTAACGCTCATCTGACTTTGTGCCCGTTGACTTAGATTGGATTTCAACCAGCACGGCTGTTTCACCAGCAAACTTAGGATCATTCAAGTCAATAGAAACTGAGTTCTCGGGCGTCTCTATTTTCAGCAATACATCATCAAACATATTCAGGAACGAAACAGAGTAAGGGCCTTTTTCGGCCTTATCCCAATTTACATACACAATGTTGTTAAATACACTCGCGTATTGGTTATTGGGCAAGTAAACTTTAATTCCAAGACCCCTGTGGACCGCCCCCGTTGCACTCAATCTGTTTTTCTTTGCCTCTGCTGAGTTACTGCTCAAAATAAAGTCTGTGTATTTATTTAATACGCTTGAGCCACCGCTTATTTGGGCCGCAAGATCAGCTATTTTATATGTATTAGCCTTCTTTACTTCCAGGGGTTTTCCTGAAGAGTGAACCAGTCCGATAGATGCATTTTCGGTCACTTTGAGTTCGTCACCCAACTTAAGGCTTGCGCCAGTTTTTACAGGCTGCCAGCCATCGCCCGACTTAATCTCATTTGCACCCTTATTTGCAAGGACACGAAATGTATAATCCTGGGCATAGATAATGGAATTCAACGCGATAAAGCCACACAACAAGAGAAATCTACCTTTTTTCATGGTTTTTAATGGATTTGCAATTCGAAAATACTAAAAAATCGTGCCAATTTCGACTTCACTCTATTAATACATCCACAGGCTTCTTGGTAAGCCATTTTCTGATTTGATTCTGGAAACCCTTATAAATATCGTAACAAGGTCCAACCAAGGCTGAGGCGGCCAATGTTGCTGTGAGGTCTAGTTTAAAATCAAAACTGGCAAAACAAAAAACAATAAGACTGGACACCGTTAATAACAAAATTACCTGTATCAGCACTGAGAGTGCATCAAACCACAGAGGTAATCTGTAGTCAATTGTAATGAATAGCATGACTGTCAAAAAGCAAACAATAAAGGCTATAGCATATTTCTGCCATGGAGCTAACTCGTTTACATAATCTTCATTTAGGATCATAGCCACTATGTTGGCATGAACCACAACTCCGAACATATCAGGGTTAGCCCTACCAGCAACTTTCCTATTGAGAGGGGTAAAATATTTATCATTCCACGAGGGGTCTCCAAAGTAGGCTCCTAAAAACCCAACAATTACAATACTGTTTTTAAATAATTCAGGCAAAACTTCACCATTCAAAAGTTGATCAGCATCCACAGCGTAGAACATCAATGGATATCGAGTAGTAGAAGTTTCTTTTTGACGTACAGATTTTAATCGTATATCCTGAATCTCAACATTCCCACGGTAATTGATTATTTCTTCGTTCTTGTTTCGGGCAAGAAAGCGTTTGGTTTTTGCCGAATCAAACATCATGCACATTTGAACCGCAAAAGCATAATTCTCTTCATTATTTACTGTGTATTTTGGAACGAATGCACGGCATTGTTTTACGTCATCCTGATATACTGCGGGGGGATCTGTTAACAGATTAGCGTAGCCATGCTTGGCATACATGCTAAAGTTGAGGTCAGAGTATTCAATAGAGTCATAAACATCAATTAAATTATCATCCAACGAGGTCTTTGTCTTCTGAAGCAATTTCGAGACCAGCACCACATTGCCTGCTTCTTTTATAGCATCAGAAAGAAGTAGATTTCCCAACGTATCAAGTAATTGAGGACAATTCACAGAATCCCTCAATCGTCCTTCACAATTAAAATAACTATCAATCCCTATTACCTTTGGTTTAAACTGATTGATAATATGAATCTGTTGAGCAACATCTCTCCGGTCAAGCACTCCTAAGTTTACAACCACAATTCTTTGATCTACAAGAGGATCTGGGCGCAATTGTGAAAACACAATATCAGTTATCTCAAATTCTTTAAATGCTTGTGACATTCCGTCAAAAGCGCTTAAGCCTTTAAAATCCATAGCCTTGTTAACCCCCCACATCATGAAAAAAACAAACACAGTTATAGCAAGACTTTTAATAGAGATTTTCTTCATAGTGCATTAAGTTCACAATAAATTTAGAAATTTAGATGATCAATCAATACTGACATTGAAAAACACTTTATCCGGGCGACTCAATTTATCTGAATTTGTAAAGGAAATTTCTACTGGAAATACTGTAGTACTGGCGCAGGCAATCACCCTTGCTGAAAGTCAGCGAAGTGAAGATCAGGTCTTGGCTAATCAACTGATTGAAGAGTTACTGCCGCTCACCGGTAAATCTATTCGAATCGGTATCACCGGGGTACCGGGGGTCGGTAAGAGCACTTTCATAGAGACCTTTGGGAAACTGCTTACATCACATTCAAAAAAAATTGCCGTTCTGGCTGTGGATCCC
>JBEBJH010000012.1:0-37631 GCA_040079965.1 Cyclobacteriaceae bacterium
GGCGCATACTTTTCGGGGGTAGTTTTAAATGTTTTTAGATTTTCTGCGGAAGCAAAATACCAGACTTCTCCCGCATAGTTAAAGGTAAAGCTTTTTGACCCCCTTACGGCCTTGCTTTCGGTGAAATAGGCAACCGCATCATAACCCTGTATGGCTCCATCATTTGTTGTGAACACTTCTGAAGTTTGAGAGTGAGCCTGCAGTGAGAAAAACAAAAGCCCAACCACGACCAATTGTATCTTTAACATATCATTTGCTTTCATTGTGATAAAGGTAAACAAATGCGATCTGCGTGTGGGTCGGCTGGCTGACAAGAAATGATTTTAAATGACCGGAGTCGCGTTAAGTGAATAATAGCCGACCAGCAATGCCACCAGAATGCCAAGCAGGATGATAATTTTTTTGCGAGTAGCCATACAATGATGATAACTGTTTAAAAGTATAGCAACTCCAAAAAAGTAAAAATTAAAACAAACTGTATCGGCAAATCGGTGTACCGAAATGTCAGGAAACAGATCTGAAGTGAATGTTGGATTTACTTCAACTGTCGCAAATACAACTGTATTGTATTTTCAAGTCCAAGATAGAGTGCATCACAAATCAGTGCGTGGCCAATTGAAACCTCATCGAGATGCGGAAGGGATGCTTTAAGAAATCCAAGATTGTGAAGATCCAAATCATGACCCGCATTGATACCAAGGCCAAGCGAATGAGCAACGTTAGCTGCTGCTATATAGGGCTTAACGGCCGATTCCCGGTTCACATGATATTGAGCTGCAAAGGGCTCAGTGTATAATTCAATCCGATCGGCTCCGACCTTTTTAGCGCCTTCAACCATTTCTATGGAGGGATCAACAAATACAGAAACCCGAATACCCTGATTTTTTATTTCTGAAATAACCTTCTTAAGAAACTCTGAATGTTTCACAGTATCCCAACCAGCATTTGAAGTTATCGCATCCGGTCCGTCAGGCACCAGGGTGGCTTGTGCTGGCTTTGTTTCACGTATCAAGGTCAGGTATCGATCATCCGGATATCCTTCAATGTTGAATTCTGTGGTTACATTTTTCCTCAATTCAATAACATCGCTGTAGCGGATATGGCGTTCATCCGGTCGTGGGTGTACGGTAATGCCTTCAGCGCCAAAACGCTCGCAGTCAAGAGCAGTTTTAATAACATTTGGGTTGTTACCTCCACGGGCATTTCGCAGGGTAGCAATTTTGTTAATGTTTACGGAAAGTCGAGTCATAACTTTTATTTTGAAGCCGGAGGTCCGATCAAAATTTTTATTCTATAAAAGTAGAGCTAATTTTGCTTCAAAGTTATAAACGAATCTGATCATGAGCCTGCGACAACAAATTGATAATGATATTAAGACTGCCATGCTGGCGAAAAACAAGGAGGAACTCACCGCACTTCGTTCGGTTAAGTCGTTAATCCTGCTGGCCGAAACAGAGAAGGGCTCTTCAGGAGAAATCAGCCAGGATGTGGAAAATAAGTTGCTGATGAAAGCCGCTAAACAACGTAAGGAGTCCGCTGAGATTTTTCAGAAGGAAGGAAGAGAAGATCTGGCAAAGAAGGAGTTATTCGAGCTGGAAGTAATCAGTCGTTACTTACCAAAGCAATTGTCAGAAGATGAGGTTGCTGCAGAACTGAAAAAGATTGTGGAGCAAGTGGGGGCTAAGGGTCCGCAGGACATGGGCAAAGTAATGGGCGTTGCCACTAAACAATTGGCGGGCAAAGCCGATGGAAAACTAATTTCAGAAATCGTAAAAAAACTTCTGGCCTCTTGAGCAAAGCAGATATTGTTATCGCCATCATTTTGGCAGCTGGCGCTTTTCTCGGGTACAAGCGTGGGTTTTTGATGGAGTTGTTTTTTTTATTAGCCATTGTGCTGGGTGTGTTTGCTGGCTTTAAACTCATGGGATTGGGTGTTGAGTATCTCACTCATAAGTTTAATGCCGACACGGAAGTTCTTCCTTACATTTCCTTCCTGGTGATTTTTGTAATTGTTGTGTTGGTGGTTGTTTTCATTGGAGGACGAATAAAAAACTCAATGGATAAATCTTTTCTTGGCAGAATGGATGCAATAGCTGGTGCATTACTTGGGTTAGTGAAGTATGCTTTTTCAATTAGTATAATCCTGTGGCTTGTTGATTCATTTAAGATCAGCCTCCCATCCGATTGGGTAAATGATTCTAAACTCTACCCCCTTGTTGCTCAGGTTGCTCCAACCCTCGCATCCTTTTTTGGAGATTTCTTGCCTTTTTTCAAAGAAACTTTCAAGCAGTTCTAAGGTTCAGTTTTTTTTAGTTACTTATCACAAAATAGGCACATTATGTCCTTGCTGGTAAAAGAAGAAGGTGATTTTAAATACGTAGATGAAGGTCACGGACCGGTCTTGATGCTGTTGCATGGTCTTTTCGGTGCCCTTAGTAATTGGGAGGAAGTTGTAAATCACTATTCGCGTCACTTTAGGGTAATCATCCCTATGCTTCCAATCTATGAAATGCCAATAAAAGAAGCAGGGCTACAGGGGCTCCGAGAATTTGTAGAGCAATTTGTTGCTCTGAAGCATTTGGAGAAGATGATGATTATGGGTAACTCTTTGGGTGGCCATGTAGGTATTCTCTATACCTTGGCTAATCCCGATAAGGTTTCAAAACTTGTGCTTACAGGAAGTTCCGGATTATTTGAAAATACAATGGGCGGTTCTTATCCGCGCAGAGGCAGTTATGATTACATCCGCGAGCGAGTGGCATATACCTTTTATGATCCCAATGTAGCCTCCAAGGAGTTAGTAGACGAGGTGTTTGAAACAACCCGAAGCATACCCAAGTGCATGCGGATTGTTGCAATTGCAAAATCAGCACAACGAAATAACCTGGCACTGGAATTGGCTAACATAAAAGTACCGACCTTGCTGGTGTGGGGGTTAAACGACACCATTACACCGCCTATGGTTGGCCATGATTTTAACAGACTGATACCGAATTCGGAATTGAAGTTTATTGATAAGTGTTGTCATGCTCCTATGATGGAGTATCCGCAAAAATTCAACGAAATGGTAGAAGACTTTTTAGTACGAAAGAATTAATCCGGATCGAATGATTGCTGAAGAGTTGATTAATCACATGATTCCCCCGCTCAAAGTCACCGATGATGCGCATAAAGCTATTGTTTGGATGGAAGAGTTTCGGTGCCTGCACTTGCCGGTAGTAGAGGAGGGAAATCTTCTTGGGTTTATTTCAGAGGAAATCATTTTGGAGTCCAATGATATAGACAGAACTCTTGCTGATTTTGATTTGGTAGGCAAGCAGTGCACCGTTCAGCTCGACTCGCACTTCTATGATATTCTCAAAATAGCTGGCGATAACAAGCTTCAGATCGTAGCGGTGCTCAATGAAGAGCAAAAATATGTAGGAGTAATTACTGTTCAGGATGTAATGATATCATTTGCTCAAACAGCGTCTGTGCAAATGCCTGGGGGGATACTCGTACTCTCTATGGATTTGATTGATTATTCCCTCGCTGAAATAAGCCGGTATGTTGAAGAAAACAATGCTAAGGTAATCAGTAGCTTGATGGTTGAAGATCCAATGGACAAAGGAAAAATTAAACTTACGCTAAAAATCAACCAGGTTGAATTGACAAGAATTGTTGCCACACTGGAACGCTTCGGTTATAGGGTTATAGGCCGATACCAAGAAACCCGGCAGGATACAGGAGAGAAGGATAAAATTGACATGTTGCTTCGTTATCTTGATATCTAACCGGCAAACGCATGCGCATCGGTATACATGGTAAAGACTTTCAGGCAAAATCAACTCGTTTCATTGAGAAAATTTTAGACCAACTCAAACAGCGTAAGGCAGAAATTTGGTTATCCTCTAAATTTATCAAACAAGTTAAGTCTCCACTTCTTGGAGATATCAAATACAAAACCTTTGAGCAGGGGGATAATCTTCGCAGTCTTGATTTCTTTTTTTCGTTGGGGGGGGATGGTACCATGCTTGAATCAGTGACTTATATCGGTAAAGCCGAAGTCCCAATATTAGGTATTAACACGGGCCGGCTTGGATTCCTGGCAATTACCAGTCGCGATGATATTGATACCGCCCTTGAAGCTGTATTTACAGGTAATTTCAAAGTGGAAAGCCGTACACTGCTCAAATTGAATTCTACACCTAAACTTTTTGAACCATTAAACTTTGCATTGAATGACTTCACCATCATGAAAAAGGATACATCTTCCATGATAACGGTGCACGTTTTTGTTGATGGTGAATTATTGAATTCATATTGGTCGGATGGCATTATCGTATCAACCCCAACCGGATCTACCGGGTATTCACTGAGCTGTGGTGGCCCCTTGGTTTACCCCAAGTCTGAGAGCTTTATTATTACGGCAGTGAGTCCACATAATCTGGGAACCCGGCCCATAGTTATCTCTGATAAATCTGAGATTACATTTGAAATTGAAGGCAGAAGCAAAAAGTATCTAGTCTCCCTCGACTCCCGCTTTGAAACCATTGACGACTCAGTTAAACTGAAAATCAAAAAGGAGCGATTTTTTGTAAAACTGGTGCAATTGCCCGGACATCATTTTTTCAATACCCTTCGGCAAAAGCTCAACTGGGGGCTTGACATTCGAAACTAGAATTCTCATTTTCCCGGTAATTTCATAAGTTTGTGATTGGCAAAAATCTCCGTGCATGAGAAAGTTATTTTTTGGTGTCATTTGTCTGTTCATAGTACTGGGGTCCTCAACGGAAACCTATGCTCAGCTCAATCGGAAATCAATCAAAAAGAATAACAAACGGATTTCCAGTTATAGAGGAGGAAAGGCCGGATTTGGTAAAAACAAAATTTATAATGCGATCGGATTTTCCGTAAGTGCACTCAACTACTATGGAGATATTGCCCCAAAGCCATCGAGTTTTAGTTCGGATATTTCTTTTACGCGTCCCGCATTCGGTCTTTCATTAGCCCACCGCTTTGGGCCTCGGTACACGCTTCAGGGCCAATTTATGTATGGAACGTTAAAAGGCGCGGATACAGAATCTGCTGACTTTGCAGACCAAGAGAATGGTAAGTTTCGTTATCAAAGAAATTTGTCATTCAGAAATAGAATAAAAGAACTCTCAGTGGTTGCTTATTTTGATTTATTTGAGAATGATGCCACGTACATCAGCAGGGTGAAATGGACTCCTTACGCATATCTAGGTGTTGCTGGATTTTTGTCCAATCCACAGGCACAAGCGCCAACAACGGGCCTGAATGGTGAGGCACTGGGTGTTTCGTCAGGAGAGTGGATCGACCTTCGGCCACTGGGTACAGAAGGTCAGTATTCAACACTTGATCCTACTGATGTTAATTATGAAATTAAGCCGTATAGTAAATTACAGGTTGCAATTCCATTTGGATTAGGGGCAAGATTCAGACTAAATGAGGTGATGGATCTTTGGGCAGATATTGGCTTTCGTTACACATTTACAGACTACCTGGATGATGTAAGTGAAAACTACGTTGACCTGGGTGTTTTTGGTACCAATAATCTTGCTCGGGCCATGTCTTATCGAAGCAATGAACTGCCTGCTAATGAACTTCCTCCACTAACAAGTTACACGGCAAGAAACGGTCAGACGTATTCTACTATTAATGGTTATGGAAGTGAGTTTCCGGACAATGTAAGAGGATCTAAAAATGATCGGGATATCTACATGGTTACAACCATCCGCCTTACTTATATTCTTGGCGCCACATTCCATAAAGCCAAATTCAGATAATACCTGATGTGTAAACGCGCCATTCGTTTTTTTGAATTAACATCCGTGATGCTGGTGGTTTTCGGATCAGTCCATGCACAACAAATGATTGGCCAACGTTCTGAGGTTGGTTTTGGCTTAGGTGTCTTTAACTATACTGGAGACCTTGTGCGCACGTATAATCTTGCATTCTCAAAACCAGCAGCAACTGTTTTTTATAGGTCAAACATTAGTAAAGTAGTGAGCTTGCGTACTGCTATCACAGCAGGAAAGATTGCGGCCTCGGATTTAAGAAAACCCATTGACGCATTCGCTACCAATCGGGCGGCCTCATTCAATTTATTCTTGCTGGAAACGAGTATCAGTTTTGAATATCATTTTTTAGATTGGAGAGACAATAAGCGAAAGTTTCGCTTTACGCCTTATCTGTTTGCTGGAGCTGGCTTGTTTGGCATTTCAGGGGTACAGCAAAAAAATGCAGCGTACAGCAACGTCCAGGTTGCTATTCCTTTTGGTGGAGGAATGAAATATGTACTTAACCCGAAATACTACATTGCTTTTGAAATTGGGATCCGGAAAACATTCTTCGACTATCTTGATAATATCTCGGATGGCGACCCATCATTCAAGAATTACCAATACGGCAACGCCTTTGATTACGATAATTATTTCTTTACGGGAATTACCCTAACCTATACATTTTACGACATCCCGTGCCCCAGCAGCCCTTACCGCTGAGATTTGAGGCTCAAACCTCAACTTTATTGCCGTAGAACTCATCTTATAAGTCTTTGAAGATACTTCTGCTTATACAAACAGATTGATAAAGAAGTTTGAAAAAAAGGCTATTTTTGCCCCCTTGTGGCATCATTTAAGGAAAATATAGACTTCAATAATTTGCCTCGGCATATAGCCGTTATCATGGATGGTAATGGGCGATGGGCAAAGAATAAGGGTGCAGCACGGATTTTCGGGCATCGAAATGCCATTCAGGCTGTTAAAGATGTTACCGAAGGGTGTGGAGAGTTAGGTATAAAGTACCTAACCCTTTATGCATTTAGCACAGAAAACTGGGGGAGACCCAAAGAAGAAGTGGATGCACTTATGGAGTTATTGGTAAATACTCTTCAGAAAGAAATAAACACCCTGCACGAAAACCAGGTAAAACTCCGAACCATTGGAGACGTAACTCATTTGCCTAAAGATTGCCAGAATAATCTTGCACAAGCTATTGAGGCCACAAAGAATAACAGCGGTCTTACTATGCAACTGGCCCTGAATTATAGTGGCCGGTGGGAAATAGTTGAAGCAGCCAAAAAATTGGCCGAAGAGGCAAAAAATGGATTAATACAACCTGAAGAAATTGATGAACACTATTTTTCAGAGCATTTGAAAACAGCTGGGATACCCGATCCGGAGCTACTGATCCGGACGAGTGGTGAATTGAGGGTTAGTAATTTTCTGCTCTGGCAAATTGCCTATACAGAAATTTTTATCACCCCTACTCTATGGCCCGATTTCCGAAAGGAACATTTATATGAGGCTATCTGTGCGTATCAAAAGCGAGAACGAAGATTTGGAAAAGTTCTGAACCCAACCGCTTAAATTTTGATGAAGAGAATTTTACTTTTTTCGGTACTCCTTATTTTTTTGGGTAATTATAAAATATTTGCTCAGTTTAGAAATAATCGCGCGCAAACCCAAACCACCACCGAGCCAACACTTAACTACGCTTCCCCACAGGAATATACCATTGCAGGTATTGAAGTTACCGGCTTAAATGTGCTGGATAAAAACGCAATGGTCTCTCTGACGGGCCTGAAGATTGGAGATAAGATTAGAATACCGGGGGATGGTATTTCAGGAGCGATTAGGAAGCTATGGAAGCATGGTCTGGTGGGCGATGTTACAATCTCTGTTCAGAAAATTGAGGGGTCAAATGTTTATCTCTCTATCATTTTAACGGAGCGCCCTCGCCTTAACGATTTTTACTTTGTTGGTATCAGCAAATCCAGCCAATCATCCCTGAAGGAAGATTTGAAATTGATTAAGGGCAAAATTGTGAATGATGCCACGATCCGAAATGCAGAACTATCAGTAAAAAAACACTTCGTTAAAAAGGGATTTCTTAATACAGTAGTGAAAGTCACTCCGGAAGCAGACACGCTTAACCGTGGAGGAGTGCGGTTGAAGATAGATGTTGATCTTAAGTCTAAAGTGAAGATTAATGCTGTCTACATTGAAGGGAATGATGCTATTACGGACAGTAAGTTGAAAGGAAAGCTGAAAAAAACTCATGAAAGACCTCGTATTTCTATTCACCGGGTCCTTTTAGGAGAATTGCTTCACCTTAGGCCAAACAAAATCAAGCCGGCTTTGGATTCGAGTCGTCACGTTACAGGACTTGACTTCAAGGAATTTATCAACCGAAATATTAAACTAAATGTGTTTGGCGGATCTAAATTTATTCGGTCCGAATTTGAAGAAGATAAATTGAAGTTGATAGAGTATTATAATTCATTGGGCTATCGTGATGCCGAAATCCTGTCGGATACAATCCTTAACTACGACAAATCTAATATTGATGTAAAAATCAAAGTGTATGAAGGAAGAAAATATTATTTCCGAAATATTAATTGGGTAGGCAACTACGTTTATTCAGCGAACATTCTTAATAAAATTCTAGATATCAACAAAGGGGATGTCTATAACCAGGAGATGATTGTTAAGAAAACGACCTTCAATCCTAAAGGCGCAGATATAAGTGGTCTTTATATGGATGATGGGTACTTGTTTTTCCGTGTAAATCCCGTGGAGGTAGCCGTTGTCGGAGACTCTATTGATGTGGAAATGAGAATTTTTGAGGGCGAGCAGGCGACTATTGATGAAGTAATCATTAGTGGTAATGAGCGTACGAATGATCACGTAATCCGAAGAGAATTGAGTACCATTCCTGGGCAGAAATTTAGAAGATCAGATCTAATCCGCACTCAACAGCAACTTTCGCAGATGGGATACTTTAATCCCCAGAAGATTGAACAGGATATCAGACCCAACCCGGCCGATGGCACTGTCGACATAGAGTGGAAAGTGGAGGAACAATCAAGTGATCAAATCGAATTGTCTGGTGGGTGGGGTGGATACTATGGTTTTGTGGGCACTGTCGGGTTGACGTTCAATAACTTTTCAATTCGAAATGTTCCTCATTTTGACAAATGGAAACCCATGCCAACAGGAGATGGCCAGCGATTGTCGTTGAGGGTCCAGGCCAATGGTCGTTCTTTCCAGAGTTACAGTCTTTCATTTACTGAGCCATGGCTAGGTGGCAGAAAGCCCAATTCACTTTCGGTTAGCTTAAACAATTCTGTTTCGAGATACCCGGATTCTCAAGGGGAATTCACAGATAACCGATCTCTTAAACAAAGTGGAGTTACAATTGGATTTGGGCGAAGACTTGAATGGCCGGATAATTATTTTTCACTAACTCAGTCAATGTCATTCCTTAAGTATAAGTACCAAAACTACTTTAATTCTACCACCTTGCCTGCGATAGGTGAAACGAATGAGATCATGCTAACTACCACCTTGTCAAGGAATAGCATTGATAACCCAATGTATCCTTCATCAGGATCTACAATATCTTTGGCCCTTAGTTTAACACCTCCTTATTCAGCCTGGAGGGATCCATCCTATTATGAAGATCCAGATAAGCAATATGCCTGGACGGAACTTTATAAATGGATGCTGGACGCAAAGTTTTATATCAAAATAATAGGGAGCTCAAAACCTGATGGGCGGAGCCTTGTGCTGGAAACGAAGGCTCATTTTGGATACATTGGTGCTTATGATAAAGAACTTGGAGTTGGTCCCTTTCAGCGTTTTGTGGTAGGGGGCGATGGATTAGCGGGTGGATTTAACTCTTTTGTTTTAGGACAGGACATCATCGGTTTAAGAGGCTACGGTAACAAACTGGTGACGCCTCCAAATTACGCACGGCAGGGTCAGCCTTTAGTTGGTATTGAGGGGGGCATTGTATATAATAAGTTTGGATTAGAGTTGCGTTACCCGGTAGTAACAGGTCAAACCGCAACTATTTATGGATTCGTATTTACTGAAGCTGGAAACAACTGGAACAATTACTATGATTTTAATCCGTTTAATCTGTATAAATCAGCTGGTGTGGGGGCGAGAATTTTTATGCCTGCATTTGGCCTAATAGGACTTAATTGGGCCTATGGATTTGATAAATTACCAGGGGCGTCAGATATAAGTGGCTCACAATTTCACTTTACCATAGGCCAGCAAATCAGATAAAGAATGCGGTTTTTGTTGCTCATTCCATGTTTTCTTTTTTTCGGCCTGAATTTTGTCACTGCTCAGAAGTTCGGGTATTTTGACTCAGAGTTTGTTCTGAGTAAAATGCCAGAATACAGCAAGGCACAGGGAGAAATAGATCAACTCTCATCGGCCTGGCAGAAGGAAATAGAAGAGATGCAGAAAAAGGTGGATGAACTCTACAGGATTTATCAGGCAGAGCAAGTGCTTCTGACCGAAGAAATGAAACAAGAGCGGCTGGACGAAATAATGAAGAAGGAGACGGAGTTGAAGGATTATCAGAAAAAGGTTTTTGGTTTTGGAGGACTGTTTTTTTTGAAAAAACAAGAATTGATTAAACCTTTACAGGATAAGGTGTTTGATGCAGTGGAGAAAGTATGTAAGGCGAATCGACTGGCCATTTTATTCGATAAGTCAGGTGAGTTAGTAATGGTCTATACAGATCCCAGGCATGATTACACCGATTTTGTTTTAGAAGAATTAGGGTTAGGCGACCCCAACGATAAAGTCAAATAAATAAACTAAAAATGAGAACACTTTTTTTACTTCTGTTTTGTGTTGTGGCAGTAAGTGCCCAAGCCCAGGAAACGCAAAAAATCGGCTTTGCCGATTGGCAATATATTTTCAGCCAGCTACCTGAAACCAAACAAATTGAAAATGAACTGAAGACTCACGGCACTCAATTAGAAAATCAATTGAAAGCGAAGAGTCAGGAATTGGAGGCTAAGTACAAAGCGTATCAGGCAATGCCGGTAACAACCCCCGATGCAATTCGAGCCGACAAGGAGAGAGAATTACAAGGCATGCAAGAGAGCATACAGAAATTTCAGCAGGATGCCGAAACTTCTTTGCGGAACAAGCAAACTTCTTTGATGGAACCCGTATTCAAGAAAGTGGGTAAGGCTATTGAAGATGTAGCCAAGGAAAATGCATATACCTTTATTATCAATCCGCAATCCATGAGCAGTGGAGAGGACATTCTTCTTTTCTCAGACGAGAAATACAATATTTCAAATCTGGTCTTGAAAAAACTGGGCATTACTCCCAAACCAGAGGCTGCTAATAAGTAAGAAGCAGATCAGGAACTTGCAACTGGCCCCGATTATTTCGGGGCTTTTTGTTTTCCATAACCGCCACCACCAGGCGTTTCAATGACAATCCGATCACCTACACCTGCGGATGTACTATCCATTCCTTTCAATATAATTTCTTGACCTTGTGCCCTTATCAATTTTTGTTTGCCTCTTTTTCCGGGCGACCCTCCGGCAAGTCCATAGGGTTCTTCAATCCGGTGTTGTGAAAGAATGTTGATCTCTACTTTTTCCTTAAACAGAATCTCCCGAAGAACACCATCCCCTCCTTTCCATTTACCACGACCCCCTGAATTTTTTCTGATCACAAATCTTTCCAGTCGTACGGGGTAACGCAGCTCCAGTATTTCCGGATCAGTAATTCGGGTGTTAGTCATGTGCGAGTGAATAGTATCTGTGCCGTTAAATCCAGGACCGGCACCCGTTCCTCCGCAGATTGTTTCATAAAATCCAAACCGATCGTTTCCAAATAGAAAATTGTTCATGGTTCCTTGGCTGCATGCGACAAGCCCCAGCGCCTTTAGCAAGGTGTCGGTTAGCCGTTGACTTACTTCTGTATTGCCACCTACAACAGCAGGTAATTTTTCTTTACTAAAATCCGGATTAAGCATCCCTGTGGGCAGGATAACCTTTACAGGGTCCATAAGTCCTTCATTCATGGCAATAGGTTGATTCACCCATAGTCGAAGCACATAAAGAATCACGCTTTGAACAATGGCTTTTGTTGCATTGAGATTACCGGGGTGCACCGAAGCTGACCCGGTAAAATCAATTTGTAAACTACTTTTTTTCTGAACAGTAATTTTTACTTTTAGGCCTGCCCCATCATCTAATCGCTCTTCAGCATGAAATGATTTTCCTGCCAATAGATTTATTTTCTTACGAAGAAGGCGCGAGGCATACTTCCGTAATGCCTTCATATAGAAGCTAACTTCGGAGATTCCGTATTTTGCACAAAGTGATTTTAAGGAAGCATCTCCCAGATTTACAGCGGCTAAAGCACCATTTAAGTCGGCCATATTTTCTTCGGGTAAACGAGTGGGGTAAGGGCCCGCAGTCAAAATTTTTCGGATTATCCCCCATTGAACTTTGCCTTTTCTTACCAAAAAGATTGGTGAAATAATAACCCCTTCTTCATCCAATGAAATGGCATTGACTGGCATGGAGCCAGGTTTCTTTCCGCCAATTTCTGCATGGTGTGCCCGGGTTGCTACATAGCCAATTAATTTCCTCTTGACGTAGACAGGTTTGATTAATGTGATGTCAGGCAAATGAGACCCACCATAGGCAGGATGATTTGTGATGACCACATCGCCATCCTGCATGGTCAGCGTCTTGGCCACCTCTCTTACACAAACCCCCATGCTTCCCAAATGAACCGGGATATGTGGGGCATTAACAACAAGGTAACCCTGCGCATCCATTAGGGCACAGGAAAAATCCAGTCGCTCTTTTACATTTACAGAAAAAGATGTCCGTTGTAAAAGTGCGCCCATCTCCTGTGCAATTGCTGTAAAGCGATTGCTAAATAATTCCAGCGCAGCCTCGTGAGAATGAGCATTTTTAACATTCTTCCTCGTTCCTGTGAATTGAAGAAGCCCGTGATTTTGCTCGTCCAGGCGAAAGATCCACTTTGAATCAACCACAGTAGTTGAGTTGTCACTTACTACCAAACAGGGACCATTTATAGTGGCTCCACATTTTAACGATTCCCATCGGTAGACCTTTATCTTTTTCCACTGACCATTGATAAATAGGCTTGTTTGTTTTGAGGGACGAGGACTATATAATTTGCTTTTGGAACTTTTCTTTTTTGATGAATACCCCTTTATTGAAACAATTGAACGAATGGATTCTACTTCAATTTCCCGATCTGGAAGCCAATGCCCATAGATAGCCTGGTACTTCTTTTTGAATTCTTTTTTTAGATCTAATCCTTTTTTATAGGTTGTTTCTATGTTGCTCTCCTGCCCTTTGAATCTTACAAAAACAAGTTTTTTTTCTAATTGAATTTCTTCTTCCGCGTAACCATCTTGTTTTAGTTTGTTTACCCCTATTTGAAAGAGGTTAAGAAAATAATTTTCAAGATCATTTTCGATCAAAGAAAAATTCTGAAGTAGAAGTTTTTCTTCAAAGTGTTCAATTTTTGCATGCCCAATTCCGTAAGCGCTTAGTAAACCTGCATCATAAGGCACGAGAATTTTTTTCATTTCGAGTAACTCGGCCAGGGCACAGGCATGCTGGCCTCCGGCTCCACCGAAACTCAGTAATGTGTATTCAGCGGGATCATGCCCATGTTGAACTGAAACCTTTTTTATTGCCTCAGCCATTTTCTCATTGGCGATTTGGATTAAAGACTCCAGCACAGATTCCCTTTGAGGATTTTTTCCAGTGGCGGCTTTAATTTTTTTGAGGAGTTGATTGAGTGCTGCTTCGGATTCCCTTTTGTAAAGCTGAATTGAAAAATATTCTGAGTCAGCACGGCCCAGCAATAGATTAACATCAGTTATTGTTAATGGGCCACCACTTCCGTAACAAGCTGGCCCGGGCGAAGCTCCCGCACTGTGTGGTCCAACAGTAAGTTTATAGCCATCAAAATCACAAATAGATCCACCCCCGGCAGCAATTGTTTCGATCGACAAGGATGGAGAGAGAATTTTTACTTCACCAACTTTGGATTCGTATCGATAGGTGTACTGTTTATTATAGAGGGAAACATCAGTACTTGTTCCGCCCATGTCGAAAGTAATAACCTGATTTATCCCTGATAGGGATGCCGCAGTGGCTGCACCTACAACGCCACCAGCCGGTCCACTTAACAAGCTGTCTTTTGGATAGAAGCTACTGGCGTTAACCAGCCCACCCGCGCTGGTCATTATTTTGATTTGTGCGCTTGATAAGCCTTGCTGAATGTTGGAGATGTAGGTGTGAATAATCGGATCGAGATAAGCATTTGCTACTGCAGTTTCCGCACGAGGTAGAATTTTTATCTGTCCTGAAATTTCATAAGATGCAGTGACAAATGAAGCTCCGTTCTTGATCAACGTATCTTTGATCAGGGTTTCATGGAGTGGATTCCTGTAACTATTCAGGAAAGCGATGGCAATCGAATCACACTTCGATTTTTTCACTTCGTAAGCAACGCGATCAATTTCTCCTACCGAAAGGTGTTTTAAAATTTGACCATCGGATTCAATTCGTTCATCAACCTCAATCACGGTAGTATAGAGCGGACTCTCTTTTTTAATCTCCAAAGCAAACAGATCACTTCGCTGTTGGGTACCGATTGAAAGCAGATCTTTGAATCCTTTTGTTATCAGTAAAGCAGTCCGGGCACCTTTTCGTTCCAGCAAGGCATTGGTTCCTCGTGTAGAACCCAACTTCATTTCGAGATCCGGAAAGGATTGATCAAAACCAGTTTGAGTAATAAGGCGTGCTGCAAACACCGGCACCTCCTCCTCTGAACTAATTTCGAATGGAGTGCCTGGTTCAAGCGAATATTTTGCAGGTGCAGTTAAATGGATAAGAGAGTTAAGTAGATCAACTTTTTCAATTCGGGCTGAATGTTTCTCTTCACCGATAAATGCAATAGTAAATTGATTAAAGATATTCTTATCAACGGGCCATTGAATCTGTACTTCAATAATTTGAGAATCTTTTATTTTAACTACCTGACCTTTCAGCACACTACTGCTGAGAACTTTTAAACGTTTGATTGAACCTTCGGGGGAGTGAGCGATACAGTCGGTAAAGGTTCCTCCGGTATCAACCCAGATTTTCCAGGAATCCATTTATTTAATAGTAAGCACGATTTGCTTCCTGGTCATGCGAATTCCAAGAGCTTTTATGAACTCCGTAGAACCATCAGGATGTTCGCGCGTGATTGGTTTGGTATAGAGTAAAGAGTCAGGTCCCATTTTTTGAATATTATCACTACCCTGACCTGAAGTGTACGCCTCAAGAATTTGTTTTTCTATCGCTCTTAATTTCAGGTTGCTTTCCTGCAGAGCCACAATCTCTACCTGATAGACCTCACTAAGCGAATCAAGAAAGGGTTGATTGCTAAGGGTTTTATCTACTTTTCCAACAACTGCGGCTATTTGTTGGCCGTAGCGAATGGCAGCTTCAGTAACTTCAGCCTCAGTTACTTTTTTGATCTCATTCATAGCCATATCCTCTTTAATCTTTTTTCGTTGGTTTTCAGTAAGCGAGCCTGTGCAGGAGCTAATCAAAAACAGTAGGAGGAATAACGTGTATTTCATAGGACAATCAATTCAAGGTTAAAGGTAAAAAGTATCGTGTTCAGTGCGCGCAAAGTTAGCCGGGTAAGCCACTGATTTTATTAACTTTGCAGCCTTGTTTTAAATTATGATTGAAAAGTTAATAGAAATAAAGAACCGTTTTGAGGAAGTAGGACAACTTTTGGGGCAACCGGAAACCGTGAAGGATCAAAAGAAATTCCAGCAGTTGAGCAAGGAATACCGGGACCTGGAAAAGGTGGTGATTAAATACGATCAATATCAGGCTGCTCTAGATGGCGTTCAGCATGCCAAGGAAATATTGCATAAAGAAAAGGATGCTGAGTTTCGGGAATTAGCCAAAATGGAATTAGATGAGCTAGAGCCAAAGAAAGAGACCCTGGAAGCAGAGATTAAAGAGCTTTTGATGCCTAAGGATCCGAATGATGACAAGAACTGTATTTTGGAAATTCGAGCTGGTACTGGTGGAGATGAGGCTGCAATTTTTGCTGGTGACCTTTGGCGCATGTATCAGCGCTTCTGTGATAGACGAGGGTTTAAAATGTCAGTAATGGATATTACCGAAGGTACGGCTGGAGGATACAAAGAAGTTATAACTGCAATAGAAGGGGAGGGTGCGTACGGAATTTTTAAATACGAGTCTGGCGTGCATCGTGTGCAACGGGTACCAGATACCGAGACACAGGGCCGTGTGCATACCTCAGCTGCATCGGTTGTGGTTTTACCCGAGGCCGAAGAAGTGGATGTGGAGATCAACCCTGCAGATCTAGAAGTAATCACTTCTAGATCTGGCGGTGCTGGCGGGCAGAACGTAAACAAGGTAGAAACGAAGGTCCAAATGACCCATAAGCCTACGGGTATTGTTATCACGTGTCAGGTTGAGCGCTCTCAACATGGCAACCGTGCCCGAGCCCTGGTAATGCTGCGAGCCAAACTTTATGAACGTGAGGTAGAGAAAAAGCAAGCGGAGACGGGCGCTTCCCGTAAAAGCCAGGTACGAAGTGGCGACCGTTCTGAAAAAATTCGTACCTACAACTATCCACAGAGTCGGGTTACGGATCATCGGATTGGCTATACACAACACAACCTCCCCGCAGTTATGAACGGAGAGGTTGATGAGTTTATTAATCAGTTGAAAATTGCAGAGACTACAGAGAAGATGGCGAACAGTTCAAATTAATTCTCGTTCTCTTCGGCTTCATCTGCTTGCTTTATTTGCTCATCCAGAATTTTATCAATGATATCCATCTGGCGCTTATCAATAGTCTGATCTGTTTTTGCTTGCTTTTTCATGAAGCGGAACATGGCATTCTTCTTTATCTCGTAAGCCATGAAGACAGTGTATTTATTCTCTTTCTTGTTGAAGTATTTTTCTTCGCCAATCTTGCGCAGGTCAGCCATGTTGGTATTCATCACTTGCCTTACCAGACTTTGAAATTTATCAGCCACATCGGCTGCATTAGCATTTTCAGTCTGACCTAAATATTGATCGGCTACTTGTTTCGTGGTGGTATTTACCTGGCCAGCCAGTTGAGACTTAGCTTCGATGTCGGCCTTGCCACGGGCTATGTTGTCCTGTGAACTTTCTCCCTTACCTGTTGCCCGGAAAAACCTGTTATTTGATTCATAGGCAT
Organism: Cyclobacteriaceae bacterium; assembly: GCA_040079965.1. Classification (GTDB taxonomy): domain Bacteria; phylum Bacteroidota; class Bacteroidia; order Cytophagales; family Cyclobacteriaceae; genus ELB16-189. The sequence goes on from JBEBJH010000012.1 coordinate 17,088, forward strand.
TACCCCGGAATGGTTCTTTTACTTTTTGCCCAAAGGGACTGGAGCCACAGGAAGTAAGAATCAATAAAATTACAAATGAAGAAATCAGCTTTGTTTTCATAATTATTGTTTTAACAATGAGATAGAGCCCTATTCACTAATACCAAATTAGTAAAAATTGTGCCAGAGTTTATGCCTGATCAGTCCGAATAATTAATTGCCACCGAAAAGCCCATTTCCAGTTCAAAGAAAAGTCTGTAATTCCGGCTCTTTGAAGGATGTCTTTAAGCTCATTTTTTGAGAATGCCCTAAGAACGGATAATGGAGCATCGAACCTTACCATGGCTGATTGTGAGAAAAGTTTTGTTAAAAGTCTGATAGAGTGATATGCCAGAGAATGCCGGTGAATATCATTAATGATGATTGATTTTGCTTGTTGCTTTAGATCGGAAAAAAGAGCGACCAGTTCTGCATCCGTGAAGTGGTGCATGAAAAGAGTGGCTAAAACGATATCAAATTTTTGATCCTTAAATTCTCGGGAAAAAACACTTACAGATTTAAATGATATGCCGCTGAATTTTTTTGAATGATTCTTTGCGTAATCAACGATGTATGGGTTTGCATCAAAACCCGATAGCACTACATTTCTACTTTCTTTCTGTGCAAGTCGGGATAAAATTCGCAGCATCTCCCCGCTGCCGCATCCGAGGTCTGCAATATGAAGTGGTTGTTCTTTTGGAATTGTTTTCCAGATTGATTTTATCGCTTGAAGGGTAACAGCATTTCCCCCAAGCCACTGATTAATGAAATCTAATTCACGCAAGGTTTGATCTACCACGTTGCCATGACAATCCAGATCATCCATGATCTCTGCACCAACCGAACGTGAAGAGAAATCAACATGGACAACGTTTTTCATGTCAGTGATTTTGAATTTCCAGAACCATGCTTTCGAGTGTAAGTCCGGGACCGAAAGCAAAACTTAAAATTTTCTTACCATCATCGACACCATTCAGTTTTTTGGAGATTTCCTTTAAGACAAATAATACCGTTGGTGACGACATGTTTCCATAATTTTTAAGCACCTCGTAACTTACTTTGTTCTGTTCTTTGGTTAAACCAAGTTCTTGTTCAATCACCTCCAGAATTTTTTTGCCTCCTGGGTGGATGGCAAAATAGGAGATGTCGGAAAGTTGATTTGAGATTCGATCCAGCAAGGAGGTGGTTAGATTTTTTATCCCATTACGAATCACCTCTGGCACGTAGGCTGATAGACGCATTTCGAACCCCAAGTCTCCAATTGTCCAGGCCATATCTTCTTCACCATCTGTTGCGAGATCGCAATAGAAACTTACCGGCTTAAGGTTTAACCCTTTACGAGGACTTCCTTCGATAAACAAGGCTGCAGAGCCATCAGCAAAAAGCGCATTCGCGAGCAAATTATCTTCGGTTGATTCTTTTTGAAAGTGAATGCTGCATAGTTCAGTACAAACCACCAGAACTTTTGCATTCAAATTTGATTGACATATAGTATCAGCGAGTTTGACTGCATTAAAGGCTGCATAACAGCCCATGAAATTTATGCAAATCCTCTCCACGTTAGTCGAAAGTTTTAATGATTTAACCAAATCAATATCCAAACCAGGTGCATACATGCCTGTACAGCTTACAACTATTAAATGGGTAATAGAGTTATAGGCAAATGATTCTACTTTATCCAAACACTTAGTTATAGCGGCAATACTTAACTCAAGAGATTTTGTTCTAAATAATTCAAGTCTTTGTCTTGTGGACGGAAATGGCTCCAGATCGTTTGTATTGCTATAAAAATCAAATCCATCTTGTTTGCCATAATCCTCAATTACGGAATACCGGGTTTCTATTCCGGAAGCCCTGAAAATTGCTTTTAATTTTCGTGCGTCATTCGCTTTCAATTGCATGGCACGTACCATAAAATCGGCTAAGACGGGTTGGTTAACTTTATTTGCCGGATTGGCTGTGCCGATGGAAGTTATAAAACTCATGTATCAAGTATAACAAAAAGCTATCCATATTGATTTAAACAATAATGAATTCATTACCTTGATCAGCTAATATTTTCCAATTTCAATGTTTTCGCGTTCTGCATGGCTTCACCTGCGCATTCCCTTCTCTTTCTTTCTGATGCCCGTATATGTTTTTGCACTCGGCATATCACCTAATCTTGGCGAAAGCCGGTTGCTTTGGTCATTTGTGATTATCCATTTGTTGCTCTATCCGGCAAGCAATGGCTTCAACAGTTATTTTGATAAAGATGAAAAAAGCATTGGTGGACTGAAGAATCCACCACCTGTTACCAAAGGGCTTTATTATTTATCGCTTCTCTTTGATGCAACAGCCATTGTACTGGGCTTTCTTAAGATAAGTTTATTATTTGCCCTGTTGCTTTTAATCTACGGACTCGTGTCAAAAGCCTACAGTCATCCTTCTATACGGTTAAAGAAATTTCCCATTGGTGGGTTGCTTACCGTAATTGTATTTCAAGGGTTCTTCACTTTTTTGATGTGCTATATAGGTATCAATGATTATGGTCTCGAAAATCTGGGGAATGGCAGGGTGCTGGTGCCCGCAATTCTTTCAAGTATTATTTTATTGGGCACTTACCCCATGACACAGATTTACCAACATGAAGAGGATGCAGCACGCGGGGACAAAACAATCAGTTTAATGTTGGGCATTAATGGCACGTTTATTTTTGTGCTCGTTGTTTTCACATTAGCCGCAGCAGGTTACGTGACTTATTTCTATTCCTACTACTCCTTGTGGTTTGGAGAAATTTTCCTGTTGTCGCTTTTCCCGGTAGTTGTCTTCTTTCTGATTTGGTTTTTTCGGGTTTGGAACGATCCTGCAAAAGCAAATTTTGCCAATACGATGTGGCTTAATTTTCTTTCGGCATTTTGTCTCAACGTATTTTTTGTCTGGTTCTTTTTAGAGACCAGTCATATATTACAGCTGTAAATCGAACTAGCTGATCATCATCCCTGCTCGTTCCAACAAGACTTTAGTTGCTTTAATACCTTCAGATTCACTTAACACAGTTCCCTCATATTCTATTCCGATATGACCGGTATAGCCGGCTGCTTTTACGATAGCCAGCATACGGCCATAATCCGTATCGGTGCAATCACCATGTTCATTAAAGTTCCCGGATTTGGCGCTTACGCCTTTCGCAAAGGGCATCATCTCCTCCACCCCCTTGTAGCGATCATACTCCTCAATGCACTTTGATTCCCAAACATCGCCACTCTCACGTTTAGTACAAAAATTTCCAAAATCAGGCAGGGTCCCACAATTGGCCATGCCCACATCTTTCATCACACTGCTCAACCACTGTCCGTTAGATGAATAACTTCCATGATTTTCTACAATTACATTAATACCTATAGGTTGAGCATACTCACTTAATCTCCTTAGCCCATCGGCACCGGTTTTAGCAACCCCTTCTGCAGTACCAACACCAAAGCAATTTACACGAATGGAATGGCACCCCAGAAACTTTGCGGCATCCACCCACTTGTAATGATTTTCAACAGCTGCCGTTCTCTTCTTAGCATCGAGGTTAGCCATTTCTCCTTCACCATCGCACATGATCAATACATTAGTAACCCCAACATCGTCTGCGCGCTTTTTAAGCTCTGTGAGATAGGCTGTATCCTTTGCCTTATCCATGAAGAATTGATTAACATACTCCACTGCACTAATGCCAAATTCATTTTTTGCTTTGGCAGGGAACTCAAGGTTTTCAAATTCTTTGGCAAATAAGGCTTTGTGAAATGACCATTCGGCCAATGATATTTTGAAAAATAATTCCTTAGTAGCGGCTACTTGTTCACCCGATGCTTCTGTTGTGGGTTTTCCCGAACATGCCGAAACGAATGAACTTGCACTTATACCGCTTAGAGATAGTAACCCTAATGATTTGATAAACTGTTCGCGATTCATAGGAATTGATGTTAGATTTCGAGGGAATATAGAGAGAAGGAATTTTGCGGAAAAGTTTCTTTTGCTAAGTGGCCAAACCTGTACGAGGAAGGATTTTAAAAGGGGACTCCATGAGTTTGACGGATAATAAACTCAGCCACAGGCTTTGATTTTCGCATCAGGTTAACGGCAAGATTGGAAGTCCACTCATCCCCAAAGAGACGTTGAATTTGCCGACCAGTCCAAAGCCTGCGGGCGAAGTGCGAATTCCATGAGTCTGTGTAATCATTCTCTAACTGCAACCGCGTTAATTTTCCTTGGATAAAATCCACAACCAAATCGGTCAAGATTTTTGCAGAATGTATTGCCATTGCCATACCATTGCCGCACAAGGGAGTAATCATGCCGGCCGCATCCCCTGCCATGAGCACATGATTTTCAATAGGAGATTTAGTGACAAAGGAAATTTCATTGATCACCTCCGGACGTTCGAATAAAAACTCTGAATTTTGAAAGACAGATTTAAGAAATGGATTTTTATGCAAGACTTTTTCCTCCATTTCTTTTATGCTGCCATGTTTTTTCAGATTGTTACGATGTGTGAGATAGCAGAGCGTATACTTACTATCCTCAACTCGACTTAGCCCGCAATACCCATCTTTAAAATTGTGTAAGGAAATAAGGTCAGCCGGATGATCTGTGCGGATATGATACTTAACTCCCGCGTAGGGAGATCTTTTTTTAATAAAGCCTCTATTCAATGAGACATCCATTCGGGATCGTTTCCCAAATGAACCAATAACAAGTTTTGAAGTATATATTTTTGAATTGGCTTTAACCTGAAATTGCTCATCTATGAATTGAATATTTTCAACTTCTGTATTCAGAATGAAATTCACCCCTCGTTTAAGTGCAGTTTGATAGAGAAAGTGGTCAAAGGTATACCGGCTGATTCCGAAGCCCCCGAGATCTAATGGCAGGAGAGCCTCCTGACCGTTTACGGAAGTAAGCTGAAAACGATTTATTTGAGGGATGCTTAATTCTTGAGGAAACAAGCCACTGGATTTTAGGAATGGAAGTGACTCGTTTGAAACATATTCACCACATACCCGATGAAAAGGATAGGTCTTTTTCTCAATCAGAGTAACAGGAGCCTTATCAGCCAGGCAGTTTGCACAAATCAAACCCGCCAATCCACCTCCAACAATAATTACTGATTCCAATTTTGTTTAATTAATAAGACAGAAAACCCTGTTTTTCCAAACATCGACAGACAAAAATTAAATTAACAATAAATCCCTGAATCCATTTTGATCGTTTAATTGTTTTAGACGTATACTTGAATCTATGGACAAAAGCTCAAACCAGAGTGAAGAGTTAAACGTGTTGGTCGTTGGTAACAACCCTATAGAGTTAACCCGAACCTTTGATAGCCTCAAGCGAATTCCAGATCATAAGGTCGTTATGGAAATAGCCTTTGATCTTCGTAGTATCATTGATCGTCTTGCACACTTTAGACCAAACTACATTGTACTCGATGATAATCTAGGTCAGTTGGAACTGAAAGCTGCTGTAGGGATTTTGATTAGAAATCGAAGAACGAAAAACATTCCGATAACAATTTTAAAAAACTCCAATTATCATGAAGCGATGAATACGGGAGTAATGAATTACATTTTGAAAGATTCTATCACTGGGGAATCACTATACACGGCACTCAAAAATTCCCAGAAGTTCAAGAAGACACAATTGTATTTGCTACAGGCCTATAAAAGAAGAAAGGGGCAGTTGCTAAGAGTGTTGAGACCATAGTCACAAAGGATCTTCCAATCTGAATTGCCTCTTTATTTTTTCTCCACTTCTTTCAATCTGCAGCGTAATTCTTCGGCCAGGTTTTGAATTTAAAAACCCACTGATTGAATTAAGATCCAGGTCTGAAACAGAAATTCCATTCACACTTAATATACGGTCTCCAACCTGTACATCGGCTTGTTGGGAAGTAGAGTTTGCGCGAATGTTAGTAATTTCAAAGTTTTTGAGACTTGACCCTTTCGCACGAATGGTTAGTCCACTCAAACTATAATAGAAATCCTTTTTGTATTGAGAGTTCTTTTTGAAATATATCCTCTCACCGGGGAAATTGTAAATCACCGTAAATCGACTTAAAATTTCGCCACCAATTGATCCGTTTCTAAATACAGAACGACTTGTTTTCAAAGTATCCATATATGCATTTGGATCAGGAAAATTTGTAAGAACATTGGAGATCTTGTATTTCCCAAGATTCACTGAATTTATCTTTCCAATCTGACCCATAATGACACCCCCTAATCCCCGGCCAATAATACTGGTCACGTTTTTTTCTGGTACTCTTATTTTAGGACTGGAACTTGTTTCAAGAAAAAGTCCATGGCTCGCACCGCTATCAATCAATAATTTGGCGCTGACTGTAGTGGTGTCATTCATTTCCAGACTTACTGTTAAATAAGGCTTGGTGTCCTCAATATGTATTGGCAGCCATTGAAATTTTTTATTTTCTTTGAATCGCTCAGGCAACATAAGTGTAAGAGTCTTTCTCTCATAATCAACCTCTATAATGAAACGACTAAAAAGCTCATACCCCATGATGCCATGAACATCGGTACCTAAATAATTTCTTAGCTCAAGGTAATCCTGATCCAACACTAACATGGCGTGTCCACGTCCTTGTACCCCAGGCATATCCAGCGAGACATTATTTGTCACATAGGCATCAACCAGCTTTTCACCACCCGGGCCTGCAATTGTGTATTTACGTGAGTACTGTAAATTCAGAATATCACTATATGCTTTTTCAGTAAGAATGGAAGTACGAACCCCGGTATCCAAAATAAATTTTAAGGGTAATTGATTGTTGAGAATCATGGGAACAACCACCAGGTTGTTGTAGATCTCAATCGGAAATTGAACCTTGGTTTTACCAGGAGGAAGTGAAAAGCCCAGCACTTGTGCCTTGCAAAAAGCTACAGGCATCAGTAAAATAAGGGATATCAAAAAACTCCGTAATAGCATGAATACGTAAGCCTCTTTTAAAGCTACCAATTTTTAGGTAAGCTCTTTTGATTAAACGCTAATTACCCCAAGTTGGATGAGGAGTTTTTTTGGGGTGTCAGCCACCCTGATTTCCTGAAGATTTTTCGATTGAAGAAATCCCTCCCGCACCATAATTTCCATTTGTGATAGAAGCGAATCGAAATAATGGTGTGTATTTAATATTCCCACCGAAGCTTGAATTAAGCCTAATTGTTTCCACGTGAGAATTTCAGCTAACTCGTCCAGGGTGCCCCAACCACCAGGTAAGGCAATGAAGGCATCGGCCAAATCTGCCATGCGTCTTTTTCGCTCATGCATGCTGCCCACTACTTCTAATTGGGTTAGCCCAGCGTGGCCAACTTCTTTCTGCATCAGGAAATCGGGGATAACCCCTATTACCTTTCCCTCTCTTCTCAGTATCTGATCTGCCAGAACTCCCATAAGGCCTATATTTCCACCACCATAAACCAAAGTCGACCCTGTTTCACATAAAAGGGAAGCCATTTCTTTTGCTGCGTCCGTGTAAACAGGGCTATTCCCTGTGCCGGATCCACAAAAGATGCAAATGTTCATTAGTAGAACGAAGGATGATTAATGCTTAATGTCGTGCTCGTTATCGCTCACTTTGCGGTTTGGGAAGGCCCAAACGGATACGATAGCAAGAATGAAAAGGGCAATTACAACACCAAAAACTGTCATGGTAGGATATTTTAACAACCAAATTTAAATCAACCAACTATAATATTTGCAAAATCAACCTTAAAAATTGTAAACTCGTGAACTTAATATTGCCAAAGATTCATCGTCCACTAAAATAACGAGTTCCCATGAAGAAATTCCTTCTTGTTTTAGGTGTTATTCTAGTCATAATTCTGGGTGTACTCACCTATTTCAGGGTGTTCTATACCAAGTCCTTTAGTCCGGAAGATGAAGTAACATTTACGAATGGCGACTTAAAGGTTAAGGTATTTTATAATAGGCCATACAAAAAGGGGCGGGTGATTTTTGGCGAACTTGTGCCATACGGAAAAGTATGGCGAACGGGGGCTAACGAAGCAACCATTTTTGAAACCAACAAGGATTTGAATTTTGCTGATAAAACTCTTATGGCTGGTAAATATTCATTCTTTACTATTCCTGGTGAGCAAGCATGGTCAGTTATTTTTAACACAGAAACCGGGCAGTGGGGTGTAGGGTTTAATGGAGAGGCTAATCGTAATCCCGCCAAGGATGCGCTCACTCTTGATGTACCATCTGTTTTACAGGAAAAAGAATTTGAACAATTCACAATTTCAGCAGAGAAAGCAGGGGAGGAAATGGAGTTAATTTTAATGTGGGATAAGACCTTGGTGGCTGTGCCCTTTACCTTAAAATAAGCACCTAATTGACCTTATTTTTTTCATTAATCTTTCCCAATCCTTGGTATCTTTGACATTTCAACATGGTTAACAAACGAAAATGATACAAGTAATTCCCTCCATAGCAATACGCAAGGGGAAAGTGGTGAAAATGAGGAAGGGAGATCCTTCCAGTGAGAAGGCCTATGATGAAAACCCACTCGATTTAGCTAAGCGATTTGAAGACCACGGAATTGAAGTAGTGCATCTTGTTGATCTGGATGGTGCAGAGCGTGGCAGCCCTAAGAATTATCATGTGCTGGAGGCAATTGCCGGACACACAGAACTTAAAGTTGATTTTACCGGGGGTATATGTACCGATGGGGATATAGGAAAGGCTTATGAGTTTGGAGCCTCTTACATAACCGCCTCCAGCATTGCCGTAACTAACCCGGAATTGTTTGCCTCATGGATTATTTCTTATGGTCGCGAGAAAATGACGTTGGGTGCCGATGTCACAGATATTGAATCCAAAAAGATTGCTTTCAGGGGCTGGTCAAAGAAGTCAGAGATCACCTTGTTTGATCATCTGCAATATTTTTATGACCGCGGATTGAAGTATGTGAAATCGACTGATGTATCTCGTGATGGTGTGTTGGAAGGCCCTGCTTTTTCATTCTATCAGGATATAATTGATAACTTTCCTGACCTGCAGGTTTTAGCCAGTGGTGGTGTGCGCGGAGTGGATGATATAAAACGTCTTAATGAAATGGGTGTATTTGCTGTTATTTTTGGCAAAGCCTATTACGAAGGGATATTGAAGCTGAAAGATCTAGAGCAATTTCTTGTGAAGAGTAAATAAAAAAACCCGGTGTGAGCCGGGTTTTTTGTTTGTTATTATCTCAATTCACGTTTAATGGGAAAAAGGTAATGTCCAGATCACTTTCTCCATCCAGTGAGGTTGAGGTGGTTGATTTAATATCAGGTTGATGCTTAAGCAAAACTCTGAAGGTTTTACCGGTTCCGGAATCAGCACTTGTAGTCCACGAAGTAGTTAACCCAATGGGTAAACTGTTTATGTCTTCGTCTTGATAATTTACAGTGCCCGGTGCACTGCCAATATTTCCACTACCCGAAGGCGAAGAAAAAGCACCACTTGTCCAACTGAAGAAAAGCTGGTGTTCATCGCCCTCTGCCAGTACCTCCTTGCTGACATCGTATCCATCGGCACCCGGATTATAAAGCCCATTTATGAATTCGATAGTCAGCGTGTAGGTAGTTAGTTTAGTAAGATTTATAGGACCGTCTATCTGAAGATCCTGAGAACCTTCTCCATCGGGGTCTGTGGCGGTCACAGTAATGGTAGTGCCACCTCCGGTTGGGGCAAATTTTAGAATTACTTTAGTAATTAATTCAGGAATGTTTTCTGGTGCGGGATCATCATTCTTGCAGCTGATCAAAAAAGATAGTGATCCAAGAATAAAAACCAGAGTAAGGATTTTGATGATTTTCATAGTTGACATGTAGATTTTAGAAACTGTATTTAAGAGCCAAAGCAATATTTCGACCTAAGTCATCTGAATAGTAACGCATCCTATTCGTGTATTCGCGGTATGAAGCGTTAAATAAATTTTCAACGGAAAATCTAAAATCGATTCTGGATTCTTTAACGGGTTTGGTCACACCAGCACTCAGCGAACCCAGAAAGTAACCGTTTGGTGCGGCTACAAAATCGAAGTTCCTGTTGTCATCTTTAAACAGATCGACCCCCTGCTCTTTGGCATCTATGATATCCTGGATTGGCACCACACGGGGCGCCCGATACTGCTCTGCTACATACTTAACCCGCGCCTCTGCATACAGATTTAACCAGCTTTCAACTTGATTTTTTTCATACCGCACCGCCAATTCATATCGGTTCGATGGAATAAAAATGAGATAATCATTATTTGTTTCATCAGTCGCCCGAAGCAGGGAGATTTTTGTATTTATAGAAAAGGATCTGTTAAGTGAATAATGCAATGATAAGTCAGTGCCTAAAAAGGACGCATCTGTTTGAGTGTAGCGAAAGTAAGGGAAGACCCCTCGAGTACTTTCCGTTACCCCCCGGGGTTTGAGGTAGGTGTAATTAAAAATGTAATTTATATAACCTGACAATTCCCCATTCCATTTTCCCTTTTGTAGCCGATATGTGTTAACCCATTTCAAAGCCTGTTCTGTTTTAAAATTCACGGCATCAATATCAATAACCTGATTGGTAGATTCGTCCAATAAAAGACCGTACTCTATGGCAGAGGCACTTTGATGTGTACCTAAACTATACAATTCAGCCACGTTGGGTGGCCTCCATGTGCTGCCGAGGTTACTTGTAAAGGAAGAGTTTTGATTGATTTTATAGGTACTACCAACTGTGCCACTAATATTATTAAACAATAGTTGCGATTTGTAAAGTTGATTCCGATAATCATATCCGGCAACGTTATAAAGTTTGAAATCATAACGTGCCCCTAAATCCCAGTCCCAGTTATTAACAGAAATCTTTTCAATCCAAAACAAACCTGCCGAGTAATTGGTGAAGTTGGGGATAAAGGGAAGGGTTTGTGTGCCATCAATTTTATTGTTGTCCTGCCACATTGCATTTATACCTAAACTACGAGAGTGTTGTTCACTTTTGGTTATTTGCCAATCGGCATCAAGAGTCTGAGTGTAGAGAACATAACCAAGCGCAGGTATTTCCTGCAGTGCGCCCCTTCGCACGTCAAATTCTTTTCGATTGTTTATCTGTAAACCATACTGAAGGGTAAAAAGATTTTTACCATAGCGCATGTGACCGTTGATTTTTAAGAGATCGTGTTTTACTTCCTGTCGTGGGGATTCAATTGAGTAAGTAAAGTCTTCAGTATATTGAGGAGGCTCGCGGTCGATGGCATTGGCAAGATCTTCGGTACTGCTGGTCGCGGAGCCACGCAAAATTCCTATGGTTGTGTTAAAATGGCTGTAGAAAAATTCAATGCCTTTCATTTCTTTGTGATAACCGACAGATGAAGAAAAATTCAGTTCTTCAAAACCAGTATTTGACAGGTTGTAATCCGCAGCATGCGAGTCTCCAAATTTCTTTCCGGTGCCCTGAAGCCGCCAGCCCCAACCGTTAAGATTTTTCAAACCCCCTTCTAAAAGTCCAAAAACAATACCACCTCTTCCATTGGTATTTCCAATCAAATGAAATTGACCGCCTAGTTTCTGATCAGTGGGCAGTTCACTGGGAGTTACCACAATCACCCCACCAAGGGCATCCGTGCCATACTTAAGTGCACCGGCATCTTTAATGACAACCAAATTAGTAGCAATAAAAGGGTCGATTTCTGGCGCATGTTCAGCGCCCCATTGTTGTCCTTCCTGTCTGATTCCATTATTCAAAATTAGAATCCGCTGACTATGTACACCGTGTATAACTGGTTTAAATATGGCGGGTCCGGTTTGAATTGAATTAACACCAGTTATTCCCTGAAGGGTCTCACCTAAAGATTTCCCCTTTTTTTCCTCAAGCTCTTGTGATGTCATGCTCGAAAAATTATTTGCTTTTCCAATGTTTACCGGGTGATCAGAGATAATAATTTCATTCAATACATGTTCGGAAGGGGTTAATAGAAAGGTAAGTTCATCTGATCTATCAAGTTTGAGTTTCTTTTCATCGGATTCATAGCCCAAAAAATTGATTTCAATGGTATACTTTCCAGCACAAAGATTCACGAATAAGAAGTTACCATTCTCATCACTTACCCTACCAATCTCAGTCTCCTTAATGAATACAGTAGCGCCTGGTAGGCCCTTACCAAACTCATCCAGAACCAGACCTTTGAGACTTAGGGTGCAGTTACTTTGAGCCGAGACAGCGGTACAAGCCCAGATAAAAAGCGTTAGCAGAAATAGAAATCTTTTCAATTTGCAACAAAGTTGCAAATATAATCATTTAAACAAATAGAGTCGAAAGATTACACCAATGGATTATTGATCCACGATGTCTGAGATCTTAAACTTCTGAATGATGTAGTAAAGAAAGTTGAAGGAGAGCGCGTCTTCCTCTGTTTTACTGGCCTTCGCGGACTCTGAATTCTTGCCTTTTGGCTTGGTAGGAACTGGAGCAATAATAGTTTGGTCTTTTTGCAATGTTGATTTTCCTTCAGGCTCGGAAAGTAACGGTTTTTCTTCCCTTGTACTGGGATCAGAAAAAGTCGGGGGCCCTAATTCGGGAGTTTCATTAATGGGAGCGCCTTCTTGTGCAAAAAGAGAATTAACAGTGGATACCGTAAGGATGATTATGATAATGGCCAGTAATTGTGAAAAGTTTACCTTCATCTATTCCGGACTTTATAACCCAAACGATTTACCTTCGGGGTTAGCTTTGCAAAGTAATAATTTTTTGATAATGATCACCTTAGAGGACTTTAATAAAATTGATTTGAGAGCTGGTACCATCCTCCGGGCCGAACCCTTTCCTGAGGCTAAAAAGCCAGCTTTTAAGCTTTGGATTGATTTGGGGCCAGAATTAGGCATCCGAAAGTCCAGCGCCCAGATTACCGATTTGTACACCTTGGAGTCCCTACCAGGCAGACAGGTAATCTGTGTAGTAAACTTTCAACCCAGGCAAATAGCCAATTTCATTTCCGAGGTACTTGTAACAGGGTTCCCGGATGCTGGCAAGAGGGTAGTTTTAAACTCTATTGATAAACCGGTGCCTAACGGATCAAGACTTTTTTAACCTATGATTCTATTTTCTTCATTGGCAGAAATTTGCCAGGGCTCTTTGATTCAACTTTACAAGGACCGACAAGTCAGGGATTTGATTATTGATAGCCGGAAGGCTTTGCTTTCTGAACAAGCCTTGTTTTTTGCGATCAATGGCACCCGTCATAACGGCCATCAGTTTATTTCAGCACTCTATTCGTCTGGGATTAGGCAGTTTGTAATTGAATATTCCATGCCTCTGGACAAATTTCCCGAAGCTAATTTTTTGCTAGTGAAGTCTGCCCCACGAGCACTGCAAGCACTTGCTTACTTCCATAGAAGATCATTTAATATTCCAGTGATTGGAATAGCCGGAAGCAATGGAAAAACAATTATTAAAGAATGGTTATATCAACTTCTATCAGGGGATTTTAAAATTGTCAAGAATCCAGGGAGTTATAATTCACAGTTAGGAGTACCGCTATCTGTTTGGCAAATGCAAGCCCACCATCAGTTGGGGATTTTTGAAGCCGGTATTTCCAGGCCCGGAGAAATGGAAAACCTTGAGAAAATTATCAAACCATCCATCGGAATTTTTACCAATATAGGTAGTGCTCATGATGAAGGATTCTCAAATAGAAAAGAGAAGGCCCGGGAAAAATTAAAGTTGTTTAGACATGTTGAAAAACTAGTGTATTGCTCCGATAATCTGGAATTGCATGAAGAAGTAAAGAAGACCGCGATCTCAACGATATCGTGGGGATTTCATTCAGAAGCAAATTATCGGGCGAAACAGCAGGACTCCCACATTACCATAGTGGGTAATAATCAACAGTTTGAGTTTAAGCTGCCATTCACGGATAGGGCCTCAACAGAAAATGCTTTACACTGCATCATCTTGATGCTTCATTTTAAGTACTCAGCACAACAGATTCAGGATAGAATTCAATCGTTGCGGTCAGTCCCCATGCGATTGGAATTGAAACAAGGCATAAATAATTGTCAGATCATTGATGATAGTTATAATAATGACCTGGGCGGGCTACAAATCAGTCTTGATTTTATGGGGAGCTTGCAAAAAAAACAAAAGACCCTCATTTTATCCGATGTTTTACAAACAGGATTGGATGATCATGCTTTAGCTACCCGGATAGCCGAGATTGTTTTTCAAAGTGGGGTTCAAAAACTAATAGGCATCGGCCCGGTCTTAAGCCAGCATCAAGGTTTATTCAAGAGAAAGAATCTAGAGGCATATTTTTATGAAAGTACCGAAGTGGCTTTGGAGGCGATCTCCTGGGATGCATTCAATCGCGAAATTATTCTGGTAAAGGGAGCCCGGGTTTTTCAGTTCGAAAAGATAGTTGCCCGACTTCAACGCAAGATTCATGGGACCCGTATGGAGATTGATTTGAACAAGATGGTACACAACCTTAATTTTTTTAAGTCAAGGCTGAATCCAGGTATCAAATTGATGGTGATGGTAAAGGCTTTTGCTTACGGAAGCGGCAGTGAAGAAGTGGCAAATCTCTTGCAATACCATCGGGTAGATTATTTAGGTGTTGCCTATGCAGATGAAGGTGTAGAGTTGAGAAAAAATCAGATCAGTCTTCCTATTATGGTAATGAATCCAACGGAGGAAACTTATGCAGCGCTTATTTCTAACAAATTAGAACCAGTAATCTATAGCCTTGCTTTGTTACGATCGCTGGTGGATTTTCTTCAAGATCGGCCGTGCCTGATACATCTTGAAATAGAAACCGGAATGCATCGCCTTGGGCTGGAGGATCAAAATTTAGACGAAGTAATTTCTATCCTGAAAGCGAATCGAAATATTTCTATCGCAAGTATTTTTTCTCATTTGGCAGGAGCTGATGAGTCAACCCATGATGATTATTCAAACACACAATGGAAATTGTACCAATCGGCTTATCAGAAAATTTCAACTGGCCTTGGCGTAAGCCCTATTCGACACCTGCTTAACTCACCGGGTATTTTACGGATGCCTCACTATCAAATGGACATGGTCCGGTTGGGAATAGGGTTGTATGGTGTGAATCCTACCACCGAACAGTTTGATCAACTTCAACCTGTGGCTACTTTAAAAACGGTGATATCCCAAATGAAAAAAATCAAGGCCGGAGAATCAGTGGGTTATGGTCGGTGGGGTAAGGCCGATCATGATCTGACATTGGCTACGATAGCAATTGGTTATGCCGATGGATTTAGTCGAAGCTTTAGTCGCGGTGTAGGAAGCGTTTTGGTAAAAGGAAAACGCGCTCCGGTAGTTGGTAATGTTTGTATGGATATGACGATGATTGATGTAAGCGGAATTGACGTTCAAGAAGGTGATGAAGTAATTATTTTTGGTGAGGGCTTACCTATAAACGAAGTAGCGGCCAGCATTAAAACTATTCCTTACGAAATTTTAACCAACACCAGTGAACGGGTGAAGCGGGTATTTTTTGCAGAGAGTATTTGAGCCTACTCTAAGGCATTGAGGGTGACCCAATATCGGTATGCCACCAACCCCTTTTCAAGTTTTGATAACCTTGTGAGATCTCGTTGACTAAACCGAGGCATGATTGCTTTGTTGATTTTTGCCAGCGTTTTAAAAAAGAGTTTTTTCATAAAGATTACTTAAAGGTTTAGCCACAACCCAGATTTTTTTTGAGATTCATTTTAGGTAGCCCACCAAAATCAAAACGATTTTCCTGATTATCCTGTGTGGATAACTTAGAAGTCTTTTCGACTTTTTTGATCTTTTTTGGCTTCCGAACTTTCTTTTTCACCACCGAAGATAATCATTGTTTAACTCTACCTGTCAACCTATATTCGCACTGTTTAAAATTAATCTAAATAAGGAGTGAGACCCATAAAGAGCGTGGCCGACATGAAACCCGGTGAAACTGCTGTAATTTCGGGCTTTTCGGATGACATACTTTCCGTTAAGCTTTTAGAAATGGGATTTCTGCCAGGCACTGCGGTGCGCTTTAATTTTACAGCCCCTTTGGGTGACCCGGTGTGTGTAAGCGTTTCAGGGTATGATTTGTCGCTGCGAATCGATGAAGCTTCAACCATTGTGATTCTTAACTAACGGCATGGCGAGGTCAAAGAAGTTAAAGATAGCCCTTGCAGGAAAACCGAATTCCGGCAAATCTTCTTTGTTCAATCAGCTCACCGGCCTCAATCAGAAGATTGGAAATTTCCCAGGCATCACTGTTGATAAGCGTACAGGTTTTTGTCAACTCAATGATCACACCCAAGCGGAAATTATAGATCTGCCAGGAATCTATAGTCTCTATCCGCGTACACTTGATGAGAAGATTGTAGCCGAAATTTTAGCCGATCAGAAAGGATTATTTTATCCGGATTATGTAGTGCTTGTAGCGGATGCAACCAATCTAAAAAATTGCATGCTGCTGCTAACTCAGTTAATTGATTTGAGATTGCCAACTGTGCTGGCACTAAACATGATGGACTTAGCTGCGCAGTCTGGTCAGAGCATCGATATACAGGAACTTTCATCTTCGCTTGATTTGCCGGTGATCATGATTAATGCGCGAACCGGCCAGGGGATTGAAGAGTTAAAAGAGATTTTGTCAGGTTCTATTAAGCCTTCTAAAAAGCTGGTGTTTAAAATCGCGGATGAAATAAAACCGCTGGTTTTAAAAGTTAAGGAAAAATTTAGCCTTGCCACCGAGTATGAAGCATACCAATTTTTGCAACAAACAGACAACCTGGTTTTTCTGAATCAGGAGGATCGTGATTACATTTTTGCACAAGCCAAAGCCGTGAAATTCTTTCCGCATAAGTATCAGGGGGCTGAAACCGTAATGCGTTATGGATTTATTCAGGACCTGCTAAATCGGGTGATACTCAAAACCTCGGATCCTGAATGGAAGAAATTTTCCTATCGGATTGATCGGGTACTAACTCATAAAATCTGGGGCTATCTTATTTTCTTTTCAGTGCTATTTCTGATTTTCCAGTCAATTTTTGCCTGGGCTCAAATACCCATGGATTTTATTGATAGCTCTTTTGCAAGATTGAGTAATTCGCTAACCGAATTTTTTCCAGAAGGTCCTCTCTTTGATTTAATCACTCAAGGAATTGTGCCTGGCATTGGAGGCATTCTGATTTTCATCCCACAGATTGCTATTCTTTTTGCCTGCATCTCAGTATTAGAGGAAAGTGGGTACATGGCACGAGTGGTCTTTCTCATGGATAAAATCATGCGCAAGTTCGGGCTAAGTGGGAAAAGCGTTGTCCCCTTGATATCGGGAATGGCTTGTGCGATCCCAGCTATAATGGCTACACGTACTATCGAGAACTGGAAGGACAGGCTCATTACCATCTTTGTTACGCCCTTTATGAGTTGCTCGGCCCGGTTACCGGTCTTTACAATTCTTGTTGCTCTCATTATTCCCGAAGACAAACTTTTTGGCTTCTTTAATTATCAGGGCTTGGTATTAATGGGATTATATCTGCTCGGTTTTTTTGCCGCTATTATTTCTGCATTTGCTTTAAAGTTAATTATCAAGACACAGGAGCGAAGCTATCTTATCATGGAAATGCCGACCTATCGAAAGCCGAAATGGGCAAACGTTGGGTACACTATAATCGAAAAGACCAAATCATTTGTATTTGAAGCCGGTAAGGTCATTCTAGCTATTTCTGTTGTGCTGTGGGTACTGGCCAGCTATGGCCCTGCAGATCAAATGAGCCAGGCAGAGCAGAGAGTGCTGGAACAATCTGCCAACCTTCGTCTTACTGAACATGAATTGCAAAGCCGAGTTGCTGCCTATAAGCTGGAGCATTCCTATGCCGGCATTATTGGTAAAACGCTTGAACCAGCAATCAAGCCGCTTGGCTATGACTGGAAAATAGGAATTGCCCTTGTAACTTCATTTGCAGCCCGCGAGGTTTTTGTTAGTACAGTGGCAACTATTTATAGCCTGGGCAGTACCGATGATGAGCAAACAATTAAGGGTCGGTTAAAATCGGAGATTAATCCGGATACTGGTGGGCCACGATATACCCCGGCTGTAGGGCTTTCACTACTTGTTTTCTATACACTTGCCATGCAATGCATGAGCACCCTTGCAGTTGTGAAACGAGAAACAAAAGGGTGGAAATGGCCCTTGATACAGTTAGCCTATATGACTACGGTTGCATACCTGGCGGCCTTTATTATTTTTCAAAGTTTGTCCTAATCTTACATGATTCTTTCATGTTGACAATTTGGACCCTTTTCTGACTATATTTAGCCACATTGGAAGCTAAATGAACTCAACCCGCAATTCACAATTAGGTCTGTTATATATCGCACATTTGCTAATTAGTGCTGATGGAGTGATCGATGAAAAGGAGTATCAGGCCTTATCAAAAATCAAGATTAAGGAATCTATATCGGATTCACTTTTTAAGGAATTTGAAATAGCCGTAAACGGAAAAAAGGAGAGGGATATTTATACAGAAGGTATAGATCTACTTAATGGCTGCACAGATGAAGAAAAGGTAAATGCATTTGTTCATCTCTACAAAATGTCGGAAGTAGATGGTCGTGTGCATGTAAAGGAGGTTAGGTTGTTACTCTATACCATAAAAAGCGCAGGCATAGAATTTAATGATGTGGTTGCGCGAGCCCAGGCATTGACCAATTATTAATTGACCTCCGTTACATTACACGATTGATTCAACAGGCAGAATTTTCTAATGACCCATGTCGGCCATATTTTATCAGAACTTCACGCTAGGAATATTAGGAGGAGGCCAGTTGGGCAGAATGCTTATTCAAGCAGGAATTGATCTGAATCTTAGTTTCAAAGTTTTGGATCCTGACCCTAACGCCCCTTGTTCTCAATTAGCAGACTTTACTTGCGGTAAGTTAACTGATTACCATACCGTATGGAACTTTGGCCAATCATGTGATCTGATTACTATTGAAATAGAAAACGTAAACACCCAGGCACTTTCTGATTTAGCCAAGGCGGGCAAAAAGGTTTTTCCACAACCTTCAATCATTGAACTAATCCAGGATAAAAGAAAGCAGAAGGATTTTTTTGTAGCCAATCAAATTCCAACGGCCGAATTTATTTTAGTAGAAAATCGTAATGATGTCATTGCTAAGCAACACTTTTTACCGGCTGTAAATAAATTAGGCCGTGAGGGTTATGATGGACGAGGAGTGCAGATGCTTCGAAATCAGAATGATCTATCGAAAGCATTTGATGCACCTGGTTTATTGGAGAAGCTGATTGACTTTGAAAAGGAGATTGCAGTGATTGTTTCAAGAAATGAAAACGGTGAAATCTCTTCCTACCCACCCGTAGAGATGGTATTTCATCCCGAGGCGAATCTGGTGGAGTACCTATTTTCACCAGCCCAAATAGATCAATCGGTAGCCATTAAAGCAGAAAAGATTGCACGAAAAGTAATCGATAAATTGAACCTGGTTGGATTGCTGGCTGTGGAAATGTTTGTAACCAAAAATAATGAAGTATTAGTAAATGAAATTGCTCCGCGTCCCCATAATAGTGGGCATCAAACGATAGAAGGCAATGTTACTTCGCAATATGAGCAACACCTGCGGGCCATTTTAAACTTAGCTCTGGGCGATACTTCCATAGTACACCCAAGCGCAATGGTCAACCTTTTGGGGGAAGAAGGCTATTCGGGCGTGGCCAGGTATGAAGGACTTGAAGCGGTGCTAAAACTCGAGGGAGTTCATGTTCATCTTTATGGTAAGAAGCTTACCAAACCCTTTCGAAAAATGGGGCATGTAACTGTTGTTGACCCGGATCTGGAAAGTTTGAAAAAGAAAGCCAACTTTGTAAAACAGACCCTTAAAGTAAAGGCATGAATAAGTCAGTAGTTGGAATTATTATGGGAAGTCAGTCAGACCTCAAGATTATGAAAGAGGCGGCTGAATTTCTTGAAGAGTTAAACATTCCTTTTGAGTTGACGGTTGTGTCGGCTCACAGAACTCCGCAACGAATGGCCGACTATGCATCAACGGCACGATCTCGTGGGTTAAAGGTGATTGTTGCGGGTGCAGGTGGTGCAGCTCATCTTCCAGGCATGGTTGCTTCATTTACCTCTTTACCTGTTATTGGGGTGCCGGTAAAATCATCTAATTCAATAGATGGTTGGGATTCCGTACTTTCTATTTTGCAAATGCCGGCTGGGGTTCCCGTAGCAACGGTGGCTTTGAATGGAGCAAAAAATGCCGGGATTCTAGCAGCTCAGATATTAGGATCCCAGGACAAAAAAATAGCTAAGAAATTAGATGCCTTTAAAAAGGGCCTTCAAAAGAAAGTGGAGGATTCTTTTCGATCCATCGAAAAGAAAGGCTGGAAGAACGTTGATTAATGGAACAACGAGTTATAAAAAATTGTAATTTCCCTTCGTTTTTTATTCACCTCGACTCATGAACCCGGGAGAAAAAGGATGGCTTAGAGAGTACCTTGAG
>JBEBJH010000219.1:0-7780 GCA_040079965.1 Cyclobacteriaceae bacterium
GTTTGTATCCAAAGTCAAATACGGAAGCGGCTCTTACCTGAAGTTCTTTGGTTTCATCGGAAGGTTGCTTGCTGGAAATGGTTAATAAAGCACCGCCCGAAAATTTTGAAAAATGATAATACAGGATTTCCGGAACCTGCATCTCACCATCGCTGTCATAGGTGATTGTTTCAGGTGCGGCTTGCTGAAGAACTCCATACCATTCTCTTAGTTTCGTGCCACTGGATACAAGGGTATACTCAGTTTCTGGGGAGCGATATTTTTCCAGTACCTCACGCGACCATTGACTTATGCTGAACGCTACTTTCGCAGTGCCCGTAACTATCTTCTGTTCTGCTCCCGATCGAAACGAATACCAGGCATCAAATGAATTTGAATTTTCCTGGTACAACTGAACGATGGAGGATTCCAGTTCCGGCTGACCCAGTCGACCCATTTGTTCTCTTAATACATTGGCTACTTCAATGAGGTCTTCTGAAGATTGCATGGCAAGTGCTTTGGCACGCACCCGCTCCAGGGCCGCTTCTATATTTGCCTCTTGGGTCTGTGCTTCGGCCAGCGATATATCCTGATAACGCTGGTAGGAGAGATTGAAAACATTTTTAAATCGCTCGAGAATGTTGAGTTGCTCATATTCCAGTGGCTGAAAGGATGAAACACTCAGCACCCCCTGGCCGGTGGAATAGGAATAATAATACAGTGCCTTGACGTCTTTCAGTTTTGGATCAGGCGCATAGCCAAGCTCATTGCGGTAAGAACGCCATGCATCCATTTCATTTTCAGGAATGATCATCTCAGAAAAATCATCCCTTACTTTTTTTAATTCATTCGCCCATGTTTTGATTTTCGGATGTCGGTGATAGCTCACATCAACAATCCCGGTTATGCCGTAGTCGGAATAGTGAAAGCTTACCATCGCTTCTTTCTTATCATTGATAAGCGCTATCTCCGCATTGCGCAAATCTGTGAAATCAAGAGCCTTCAGTTCAGTGAAAATACCTTTGCTGATGGTCAGCAATTCATCGGGTTTTTGCATGCTCATGGCCACAGACCGCACTCTTTCCAGAGCTGTTTCAATTCTGGCTTCACGCGTCTGGGCTTCTGCCTTTTGTAAATCAAGGAAGCGGGTATAGATCAAACCAAACAATCGGGCGAACCGGATCATAATCTGGCAATCCTCCTCCAAGAGCGAATGATCCGCAATTACATTAATGGCACCAGCCGAAAAAAAGAAGGAATAGAAATATTCCCTTTCATTATACTTTTGTTGGCCCGGCAAGGAGAGGTAGGTGGACATGGTTTGATAATAGTGCTTCACCTCATCACCGCTCAATACGGTGATCGAGTAGGGCTTTTTCTGCTGCCGTGCGGGAATGGTATTTTCGAATACCGGATGAATGTGAAGATTGAAATAATCCAGGATCTTAATTACTTCTTCGCTGTCAGAGAACGCGGTGAGCCAAAGTTCCATGGCTTCGTTGGGGTCATCAAAAATTCCAACACCGGTTCGAATGGCATTGATGCCAAGTTCCTTCAACTCATGAAACAAGACAGCAGAAGTTTCGGATAACTCAGCACTGTTGCGCATGGACATGGTTCTGTAACGAACTTTTTCCAGTGCCGCTTCGATTTCGAGTTCACGGTTCTTCCATTTTAGTTCGCTTGATATGTCCTTCAGCGATTGTTCAAGACTGGCAATTTTATTCCTGAGGCTTTGTTCCACCGCGTTGTCCATCATCTATGCGATCCGGTAAATGACAACAAGCAGGTTGAATTAATTAGTGCCTCCATCATGTTCATTGTCTTGTCGGCTTATTCGGCCGTTAACGGTTCAATGATGTTGGAGATTTGGGTGATGCTATTGGCAGGAAAACCACCCAGGCGCGCATGCTCCCGAATCAATTCTTCATTGGCTGCAATATAGATGCAGTAAATTTTGTCACCGGCCACGTAGCTATGAACCCATTGAATATCGGTGCCCAGTTTGCAAAGTACTTCTCTGGATTTTTGAGAAATCGCTTTTAATTTGTCTGCTGAAAGTGCTCCTGCGTTGGGAATGTTTCTCTCTATAATAAATTTTGGCATAGCTAATTGTGTTAGGGGTATGGAATGTACTAAGTCTAATTAATTGAAACAACTATTGTATTTCCTTTTATAAGCGTTTGATAGACTACACAATATCGCTCCGTTAATTTTATTAGCGTGACAATTTTATCGGGAGGTTCATTCGTGTTCAGTTGAAAATGAAGCCGAATATCTTTAAACCCGACTGGAACATTTCTATCCACCGACAATGTGCCTTTGAAATCCAGATCACCTTCAACGTGAACGAAGGCGTCCTGCAACTTAAATTCAATAGCGGTGGCCACAGCCTTCAGGGTTACTCCAGCGCAGGCTGCTAACGCTTCCAGTAACATATCGCCAGAACAAACCGACAGGCCATCGCCACCGGTAGCCGGGTGTAAACCTGCTTCGGCAAGCATTCTTCCAGTTTCAATTTTGCAGGTAATTCCCGCACCGATCCTGGAAGTAGCCCTAAGGGTTACCAGAGCAGCCTCCGGGCTTACTTTATATTTTTGCTTTAACGGTTCCTGAATTTCTCTGAGGGTAATAGCATCCATTCTTACTTGTTTTTAAAGGAACGAATCTAAATTAACAAACTTTCTACAACTAATTACACGTCTGAATCACACCTGCCTGCCGGCTCAGGCATAATCCGTGATTCAGACAATTGGCAACTGAATAATAAACTCTGTCCCTTCACCTTCCTTCGTTTCCATCTTAATCTCCCCACCATGTCCTTTCGTAATAATATCATAGCTCAAAGACAATCCCAATCCTGTTCCTTGTCCTGTAGGTTTAGTAGTGAAGAATGGTTGAAAGATTTTTTCTTTGATGGATTCAGGAATGCCGTTGCCGTTGTCTTTCACGGAAATCATAATTTTATCTCCCTCTTTCCTTGTGCTTACAAATACAGTAGGGTCGTATATCACCCTGTCGGCTTTTTGCTTTGAGCTTTCTGCCTTTTGTTTTTCATTCACAACATAAAAAGCATTCGTGATCAAATTCAAAATCACCCTGCCAATATCCTGAGGAATAACATTGACCTTGCCAATCCTCTCATCAAAATCCGTTTTCATAGTAGCGTTAAATGATTTGTCTTTCGCTCTTAATCCATGATACGCCAGTCGCAAATATTCATCCGCTAAGCCATTAATGTCAGTCGGTTCTTTTAAGCCGCTGCTGCTCCGACTATGTTGCAGCATTCCTTTTACAATATCAGCTGCCCGTTTACCATGATGATTTATTTTTTCAAGGTTGCTTGCTATATCATTTAGTATTTCATCTTCTTCGGTTTTATTACCCTGATCTTGTGTCTTTTGTCGTATGTCTTGTATCTCTTTAATCAGTTCGTTACTCACTTCACTAAAATTATTCACAAAATTCAGCGGGTTCTGTATTTCATGGGCAATGCCGGCTGTAAGCTCTCCGAGACTTGCCATCTTTTCAGATTGAATCAATTGTGTCTGAGTTTGCTTTAGATCCGCTAATGATTTTTCGATTTGAGCCTTGGCCAATTCTAGTTTGGTAAAATCTTCGTAGCGCGCATAGGCAACCGAGAAGGCTTCCGCGAGCACTTGGACCAATTCAATCTGGAGTGCAGAAAGTGGTTCAGCACTGCCCACATATAGCATGCCTTGTGCGAAGGGAATAAATTGTAACGTTAACGATTCGGGTGGCTCTTCTCCGCCCAAGTAGGTGTTGGTAGTTTCAATTTGTCCCTTGTCAAGCAATGATTTTGCAAACGCAGCGAATTGCGCTTTGTCCCAGTGATCGATAAATACTTTTTGCAATCGCCAATGTTCAACTGCTTTTCTGTTTGTTTCGGTACTGTTATAATCTAAGTGAAGTGCCGCCAGTGATTTGCCTTGGGGGTTGGTCAGGTAGGTGTGGATTTTCTTTTCTTCCTCATTGATGATAAACACACCACACCGCAAAAAAGGAACTCCAAGGGTAATCAATTCATGCCACACCAAAGGCGTAATGCGTTGCAGGTCTTCCGCTGTGCGCATAGAAGCTATACCGGCTCGCACGCGGTCCAGCGAAGATTCGCGGATAGCCAACAGGGTGCGGGCTTCTGCATCCTTCAAGTCTTTGTAGCGCTTATATGTAAGACTCAGTACCGTTGTAAACCTGCGGTAAATTTTTATTTCATCTTCCGCCAACGGCTTTTCTGTCCATGCATACACACCACCCTCTGTGAAGAAAAAGAAATAGCCATACTGAACTGCATCGTTTGGATATTCCGGAAAAGCAACCTTTTGTCTTATTAACTGATAATACTCCTTGATTTCATTGCCACGCAACACAGGATGATACTCCTTTTGTATTAACCAGTTGTCAAATACACCTTCCAGTACCGGGTGGCCGACCATTTTTATTCTGCCGATTACTTCAATGGACTCACCCTGCCCGGTTGTATTCATGGTGGAGAGTTCCGCTATGTGAGTTTCTTTATCCAGCAAACCAACCCCGCATCTTCGGGGTGTGATGCTGAATAATTCCAGCTCATGATAAAATGCACGAATGGTAGCGGTCAGATCTTCTGAGCTGTGCATAGCCATGGCCTTGCCCCGCACACGTTCCAACGCTGCTTCAATCTTTGCTTCTCTTGCCTGAGCTTCTGCGTTTTGCAATTCAATGTATCGCCTAAAGCTGAGGTCGATAATTAGTTTGAAACGGTTCAGAATCTTGATATCGGCTTCGACTATGGGTCTTGCTGACCAGCCATAAAAAAAGCCTTCTTTGAAAGACAAAAAGTAGCCATACTCCGTATAGTCCGGTGGCAAGTCAGGCAATTTCAAATTTGGTATAACCTTTTCATAATAGGTTTTAAGTAGTTCTCCCTTCAACACCGGAAAACATATTTCACCGGTTATCGTACTGTTATAAATTTCTGTTATGACAGGGTGACCATCGAGGGTAACCGTACCAGCAAGTACAAGATCATCGCCTTCCTCTGAAGAAGTGGAACGATAGATAGTCGCTAGTATAGAATCTTTCGTCAATAAACCAACGCCACACCGAATAGGTTTTATGCCCAACTTCTTCACTTCTATAAACATACTGCTTGCGGTTGCCAGCAGATCATTACTATTGTGCATAGCCATGGCTTTGCCACGCACTTTTTCGAGGGCCGCTTCAATGGTTGCTTCTCTTGCCTGTGCTTCAGCTTTTTGAAGATCAAGGAAGCGGGTGTAGGATTGCTCAAAAACTTTATTGAACCGATGCAGGATTTGAAGTTGCTCCCCGGTGTGGCGTATAGGGCCGGAGGCTTCAATCAACCCAAACTTATTGAAGGCACCCGCAACATAGGTTTGTGTAGAGGCAAGAATGCCACGCTTTACCTCCTCCGGAAGTTGACTGAGTTCAGTTTCAAAAAGCAGGATCTGATCAATGCTCGCCTTTTCTTTATCTTTTAATTCATACACCCAGTGTTCACTTCGTTCCCGCCAGCCTTTGAATATCGAGTTGTAGTAGCTGTGATCAATCCCGTTAATGTGATAGCTATTGGCCTGTTTGTTTTCGGAATTGGCCATCCAGAGTTGAGCCGATTTATCTTCCTTCAAAATCCAGATAATGCAACGGGCCAGAACTAAGTCCAATTTGATTAATTCATCAAAGAGCGTTGCTACCAGTTCGCTCAACTCACTGGAGTTATGCATCGCCAATGACCGAGACCTCACTTTTTCCAGGGTAGCTTCAATCTTTGCTTCGCGAGCCTGGGCTTCGGCTTTTTTAAGATCAAGGTAACGCCTATACGTTTGACCAAAGACACCTGCAAACCGTTTGAAGATTAGCACTGCCTCGGCTGGTATGGGTTCAAGGGTAAACGTGAAAATGGCACCCTCACCAAAATAGAATTCTGTATTAGTTTCCCGGAACGGAAGAGAATCAACATCAACCTGAAATGGATAATCGGGAGAATTATTGATAGCCCTGAAGTAATCTTTTAAATCGTCACCCACCAACTCGTAGATGAATACGGCTTGTTTATTTTTCCAGGCATCGTACGCACCCAGCAACAGGGGGTGAATAGACATATCCAGCCGACCAATAATCAAATCAATTCTTCCATTTTTATCAGCGGCCGTCCATACTTCCATTTGCTTTGTGTCTTCAACGATGATGATCCCGCAGCGAATAGTTTTTTCCACCCCCAGTTTCATCAACTCATCAAACAGGGTAGCCACCGTTTCGCCCACGTCCTGGCTGTTGTGCATGGCCATGGTTTTGCTTCGCACTCTTTCCAAAGCCGCTTCTATTTGCGCTTCTCTTGCCTGCGCTTCTGCTTTTTGCAGATCGAGGAAGCGCGTGTAGGTTATATCAAACTCCTTTGAGAACCGGTATAATATTTCCAGGTTCTCTTCAGATAGTTCCTCCAGGCCATCGGCCAGCAATCCTCCAAAGTTGTGAAAGGAAAAAGAGTTGAAGATTCTTTCGGGGGCCCTCATACCTGCCTTAACTTCTTCGGGAAGATTGGCTGCTATCGTTTTTGTGAAAAGATAGTCGTCCAGGTCCTTTTTCTCTTCCCCTTTTAGTTCATAGACCCACTTGTCTTTTCTTTCTTTCCAGATATTTAAAAGCTTCTTGTGATAGGGATGTTCAATAGGCATTTGAAAGGTACCCGGTGTTTTATCTACTTCTGAATTCGCCATCCAAACCCGATAGGTGTAAGCGTCTTCATCAAACATCCAAATCATGGCACGTGTCAAAGCAAAATGAAGTTTGGTGAGTTCGGTGAAAACAACAGCAATCACATCTGCCAACTCTTCCGACTTCTTCATGGCCATAGCGTGTGCCCGCAGTCGTTCCAAACCTAATTCTATTTGTGCCTGGCGCGTTTGCAGTTCTGCTTTTTGCAGATCGAGGAAGCGAATGTAAACTTGTTCAAATGTTTTTCCGAATCGCTTGAGGATAGTATTCTCCTCCTCATTAAAGGGAACGCCAGAATTGTTTTGAATGGACAGCTCAATCGTATCCATGAAGACCGCAGATCTTGTAAAGCCCGGGCCATCAAGAATGTATTGCTGCCTTTCCATCGGAACGCTGCAATGTGCAAAGAAGTGTTTGAAAAATTCATTCTTCACATCGAATGGGTAGGTGACGGCCAGAAAGTCAAGTCCGTCTTCCTTTGCTTTTTTAGGATCATTAAATATGGGATTGTCGAAATACGGAATGCTGATGAGAACAGGATATGTCTGTTGTGCAACAGCCATCCATAGGTTAAGGCCATCACTTTCTTTATAATTTAAATCAAAGCTTGCTGAGTCAACTTTGAAATTGAGTTGAAGCAACTGTTCAAACACAACCTGGATGACATTCTTGAGCTCTTCACTTTTTTGCATACCCATGGAACGGCTGCGCACTCTTTCCAAAGCAGCTTCAATTTGCGATTCCCGTGCCTGTGCTTCTGCTTTTTGCAGATCAAGAAAGCGGGTATAGGTTTGTTGGAATGCTTTTCCAAACCGCATCAGTGTGGCATTCACTTCATTGGTATAAGGGACACCCGAAAAATTCTCAATATATAAGGCAACATTCTCTAACAATACGGTTGATGCTGCAAGTCCGGGACAGCTTAAATAAAAATCTTTGGAAGCTGCCGATAACCCGGGTACATAGGATAAAAGCTCATTGTAAAATTTGTTCTTTTCTTCAAAATTTAAATGGGTGGTAAAGAGGTCTGCACCTTTTTCTCTTGCGTCATTAAATTGATTTG
>JBEBJH010000220.1:0-7776 GCA_040079965.1 Cyclobacteriaceae bacterium
ACTCACTATGAGCTTATCATCCGCGAATCAATTGTTGGCAATACAAAACTGGTAACCGCTATTTTTTCCATTCAAACCACGCTTCTAATTCTTATGCTCATCGGGTTTATTTTGATCAATCGAAAATTATCGAAAGTGGTATGGGATCCATTTTATACAATTCTTGAAAAACTAAAGAGTTATCAAATCGATAAAGATCTTACCATTGATCTTCCGCACTCCTCGACCGCAGAATTTCGGGATCTTAGTGAAGCCCTAGTTCACCTAGTTAACAAAAGCCGCGATGCCTATTTAAGCCAGAAAGAATTTACCGAAAATGCTTCGCATGAATTGCAAACTCCTCTTGCTATTTTCCGATCTAAGCTGGAGCTTCTTATGCAAGGAGCCGAAATTACAAGTGAACAAGCAGAATTGATTAGCAGCCTGCTTAATGCCACCGATCGTATTGCAAGGCTAAATAAAAATCTACTTCTGCTTTCCAAAATTGAAAATCGTCAGTTCTTATCCCGACAGGAAGTATTACTAAGTGCTGCCCTTACCCAAACGCTCGGGTTGTACAAACAAATGGCCCAGGAAAAAGAAATAAAAATTAGCACCCATATCATCTCAGAAATTGCGATTAAAGCAAATCCGACTTTGCTTGACATTTTATTGAGTAACTTAATTTCGAATGCGATTCGATATACACCCGAACAAAGGGAGGTCAAGATTAAGATTGAAAATAAATCGCTAACGATCAGTAATCCTGGCGAACCATTCAACTTCCCAAATAAAATTTTCGATCGATTCAATCGGGAATCACGAACATCACAAGGCAACGGTTTAGGATTGGCTATTGTAAAAAAAATCTGTGATTCTGACGATTTTCAGATTACCTACCTCTATTCCGACAGTAGCCATCATTTCAAGGTCAACTTCTAATTAAGACTTATTCTACTCAGTTTTGATTCAGAATGTCTTCAGAATCAAATTACATCTTTGTCTTTAGGGAAATTGGTTTGACGTGGCCTATAGTCAGACAACAACTGAAAAATTTGATTTACAGAATTTTCAATACTAAACGAACATTAATCCAGTTAACTAGCAACTGAACCCAATGAAAAAAATTCTGATCGGTATTCTTTTGGCGCTTGGGGTTACGAGTGGAGTGATCTATCTCATGTATAACAAACCCCATCGTAATCCGGCCACCGAAACCCCAATAAAAGTGAGTGCAACCGAATTGTTTAAAAGTTTTGAAAGCAATGAAACGGAAGCAAATCAGCTTTACCTCGACAAAGTGCTGGAAGTAACCGGAAAAATTACTGAGGTATCATCTAACCAAAACGGGATGCCCGTACTGGCTCTAGAAACCGAAAACATCGTGTTTGGAGTTCGATGTACCATGGAAAATGGAGAATTAATTACCCAGGTTGGCGAAACTGTAACTGTTAAGGGCATTTGCACCGGGTATTTGTCGGATGTAATTATTACAAATGCAATCCGGGTAGATGATAATAATTAATACTATGAACCTGATACATAAAAATAGGACCGTACTAAGGCAACTTGGCTTTCTAGTTACCTTGTTGGCTGTTATTTTTCTTGTTGATTCGTGTATCCACGAACCTTTTATTGATCCGTTCGCACTAAATGAAGGGCAGCCCAATACTCCCGGGTGTGTAAGCGATGGGGTGGTCTGTTTTGAAAGCAACGTACTTCCTATTTTTCTTTCTTCCTGTGCTAAAAGTGGTTGTCACGATGCGATTACGCATGAAGAAGGGTTTGTATTGGACAACTACTCAAATATTATCAGGAAGGGCATTACTCCAGGGAAAGCAAGTGAAAGCAAACTTTATAAAGTACTTTTTGAAACCGGTGAAGATCAAATGCCGCCCGATGCACCATTATCCAAAGCTCAAAAAGATTCCATTGCTGCCTGGATAAATCAAGGCGCCAAAAATACAGTGAATTGTAACTGCGCTTGCGATAGCACAAAATTTACCTACGCAGCCATCATTCAACCTTTGATAAACAACAATTGTGTAGGCTGCCATAAACCTGGTTCATTAGGCGGCAATATTGATCTCTCCACGTACAATTCGGTTAAAGTTCAGGTGAACAATGGAAAATTTTTGGGAAGCGTAACTCATGCCGCAGGTTACATTGCGATGCCGCAGGGATCTAAACTTTCGGATTGTCAAATCAATCAAATCAAAAATTGGATTAGCGCAGGAGCTGCTAACAATTAATTCCCTATGCATCGGAAGAAATTTGTTTTCCCGTTATTTTTATTAGCCCTAGCGGGATGTTATTACGACAAGGAGTCTGTTCTATATCCAAATTCTGAGAATTGCACAGAAGTGGCCAGTCCGTCATTTAGTGTTGATGTTTTACCGCTGTTAAATAGTCGTTGTAACAATTGCCACGGAGGCACCGCTCCTTCTGGAGGAATTTCCCTGACTACGCACACACAGGTGATGAAGTACGTAAACGATGGCAGTCTTATGGGCAGCATCAACCAGACATCAGGCTATTCAGCCATGCCAAAAAACTCAAATAAAATGTCTGCCTGCGAAATAAATAAGATTCAGGCATGGATCTCCGCAGGGGCATTGAATAATTAAACTCACACTTAAAAAACGTTAAAAAAATGAAACGATTAATCACACTCACTCTATGCAGTACGCTATCTCTACTTGGATTTTCGCAATCCGTATTTATGACGCGTAATGGTCAGGTTTCATTCTTCTCAAAGACTCCGATGGAGAATATTGATGGCACCAATAATGAAGTCACTAGTATGATCGATACAGGCAAAGGAGATGTTGTATTTGCGATTCTAGTTAAAAGCTTTCACTTTGAAAAAGCACTGATGGAGGAACATTTCAATGAGAATTACATGGAATCTACTAAATTTCCTAAAGCAACTTTTCAAGGAAAATTCACCAATCCCTCGTCTATTAACTTCACCAAAGATGGTACTTACAACGCAATCGTTGATGGAGACCTCACTATTCATGGAGTAAAACAACGCCAGACAGCAACCGGAACAATTACAGTTTCGAAAGGAAAAATCTCTGCCGTATCAACCTTTATCATCAAACTGGCTGACTATAAAATTGAGAGGCCTTCTCTTGTTGCCGAAAAAATTTCGGAAACAATCGAAATACGAGTGAATTGCCAATACGAACCAAAATCCTGATATGAGCCGGTTTAGCCTGATTACTCTCTTTACTTTTTTTTCACTTGTTGCTTTTGGTCAGGATGACCTGATGAAAATGCTTGAAGAAGAAACTGAGAAAGATAAAAAACCGGATTATGCCACTGCAACCTTTAAAACTACCCGACTCATCAATGGTCATTCTGTTGAAAATGTGGCAGCCGGTGTCTTGGATTTTCGCATTTCGCACCGATTTGGGTACATCAGTGGCGGTGCTTACGAGCTGTGGGGACTGGATGAAGCCAGTATGAGGCTCGGTTTGGATTATGGGTTAACAAGATGGTGGATGATCGGGGTAGGAAGAAGTACCTATCAAAAACAGTATGATGCCTTCACAAAAGTTAAACTATTGAGACAGTCTTCCGGAATGCGTTCAATGCCAATCACTCTAAGTGCAATTGGAAGTATGATGTATAAATCGTTGAAATTTGACGACCCTAACCGGGATAATTACTACACTTCAAATTTATATTACTCAGGTCAATTGCTAATCGCGCGAAAGTTTAACGAAAGCCTGTCGCTTCAGTTAATGCCAACTATTGTACACTACAATTTAGTCCCTGAAGCCACTGATCCAAATGATTTGTTTTCAATAGGAATCGGTGGAAGAATGAAAATCAGCAAGCGAACAAGTCTTAATGTTGAATATTACTATCAATTACCCGACTATAAACTCCCGGGAACCACCAACTCATTGGCTATTGGATTTGATATAGAAACCGGAGGTCACGTATTTCAGTTGTACTGCACCAATTCAACTGGAATGACAGAGCGAACCTATATAAATGAAACAACCGGAAATTTCTTTAAGGGCGATATCCGCCTTGGCTTTACAATATCAAGAGTGTTTACAGTAAAGAAACCGAAGAGTTAACGTAGTTGTTGAGGCAGATCCGCTTCATTGTCCACATCATGAAGCGTGGGGGTTAAGTGATAGCTACACCGAAGGCGCTTTAGTTCATCTATCGTATCTATAAACACAGTATCCGTACTCCATCTTTTATTTCTGAATACTTCAGGAATAAAGCGATTCATTCCCAACAAATAATAGCCTCCGTCAAAAGCCGGACCGATAACTGAATCCTTTCCTTTTAGTGCCTCGAAGGCTTCCTTTAAAATATCCGATGTTAACTCAAGACAATCGGTACCGATGATACAAACCCGCTTATACCCCTGAGCAAAGGCTGTTTCAAAAGCGTGTCGCATTTTACTACCCAACTCGTCTCCTCTTTGCAGGTGTTTAAAGTATCTTTCATTAGGCCAACTATCTTCACGATCAATGAAATTTGAATAATAAACAACCTGATCGCAATTGATTGCTGACGTAACCGAACGAGTAAAGGATGCCAGTTTCAAATAAATTGCCAACGCACGCTCCTCTCCCACAGTAGCAGCAAGTCTGGATTTCACTTGTCCAAGCTCCGGATTTCGATAGAATATAATAAGAAGGTCAGCCTTCATTTCATCGATGATAAACTCAACAATTTCCGCGATTTCAATTCGAAAATAAGATATCCGACAACTACCACATACTCAATAGCCGTAAGCCATAAATTTTCCCGAAAGGAATCTGATGTATAGCCTGCATAAGTAAGAAATATAAGTCCGCTCCAGATAACCGGAAAACGAAATGGAGTAAAAATTGAAAGTGCTATCAATGTAGTAATATACCACGGATGAAGGATCGTGGTAAAAAGAAGGTAAATTGATAAAACCCACATCCAATCTGTTATCAATACATTAAATGATACTTGCTGCGAACCTCGCTCCCACTTCAACCCAGTTCTAAAAGAAAGAAGAAGAATTAGTATCGAGGCAGTCAGGCCAAGCTTCCAGCCAACTGTTTGAATTATGTTGTATCCATATTTCCAAAAACCATACTCCCGTACCAGGTAGTAAAGACTGGCATTGAATTCAAATCTGTTGAAATATAACCCAATACTCTCCGACATGGATCGAATGACGTCCATAGTAAGCAAAGGCAAAAAACATATCCACAGAACTAACATTGCAGCCAATCCATACTTAAGAGATTGTTTAACGCCCAACCTGCTAAACAAGGCCGGAAGAAAAATTGCAGGCACCAGCTTTGATCCGATAGCCAGAGAAATGCTGAATGCTGATGCCAGCCATTGGTTGCTGAGTAACCAATACACTGATAGCAAAACAAAAAATATGACCAGTCCCTCAAAATGCAAATTACCCGTTAGTTCAATAATCACCAGTGGGTTCAACGCATAGAGCAAGATAGTTGCTGAAGACAGTGAGAGTCTTTTCAATAATTTATACATAATGAAAATACTGCCGGCTTCCGCAAGCAGTAAAATAGTCCTCATTACAATCACACTGCCCAAGAGGGATTGGGGCGAAATTTTTATGGATACCCAAAACACAAACTGTGAGACGGGCGGATAGATGGTAAAGTATTCAGGGCTATTGAGTTTGGAAAAGAGCTCCTTATCAATCCCAGTAATTCCCTGTTGAACATAGACTGATGGTAATTCCGAAAAGGGGTGATATCCCGCACTCCATAGCCGGCCATCCCAGATAAATCGATAGAAATCATCTGAAAGCGAGGGCAATGAAAAAAGAAAGATGAATCGAAACAAAAAAGCAATAACTAACCAAAAAGATATCTGTTCCTCCTGCGCTTGTTTGGTAATCCAGGCATATGCAAAAAAAAGCACTCCATAAACAGTAAGCAGGAATTGCGTTTCAAAGCGCTGAATAGAGTAGGCAATAAGTCCATACCCAATTGTGCAAACAAGAATTAAAAGATAGTATTTAGGCTTTTGCCTAAGCATGAAAGGAAGTCTTCACGGAAAAGTAAAACACGCTTCCAAAACCAAGCGCCAACATGACATGAAAGAAAATCAATCCACCATCGCGTAGCCAAACACCGGCTGCAATTCCAAAAATAAAATAAATGCTAAGCAATCCTTCGATAAGTGCCCCACCAGTAATCTGTAATCGGATATAACTGTTCCCCAACAAAGACTCCTTTTTATTTGTCACATTAAATTTAGGCGTTCGCACAAAGGCTGTCTTCCGGCCTATAAGGCCTTCCAATACTGCCAATCCGTTATGTAAAGATAATCCCATCGAGACAATCAGAAAGCGTGGATAAAGGCTAAAGAAAGTTTTGCGGGGAGACTCGAGATAAAATCTTTTAGTCGCTACCCAATAGAAAACCGTAATTGAAAAAAAACCAAGCAGAAAGACAATTCCCAAATGAAAGAGCCATGCAACTTCCGGATGTTGTTGCTTTATAAACAACATGGGCACGCTAAGCAAGGATGCAATCAAAAGAAATACAAATACAGAACTGTTGAACAGATGAAAAAAAGCGTGAATTTTATTCTTAAGGGGCAAACGACTTCGCCATACTTTTCCGAAATTCTTGCGGGCAGTTTCGGCAGCGCCTTTGTTCCATCGGTATTGCTGCGACTTAATTGCGGGCATAATCACCGGCAATTCACCTGGTGTTACGATCTCTTCCAGATAAAGAAATTCCCAGCCCTTCAATTGCGCGCGATAACTCAAATCAAGGTCTTCAGTAAGCGTGTCTGCACTCCAGCCACCGGCATCTTCAATACAACTTTTCCGCCACACGCCACAAGTTCCATTAAAATTTATAAAACTCCCGGCCGCCTTGCGCGCCATTTGTTCGATTGAAAAATGAGCATCCAATCCAAATGCTTGTAACTGTGTCAGTATTGAGTATTCGCGATTGATATGGCCCCAGCGCGTTTGAACAACTCCTACTTTAATAGAAAAATAAGGTAAGGTCTTAATCAGAAAATCAGGTGCCGGGATAAAGTCGGCATCAAAAATGGCGATAAACTCTCCCCTGGCAAACCCTAATCCATGAGCAAGCGCCCCGGCTTTATAACCGGTGCGATCCTCACGATGAACTAACTTGATATCAAGTCCCAATGATTTCAATTCCATTAGCCTTCTCTGAATTATCTCTGTGGTTTCATCAGTAGAATCATCAAGTATCTGTATCTCCAGTTTATCCTTCGGATAGTTGAACTTACTTATTGCATCCAGTAAGCGCTCGACCACATACTTTTCGTTGAAGATGGGAAGTTGCACGGTTACAATAGGGTAATCTTTCAATGCGGGCGGAACATTCTTTTTGCTTTTCTGATCATGAATATAAATCCAGGTAAGATGAAGTTGCCCCAGGCTGAAGAGAAAAATGTAAAGCAGAGAGAGGCTATATAATATGGTAATGAGTATGGTCATATGTTTGAATCCATACCGGTTGAAGTGTTTAGGCGTCTGACCGCTCCGAGCGGTCTGACGCCTCCTATCAAAATGAAATTTAATTTCTTCATTGCAACTTACAAGTACTTAAAGATAGTCGCTAATATCTTATACCCGGCCATTATCGTTCCCTTCACTGTACCACTGATCTTTGAAAAGCCAATTCGTTTGCGATAACGAACCGGTATCTCCACACACTGAAACCCTTTTTTTGCTGCCTTCAACTGCATCTCCACAGTCCAGCCATACGTTTTGTCCTGCATGTCCAGTTCAATCAGCTTATTAAAACGAATCGCACGAAA
>JBEBJH010000221.1:0-7762 GCA_040079965.1 Cyclobacteriaceae bacterium
ACGTAGAATTATACGGGGCAGTGAGATCGGCCTGAAGTTCAGTGTTGCCGGAAGCAAGATGAAGGTTGGAAAGAACCAGTTGATAGCGATTCAATTGTAAATCTGTGCTGGCTTCTGATAATTTAAATTCAGGAAGTTGTACAGCGAGTGATTGAAGGCCCGCAGCTAGCGTGTCCTGGTTCATTAAGAGATCAGACAGACGAAGTTGTATATTCTTTAGCGAAAGGTGAGCCGGATCAAATTTCCCGGTGTCCATTACCCGATCTCTATGGTAAGAAAATGCATCCTCCTTCAACTCAAGATCCTTGATCTCAAAAATAATACCGGTGCCAAAATCTGGGCTGAGAAGTTTGTTGTTTGAGATAGTGGAAGTTTTGTGGATCGTAGGTTGGATGGATAAAGTATTGACTACGGTGTGCTCAAGGATAACCTGATCCGCTTTTATCCTGGTGGGATTCGTTGAAAATTCAGCCGCCTGAGTTGTAAGCGTTCCCAGATTGACAGCCACGGATACTCCACTTACCGTGGAGGTAAATTCGAACATAACATTTTCCAATTGGACTTTTTTGAACTGAAGTGTTATTGGAGTTGAGGAATTGGTTCGCTTTTCTTTCGGCTCGAATGCATCCAGTATAAATTGAATATTCAATCCATCTTTATGTTGAGTCAGTTTAGCTTCTGCCCCTTCAATATGAACCTGATCAAAAATGTAATCGCCTGTAACCAGATTGTAAATACTGGAGGCTACTTCGATTTTATGAGCTGATAGAATCTTATTGTTGTCAGGATCCCAAACCGTTAAATCATCGATGGCTACATTCCCCAGGATGGAGAAGGTGATTCTTTGGATGTCTACCTTCGCCTCAATTTTGGTCGACAGGTAGGTTGACAATTTATGGGTGATTCGTTTCTGTACCGGTGGCAGGTGAATGAGGGCCAACGCAATAAGAAGTATCAAAGACAAGCCCAGTATTGCCCACCCAAGGAATTTGGTTATTCGTACGAATATTTTTGGGACTTGCATGATTACTTTTCTCTCCTGGCGCTATTCATTAAGTGCGACCGGGATTCGTGCCTTTGTTTTGTTTCAATCTCAAAAATACACTTAAACCGGTACACAGATAATGACTTCTTTCATATTAAATAGGGGTTTGGGTGTCCTACACCTCCAAACTTCCTTAGCGTGGTGTAGGACACCCGAAACGGGTACACGAGGGTACCCTTGCTGAAGTTCGATGCCATTGGCATCAATTAAATTAAGATTCATTTTTCTATAAACATGCCATCCCTTCGGGATGATTAGTAGGTGCCCTAGACTTTTAAGCTCGGAAGGCTGGGTGTATAGTTGGTAGGTGTCCTACACCTCTTACCTTCCGCATTCTAGGTGTAGGACACCTAAGATTTTCTAAGAGACTTCCAGATGCTGAAGGCATCACACCTTTATAGTAAACACGACATCTATTGAAACGACTCCAACGGAGTCGTACAAATTTGGGGATGTGCCTAAGGTGTCCTACCTCCTAATTTCTGCATGCATGATGGTTGGTAGGTGTCCTTCACCTCTTACCTTCCGCATTCCAGGTGTAGGACACCTACTCTCTGATGCCGAAGGCATCACACCTTTATAGTAAACAAAGCATCCATTGAAACGACTCCAGCGGAGTCGA
Source organism: Cyclobacteriaceae bacterium (assembly GCA_040079965.1). GTDB lineage: Bacteria > Bacteroidota > Bacteroidia > Cytophagales > Cyclobacteriaceae > ELB16-189. The sequence continues at coordinate 1,668 of JBEBJH010000221.1, forward strand.
ACAAATTTGGGTATGTGCAAAGTGTCCTACCTCCCAACTTCTGCATGCATTATGGTTGGTAGGTGTCCTACACCTTTAATTTTAGAAGGCAAGGTGTAGGACACCTAAGAGTTCCTGATGCAGAAGGCATCACACCTTTATAGTAAACACGACATCTATTTAAACGACTCCAGCGGAGTCGTACGGATTTGGATGTGTAATGTTGTTGGTAGGTGTCCTATACCTATCACCTTGGTAGGCAAGGTGTAGGACACCTAAGAGAATATCTATTTGGCGGAAACCGTTCGACCATATGATGCCTGAACATGCCGCGCATTGTTCCCTTCTACTTTGTTAATCGCTTCAATCTGTTCTGCGGAAGCTTCAAAGACATATTTGTCTATATACCAACGCACCGATTCTGTATAGGGTGGGGTAGTGAGCGAACCCCGGTAGTTATAGTAATGCCCTTTGATTTCTTTTGGAATGGTACCAAATAAATCGACCAGTTTTACACTCCCAGCTTTTAGTGCTGCTGTCTCATGCTCTTCTTTTGGAATGGCATTCAGAAATTCAGCGATGAATTTATTCTCTTTGCCTATTTTAAATAACACCCCAATCACCAGGTACTGAGGGGTGGCATTCTTGTCTTCATTGGGCATCAGGTTAACAATGTGCATTTCCATAGGGAATGTCATCCCATCAACCAAATGTTCAGACGGTGTATGGAAGTGACATTGTTTAAAAGTAAAGGTTGTATCATCCTGAGTAATCGTGCTTCCCTCAGCGAAATCAATTTGAACGGTGTGGCCCAGGTTTTCAACCTTGTTTACTTCATCTTTGAAGTATAAGGTTATGGTGTGTTTGCCTTCTGCATTGGTGGAAGAGATGATATTGATGGGAGATTGCTCAAAGCCATGATCAAGGCCCGGTAGAATATAGCCCTGCTGTTTTTTAAGTTCAGCATCGGGCGCAGTATCGGAAACTTCATTCGCTACCGCTGTGGTATCGGAAGTTGCTTCTTGCTGAGCCGGTTTGGTACAGGCAACTGCTACGAGTGCTATAAGAGGTAAGAGATGTTTTACATGTAATTGCATAGTAAGTGAATTTAATTATTTGAGAGATTTATTGAATTTGTAAGTTGCATTCATTTGCAGACGCACGGCTGAGCCTTTACTCTCATCGATGTTCATCCTGCCGCCAACAATCATTTCGCCCCCAAAGGTTAGATTTTGTACTACGTCCCAAAATAAATTGGCTGAGCCATAGTAGCCCGATTTATAATTATTGTTTCCCAGGTTGCTGTTGTCTTCCACACTTAACCAGCCGCTGGTGAGCGATGAGTGCATGTGGTCTTTCCAAAAATGCTGGTAGGAAATATTGGTACCGAAAATCTGAAGCGCTTCCAACTCATTGGTACCATTGTAAATCGCATCATATCCCAACCCGCTGGCACCTTGTATGTATTTGGAAACACCGGTTCCCATGACACCCTGAAATTTCAGCTTATCTTTTTTGCCAACATGAAGGGCCGTCATAACCGTAAGTCCATAGCTGGCAAGGCTACGGGCTTCATCACTTTCATACCGCAACTCACGGAGCAGGGCCGCGGCTTTCACAAAACCAAAATCACCGTTTACCCGGTAAGCCGCGATAACATCCGGAAAGCGTTCCGGCAATACGGTAATGGGACCTCCGACTGTAAGATTTTCGATGGGGTTCTCGAGCGATAAGGAAAAAACATTTTTTGAGGCATACGTGGAAAATCGGATTTGTGGAGTTCTCGAAAGCGTTGAACTGTTCGGCCCCTCAAAATCAACGATAACCGGATTCACTTCTTCATCAAAGAAATTACTCCAGTTCATACCCACCATTATGAATTTATAATTGGCGTAGGCATGGCGCATCCGGAATAGTCCGGTGGCATCGGAGGCATCGTTATGAAAATCCCCTTCTATTTTAATGCTTAGTGTTTCTCCGGCCAGGGTATGCTTTACATCAAATCCAATCCGGGTTTGCTTGGCACCAATAAAGAAGTTTGGATTTTTGGTTGCCCCCACATTGATATTGGCTGGCATAAAAAGATCGGTGCGGCCAAGGTTCTGGTCATCCCATACAAAGTTAGTGCGACCAAAACCGTAAATGGTAAATTGTGTTTCTTCTTCAGAGGTAGTTTGTGCCACGGTTGCGTAGGCAAGTAATATCAAGCTCAACAGGAGGGGTATTTTTAAATACTTCATTTTCGGGGGTTGATTTCGGAGGGCGAAGTTAGACGAAAATAGGTTTATTTTAGAAAGATAGTTTGTTATGCATTTCTGCTTTTTACGAATAACAAGTAGACACATTCGTTTAATATGAGAATCCATCGTTAAAGGTTTTGCATTGTGCTCTGCTTTTTCAATGGGATCTGCGCAAATTGAAAGGAGGCGGTGAGGGTGATTAGGGAGAAGGAGAACTTGGTCATCGCTTTCGCAGAGCCGCACGTTCATTTGAACTCAAACGGACTTCTAAAAATAGAGTTTGGGAAATGATGCTCAGGCGTATAGATGATCCGAGGCACAGATTACAAAAAAAACGGCCACTCATTGGAGTGACCGTTTTTTAAAAAAATTAACTTTCTTTATTTTCCGCCTTGCTGTAACGACTTCATCACCTGGTCAAGACTAAAACTGCCAACTTTTTGGCTTGGAGGAAATTCTTTAAAGGTTGATAGGAACCCGCCTATATACTCTTGTGCGGGTACGAGAAGAAAAACACGATCGATTCTCCAACGTTCATAATCGGCACCAATCTTGTCAGCCTTTTCAAATGGATCGGAACGAAGGTTAAATAACTTTGGCAGTCGAAGCGGAACAAACGGTTCTTGCCATACATCAAAACCTTCTGCTCGTTGCTCGGCAAAAACTAGTTTCCATTGGTTATAGCGAAGCCCAACCAGCGAGCCATCATCGTTGAAGTAGAAAAATTCCTTGCGTGGAGTTGGAGCCTTTCCGGCAAGGGCATCGGTTATGTTATAGCCATCCAAATGCACCTTGAACGTAGTGCTTCCGATGGTCATGCCTTTCATGAGTTGTTCTTTAACATCGGGAACACCTGCAGCGGCCAGTAGTGTGGGGAGCATATCTTCATGCGCGAAGACCTCATTATTAATAGTGCCGGGTTTAATAACGCCTGGCCAGCGAATGGCGCATGGCACACGGTAGCCGCCTTCCCAATTGGTAGCCTTTTCACCACGAAAAGGTGTGGTTCCGCCATCAGGCCAGGAGAATTCCTCTGCACCGTTGTCGGTTGAATACATTACAATGGTATTCTCATCAAGCCCTAATTCCTTGAGTTTGTTGAGGAGTTGCCCAACCATTGCATCATGTTCTACCATTCCGTCCGGGTAGATGCCAAGTCCGGTCTTACCTTCACTTTCTTTTTTCAAATGTGTGTGAATGTGCATGCGTGTAGAGTTCCACCAGAGGAAGAAAGGTTTATCTGATTTTGCAGCCTTGTCAAGGTAATCCAGCGTGGCTTTGGTTATCTCTTCGTCAATCGTCTCCATACGTTTCTTTCCCAGCGGGCCTGTGCTCTCAATCTTTTGAGTGCCATCTGCATTGGCCCACGTATGAATTACGCCACGAGTCTTGTACTTGTTAATCATTGCAGGGTCTTTGAAATAATCAGGATTTTCAAATTCTTCTTCTGCGTTGAGGTGATATAATGAACCAAAGAACTCATCAAATCCATGTGCTGTTGGTAAATGCTCATCGAGATCACCCAGGTGGTTCTTCCCAAATTGAGCAGTTGCATATCCCTGCGCCTTAAGCAACTGTGCAATGGTTACATCCCTGGCCTGAAGCCCTTCCTTTGCTCCGGGAAGCCCTACCTTCAGTAAACCTGTGCGGAATCCTACCTGCCCCGTAATAAAGGAAGCACGTCCTGCAGTGCAACTCTGTTGTCCATACCAATCAGTGAAAAGTGCGCCTTCTTTTGCAATGCGATCAATGTTGGGCGTTTTGTAACCCATCATGCCCTGGCTGTACGCACTTACATTCCAGAGGCCGATATCATCACCCCATATAATAAGGATGTTGGGTTTTTTTGGTGCCGATTTGGCGTCTTGCTTCTTTTGTTGGGCTTCAGCAACGAAAGCAACAGCAATGAGCAGTATGGATAATACAAGCTTAGTTCTCATTTGTAACATGGGGTCGGTTAAGTTTTTTTTGATGGTTGGTTTTATAACTTCATAATTTATGAAGAAAGTCCTTTTGTCCAAAGGAATTATACCACATTTAGCAGGTTCCTTCTGTCTGAGGTGTCCTTCACCCTCAACTTAACAAAGGTAATCAACTGACACAGTTTATTGAACAGACCCTGTCCTGGTGTGCGCATATACGTATCGGCCGGAATCAGGTAAGCCTAAGGTGGGAACATAGGAGCGCTGCATCGTGCGCGTATAAGCATCAACCGGGAACAGGTAAGGATAAGTCAGCAGCAAGTGAACATCGTCAAGTGCGTACATAGGCATCGGGCGGCAACATATACGCATTGGCCAGGAACAAGTTTGTATCAATCGTGAGCATATAGAGATCAGTCTGTAACAGGGGAACACCACATCGTGCGCGTATAAACATCAACCGGGAACAGGTGAGGATAAGTCAGCAGCAAGTGAACACCGTCACGTGCGTACATAGGCTCCGGGCGGTAACGTATACGCATTGGCCAGGAACATAAGCGTACCCATCCGTTGCGAACAAGTATGCATGGGTGAGTACGTGAAATCAGATCATTCATTTTTGAAAAATATATTTTCCCGAATGACAGATTTTTATCGAAAAAATGTGATCAAACGTGCCAATGGGTTTTAGGTTTCACGGAGTAAGCAAAATATAGTTTACAAAAATTATTGACTTACCCACAACACGCTAAAGCGCCTTACGTGTATAGGAATAACTAACTAAAAAAGTTATGTCACATGTAAAAAACGTGCAAGCCTTTGGGAAGCTCACGGGCATCTGCACCGGGTATGGAGGAACCTATAACCCCGGACAACAAAACCTCCAGGTGAATGCGATGATCACCTTATTGAACAGCGCACAACAAGCGATGGAAGCAGTTAACGAAGCCCAGGCTTTTTACGACAGCGCCACCAACAACCGAGAGCTCGGCTTTAAAGGCCTGCGCAAATTCAGTTCAAGCGTATGCAGCATACTGAAAGCGAGTGGGGTCACCGACCTTACGATGAAGGATGCACGGTCCAGCTGTAGGAAGATCTGGGGAGGGCGACCAAGGCGAAAGGCAATGGCAGAGTCACAACCGGGAGAAGACAAAACGAAAGGGAGCTTCTCTTACGCGCAGGATTATGCAAGCGTCAGCAACTACTTCGGAATGTTGGTGGAGACCGTGGGAGGCGAACCACTCTATCAGCCAACGGAACCGGAGTTGAAGGTGAAGGGCCTTGAGCAGAAGTTGGCACAGCTGCGAAGTTTGAACGAAGCTGTTACAAAGGCTGAGATTCAGCTTACGCAAGCACGCAGAAACCGGGACAACCTCTATTACAAAAAAGAGGGAAATCTCTTTGTAACTGCCAGAGCAGCGAAAGAGTACGTACGCGGAATCTTTGGATTCGAGAGTTCGCAGCATGTGGAAGTCCGTAGATTACGTTTCACTAAACCTATTTCATGATGCAAGTCCTTGCTGGTAGAACCTCCTGTAGCAATGCGGGAGGTTCTTTTGTTTAAAGGGAGCTTCACTGGCGAACCCGAACAAACTCCACATCAAAATTAGTCCCTTCAACTGCCTGATAGTAATTACCGGTCATCCGGTCTTCAGCAGAAATGAAATTTAAGGTATACGTGGAGCCTGGATAGTTTACTTGCGCAGCTCCCTCCAAAGCCCGATGCACAAAACAAGGGCAATAGGCAAGGCAATAAAACTGGCGCTATAGGGAATCATGTTTCGGCCAATCATAATCCGGAAAGGATAGAAGAGCCGGATCAGGTGAAGAATAACTCCCAACCCGAAAAACACTGCTGCAATTTTTGTATAGGGTTTCATAGGTAATGATTTTTAAGTATCGCTAGTATCAGATCTAATAGAACCAGAGCCGTAGAGATAAATTAAAAGCTGTC
>JBEBJH010000410.1:0-1782 GCA_040079965.1 Cyclobacteriaceae bacterium
GGTCGGCCCGCATCACCGGTGCTACCCACGGTTAAGGCAAAGAGCAACGTGAATAAAACTATGCCGAATACGTAATCCCAGTAGAACAATTCGAAGCGCCATTGCCCGGCTGTCAGCTTTTGCGTGTTGGCCCAGGAGCCCCAGCAAAGCATGGTAATGAAACAGAAGATGACTGCCAGGGAATAGCTTTCGATGATGAACATATTTCAGGTATTAGGTGTGAACATTCTGATGATTCAAGAAATTTTATTTATGAGCGTCTACTTCTTTACGCGTTGGCATGGATGATTGAGCGCCCATGCGTGTAACCGATATCGATGCTGCCATACAGGCAAACTGAACTGCATCGTCCAGAATTCTGTCTTCCGCTAAGGCAACTGCCAGTGCACCATTAAAGCAATCACCGGCAGCGGTGGTATCCATCGCTGTAACAACAGGTACTGAAACTAAACCGGATCCCTTTGGCGAAGACCAATATGCACCTCGTTCACCTAAGGTCAATACTACATTGGGAATTCCCATTTCGTGAAAAACACGGGCTGCCTTTTGAGCCGAAGCGTTATCCGTTATGCGAATGCCGGTAAGTAATTCGGCTTCCGTTTCGTTTGGGGTAATGAGAAATACATTCCTTAATACCTCTTTACTCAACACGTGTGCTGGGGCAGGGTTGAGGATGACGGGAATAGATCGCTGTTGACATTGCTCAATAATATATTCAACTGTGGGAATTGGAATTTCCAATTGCACCAACACCATAGCTGGCGACTTTATAGCTTCGAAAAATGCAGTGAGAAGTTTGGGAGTCAGTTTACCATTGGCTCCCGGAGCCACGGCAATGCAATTTTCGCCTTGGGCATTTACATTGATCAGCGCCACTCCGGATGGTTGAATAGGATCGACACTGATGTAATTCGTATTGATATTTTCCTGGTTGAATTGAAGAATGGACTGCTCTCCAAAAAGATCATTTCCAACATTGGCCACTAAGGTTACCCGGCCGCCAAGCCGTGCAGCAGCCACCGCCTGATTGGCGCCTTTCCCTCCGGCATTCATCAGGAAGGTACCACCCAGAATAGTTTCGCCAGGAGCGGGGAGTCGTTCTGCTTTTACAACCATGTCGGTATTAGAACTTCCAATGATGTAAATAGGGATAGCCATTACAATTTAGGTCAGGATTAAACGGCCGACTTACTTTGATATCTTCTATAACTCAAAAATCTTATCCATCAAAACCCATTTCTCTCCAGGCATGGCATGAGGCAATGCCTGTTGATATTTCCACATCAATTGTTCCCACTCTTGCACCTTTGCATTTGTACTATCAGCTTTGGTTTTTTTGTCGAATGAAAAATTGTCCAGGGTTTCCATGATCATAAAAAGCCGGTTACCCGTACGATAAATTTCCATGTTTTCTATACCCGAATCTTTTATACTCTTTGCTATCTCTGGCCAGACTTTACGATGATAGTCTTCGTATTCGGCAATGAGTGCGGGGTCATCTTTTAAATCCAACGCCAGGCAATAACGTTTCATCTTAAGCCGCTTTTACTTTATAACCCTTCCATCCAAAGAACATGATGATTAAGAATGCAAGAAAGGGTAAGATCAATGCATTTTCGATACCGGAGAGCGATAGTAAACCGGTAAGGGGTGGTAGTACGGCACCGCCAACGATGGCCATAATGACTAAACCCGAACCAAGTTTTACCTGCTCGCCCAGGTTCTTAATTGACAAGGCAAAAATTGTTGGGAACATGATCGACATAAAGAAATAGGTCAGGC
>JBEBJH010000222.1:0-7675 GCA_040079965.1 Cyclobacteriaceae bacterium
TCCTGTTGGAGCAAGGCCACCGCGTGGCTGTGCTCGCGGTGGACCCCAGCAGCAGCCTCAGCGGCGGCAGCATATTGGGTGACAAAACCCGCATGGAGGAACTTTCTAAAGACCTGCTTGCATTCATTCGCCCAACGGCAACTAACACGTTGGGGGGAGTAGCTGACAGAACACGTGAAGCAATTTTACTTTGTGAAGCAGCAGGATTTGAAGTAATTATTATTGAAACCGTTGGTGTGGGACAATCCGAAACGGTGGTACGCAACATGGTAGATTTTTTTCTTTTACTAATGCTAGCTGGAGCAGGTGATGAATTGCAGGGAATCAAAAAAGGAATTATGGAAATGGCTGATGGCGTAGTGATCACTAAAGCTGATGGCGAGAATTTAAAAACAGCCAGTCAAGCCGAGGCTGAATTTCAGCATGCCTTACATTTATTTTCTGACTCAGATTCAGGTTGGAAACCAAGGGTGATTACCTCCTCAGCCTTAGAGAAAAGGGGAATTAAAGAGACCTGGCAACTTATTCAGGATTATTTGGCCTTAATAAAAGGTAATGGCTTCTTTGAAAAAAACAGAGATCAACAAAATCTTTTGTGGTTTCAGGAAAGCATACAACTCTTGCTCAGACAACAGCTATCCAATTCGAAGGAAATGAATTTAAAAATTCAAGGGTTAGAAAAAGATATCATTGCTAGAAAGATACTACCCTCGCGTGCAGCCAAACACGTTATTGATGATTTTTTCCAGACTTAGGTTTCTTTTCCAACCCAAAAGGACAGTGGCGACATTTGCTTTTGCAGCAAAAACCTCTTCTTTGGAGATACGAAGAGGTGAAAACCATTAATCCATTCTCCAGATAATAGTCTTCCCCTTCAACAAGGAAAGCAGTGGTTTTTATATCCATTCTCCTATAACTTAAGCTTGATGCCTCCATTTACATTAATGCCGAAAGTATTGTATCCATACACTTCTTCATAGTCAGCATTTAGTAAGTTTCTGCCCTGTATAAACATCGTCAGGTGTTTTCCGAAACGATACTCCCCATAAACATCCAGCAACGCATAGGCCGTTAGTGTTGCCCATTGAGTCGTAAATGTGTTCATATCAAAATATAAATCATCCCGTTTGCCAAAAGCATTCAATGTAGCACTGGCAAATAATCGGTCATTAACCTTATAACTCAGATTCATTCCTGCTGAGTGAGCTGGTCTTCGAATCAGATTGTTGTAGGTTGTATCTCCCGATGGACCAGGGGTTTTAACTTTTCCGGTAACCCATGTATAAAATGCTCTCACCTTCACCTTTGGTGTAAGTGAAAGGGAACTCTCCAATTCAATCCCATGATCATTTTGCTCGTCCATATTGAAATTTGTTGGATATACGTATACGATCACGTCCTTGATTTTTCTTGTGAAAGCTACTGCGCGCAATTCAATTTTTTGGTTGTTCGAAAGCCACTGGGCTCCTCCTTCCAGGCTCTCGCTTCTCTCTGGTTTCAGTTCCGGGTTGGCTCCATATTGCCCATAAAGCTGATATAAGGAAGGTGCTTTAAATCCCGTGGAAAGATTCGCGAAAATTTTCAGTCCGTTATCAAAACGATAGGAAGGATTGAGACTGTAGGTTGCGTTATTTCCGAACTTAGTATGATGATTGTAACGTCCGCCTAACTCAACCGAAAACTTTCCAAAATGACCAAACAAGGATATATATGGACTGGTGAGGATTACGGCTGGGTCTTTCTCGACAGAAGTCTCATCAAGCATTTTTAAATCTTGTCGCGAAATGCCAGTTAGAAGTTGAAATTCTTCCGTCCATCTATAATTAAAGAACATTTCAGTTTGATGAAACAAGCCCGTGTATTCACTTTTACCGAATGATCCATCGAATGCTCGATCCGATTTATCGTACGAATACAATATATTAATTGATCCTTTCGTCATCGTATACTTAGCCTGAGCACCTGCGTTAAGCAGCTGCGCATCATAGCTATTCAAAACATCATCAGTAAATGCTCCACCATCATACTCTCCGTCAAATATTGTATATCTCACAAAAGGTTTTATGGAAATTGCTGATGTAGGCTTGATTCCAACGGTGGCCTGAAAAGAGTTTTGCGAAGCCCCGTCTTTATCGAAATCGCCCGCTCCTCTTTCTGCAGCTTCACTGATGCCGTTTGTACTTAATCGCGAATATCCAATGTTGTAATCCAGTAGCTGTGTACTTCCTTGCATTGCAGCATTACCCCTGAATGTATTGTAGCTTCCATATCCCACGGTGCCAAGTATTTCAATAGGTCTTTCACCTCCTTGTTTAGTAATGATGTTGATAACACCCGCTACTGCATCGCTCCCGTAGAGTGTAGATTGACTTCCCTTCAGAATTTCAATTCGCTCAACTTGATCTAATGAAAGCAACCTCAGATCATAAGCTCCCCCGGTAACGCCTGAAGGATCATTAATGGGAACGCCATCGAGCAAGATCAGGGTATAGTCATTTTTTGCGCCCCGCAAGTAAATAGACTTGTCCTTGCCTGGATTACTGTTTGATCCATTGACAATCAAACCTACCTGTTCGTTTAACAGTTGAGCCAGGTCTTTGCCAGCGCTTTGCCTGATTTGATCTTGGTCAATAACGGTAAGAACTTTGCCCGTTTCCGCTTGGTTTTTTGGAAATTTGGTAGCTGTAATTACTACTTCACTCAACTGACGGGTAATAAGGGAATCTTGCTGGGCTACGATTTGATTTGGAGCCAGCCACCAAAGGACAATTAAAGTTATTGCCCAGACTTTTCTCTCTTTTTTCATTTTGGAAAAAGTTTACGTTTTTGAAAAAAGAGTAAAAGGCTGAAAATGAAACGATGACAACATGGTAGGAGCCTTACCACATTCATCAATGAATCACAGTCGCTTTTTACCCGAAGCACTGAATTTTTGCGTATGAAGGCAGGTCTCCTGGCTTTCCTGATTTTATTCCCCTTCTCATCTAGCCTAAGGCTAGACAATGGTTGTTGAATAAAATGTTTCCGCTTACGACAGAATCAGGACTACAGTTGCGGGAACAGCCCCCGATTAAAACGGGATTCCCTTTTAACCCCGATACCAATCGAGGACCTTAATACCGGTGCAAACATAATTAATTTCTTAAACTTGCTGCATGAATATTTTTAAGGAGTGTGTGAGATATACAATTCACATGGTGATTTTTTTCTTGATTGTCGTTGCGTGTGTTCCTAAAGAATCACCAAAGCGCAATAATGTAACCATTACAGAATTGAACTATGCAGAAGGGTTTTCTGTGTATATGGAGGGCAACATCAAACATGTAATCGTAACTCATCCTTACCCAGGTGCCACAGAAGGCTTCCATTACCTACTCGTACCGAAGGGAGAGCCAACACCTGCTCATGATGACCACACACAAGTGATCCACATCCCCATCCAAAAATTGGTTTGCACATCAACTACACATATCCCTCTATTAGATTATTTAGATGCCACCGATGCCTTGATTGGATTTCCGACCACGGATTATATCAGTTCTGAAAAAACCAGAATACGAATTGATAATGGACTGGTGACTGACCTGGGTATAGACAAGGGGATGAATATTGAATTATTGTTTTCGATAAAGCCAGAACTAGTAATGAGCTACACGATGACAAGTGACTTGGGTCAATCCAAAAAAATAAAGGAGCTGGGGATACCGGTAGTAATTAATTCTGAGTACCTGGAAAAACATCCGCTTGGGCGTGCCGAATGGATAAAGTTTATGGCTCTGTTTTTAGGTAAAGAAAAAGAAGCCGACTCAGTTTTTACTATGATTGAAAAAGAATATCTGACAACACAAAAGCTGGTGGAAAATGTTTCTAAAAAACCTACTGCACTAAGTGGCATTGTATATGGTGATGCCTGGTTTATGCCAGCCGGCAAAAATTATGCAGCCCGATTGATGGAGGATGCTGGTACTAACTATTTGTGGAGCAATACCGAATCGAATGGTTTTTTAGAATTAAGTTTTGAAGCTGTTTATGAAAAAGCAAAAGCGGCTGATTTATGGATTGGTGTCGGGTCATTTAACTCTTTAGAAGAAATCCGGGCTGCAGAATCACGCTACTCCTTATTTAAGCCATTTCAGGAAAAGCAAGTGTATACATTCAATGCGAGAAAAGGAGCTAAGGGTGGAAGTGAGTTCCTGGAGTTAGGTTACCTGAGGCCCGATTTGATTTTGAAAGACCTTGTAAAGATTGCCCACCCTGAGTTACTTCCAGATCATGCGTTATTTTTTCACAAGCGATTAGAGTAACCTCATCCCTGCCCTTCTCCAAAGGAGAAGGGTGCTTGAACTAAACTAACTTCCTCAAAGACTCCAAGACGATTAAGTACTAATGTGGTCAACGGATAAGCTATCTTATCACCTTAAATATCCCGGGCAACTAAACACCTAAAGCGCTTTTCTCAAATACACATTACCATATTTTGATTCAAAACTATAACGAGGGCCTGATCCCAACTTAGCAACTACCTGGGTATGAAAGTCCTTGAACTCTGACCCTGAGAATTTTAAATCGAGGTTTGAATAAATCTGACCATAACTGGTTTCAGCAATCAATTCACCCGTACTTCTTTCTTGTACCGAAACATCAACACCTCCATAAGTTGCTTCTACGGTAAGCGGTCCGGTGTAATTTTTTACTTCCACGATGCCATACACGGATTCCAGTTTTACCTCAATGTTTCTTGGTACTTTCACTTCCAATAAAATATCCATATCTACTCCTTCGGAACGCTGATTGAAGTTACGTCCATTTTCTTCGCAGTATTTCTTGTAATCAGCTTTGGTTTTGAATGTAATTTTCTCGCCATTGTTCGTAATCGTAATGCGATGTGGCAATTCTTTCAAATTGTTGATTTTGTTTTCTACGTAAATTGTGTTTCCTGAAGTTGATTGCAAAAGTTCGAAGGCATCATCATTTTCTCCACCATTGATGCTAACCGAACCCGTGATTAAAATCTCATTTTTATCCCAAGTGCTGATTTTAACCAACTCCGGATAGTCAAAACGAAAGGAAATCTTCTGTCCGGCTGTTACGGGGTACACTTTATTTACCGGAGTCTGGGCTGCCAGCACTCCGGTAAATAAGGTAAGTAATAAACAAGCTACTTTCATTTCTTTCTCAGGTAAATTTTGCTGTAGTCCGAACGGAAGTCAACGTTTATGCCACCCCCATTAATTTTACCATTTACTCGGTCGCTATATCGAACCATGTCACCCTGCTTATCAATTTCAATTTTAAATTCAGGCGCCACTAATATCTCACCATACGAAGTACTCATCTTAAGATTTGCTTTCGTAGCGATTGGTAAGGTAACGTCTACATATCCATAGATTGATACGATCGAAATTGGGCCTTTTACATTTTGACTGAAATCAGCCTCGATATGTCCGTACACCGTCTTAGCGGTGACGGGTCCAGTTATATTCTCCAGTTCTATGCTATTGTAGTTAGCAGACACTTCAATTTCATTTTCCATGTTTTTAAATGTCGCTGTGCCCCCATATTGCGATTCGTGAGAAAAAGAAACAATTACTCCCTTAGGTACAAGAATCTTAACATCAGGAGCATTCATTTTCTTCAATTGACTAACTTCAACCACATCTCCCTTCTGCGTTACGTTAATACCTAAGCCAGTATTATCCTCGAGGCCCAGGCTATTGATAGCCCTTAGTCCTTCGGCTCGCTCATCCTTCCCTTCCTTATGATCGCGGGATGAGAAAATAATTTCATTTCCAGCATGACCCTCTACCGTTACCCGGCCAATATTTAATTCTAACCTTCCTGTGCTTTTCGCAACTTTAAATTCCTGTGCACCCGCGGTGTTAAAAGCAACCCACCCAATTACTGCTATTAATATCCTTTTCATTGTCTTTAGTTTTAATCTTGTTATTCTGTTTAAAAATTTACTTCATCTATTCTTTCTTTCATAAGCCACACCTCTCTGCAGTGAGATTTAGATTCTATGAAAGTTTCAATATTCCCGTGTAAGCTTCGTCCTTTACAGCCTTCATGTTAGAAGGGTCTTTTGTCATTTCCTCCAATTGTTTTACTACTCCCTTTTCTTTCATTTTAACGAGTAGTTGTATCAAGGCTATTTGCACAACCGGATCCTTTTGTTCTGTTAACGACTGAATCAGTGCATTGCGAACCTGGGTCTCATGACCGAACTTGCTTAGGGCTTCCATGGCCGCTAACCGCACATTCGTATTGGTATCTTCATTCATTGTCTTCACCAAAACCTTCACAATCTCATCATCCGCTTTTTCAAGTTCGTACGCTACTGAAACACCGACCATACGTTGACTCGCTGATTGCTGATTATCCAGCATGGCAAGCATGATGCGTCTGTTATCTTCAACTTGCTTTTTTAAATCTGCCAGTTCCTGTTCGCGCTCTTGATTTTTATTAATCCAAAATCCAATTCCCAACCCAACCATCACCAGCACAAAACCTGCCGCAATCCGATAAATCACGGGCGAAAAGAAAATGGTCCTCGTTGGTTTTGGTTGGGTTGCAATCTCCTGCGCTAAAGCCTTTTCAAATTCCGTTTTTAGTTTCCCAGAAGGTTCTAATACTGCAGCCTTATCCATTGCCTGCATTACTTCACGAAGTTGTTCATAGAGTTTATACGCCTCTTCACCTTCAGACAATTGCCGCTCTACTTCTGCTCGCTCTGCATCGCTCCCCTTTCCATCGATGTAGTCAATGAATCTGCTTTCCCACATTTCTTTATTCATACTTTACGAATTTTCGAGTTCAAAATAATTTTCACGCAATTGTCCGATAGCCCGGTGTACTTTTACTTTTACATTGGCCACTGTCATATTTAAAAAAACTGCTACCTCATCATATTTAAGATGCTGAAAGCGTGTAAGCACCAATAGTTCACGGTAGTCATCCGGCAACTGAGCCAGCGCACGAATCAGTCGCTTTTCATTCTCTTCTTGTTCCAGGGCATCCATAATGTCTGGCAACTGGTCATTCAAGTTTTCTACTTCCATTTTTACGGGCGTGCGTTGCTTCTGCTGTTGATAATGATCGGCAAAAGCATTGCGCGCCATTTGGTATATCCACGACTGAAATTTCATTTCGGGGTTGTAGGTGTGCCTATATTTGAGCAGTCGCAGAAATACGTTCTGAGTCAAGTCTTCTGCCGCCTCGCGGTCGGTTGCCATACGAGCCAAAAAATTGAAAATCCGTTTGTGGTACCGGTCAAAAAGTAAGGAAGCCTGCTGAAGATCTCCGCCTTTCACGGTCTCCATGATTTGTTCATCGCTCATCAGGTCTATACTTTTTGTCAAGTTTCGGGTTGGTTACAGGGGTGGGATCGAAAGGTTACAAAAGAAAGATAAGAAAGTGGCAAAAAATACCAGAATTGTAAACTTCACTTTAAATTTACCTATGAATCGGGATGTAGGAGTTGATTCCAAACTAGAGGCAAATAGGTTTGATTTGAAGTTGAAAAGCCTGAAAAACAAAGAATATATAAAAAAAGAGTTTATTGAATTTTTCATCGGGATGTAGCACAGCCCGGTAGTGCGCTCGGTTTGGGACCGAGAGGTCGGATGTTCGAATCATCTCGCCCCGACCAATCAGCTATCATCGGTTGGGAATTTAT
>JBEBJH010000223.1:0-7650 GCA_040079965.1 Cyclobacteriaceae bacterium
GTTTGGTATGGTACCCCGGGCAACTCCGCGTCAATCGGACGTGATGATCGTTTCGGGCACGGTGACATTTAAAATGGCCGATCGTATCAAGCAACTGTATGAACAAATGTCGGAACCACGTTATGTAATTTCGATGGGCTCATGTTCTAATTGTGGCGGCCCTTACTGGCAACATGGCTATCATGTAGTGAAAGGAGTGGATCGAATTATACCTGTCGATGTGTACGTGCCAGGTTGCCCACCAAGACCTGAGGCTTTGATTGGAGGCATCTTAAAACTGCATGAAAAAATCAGAAATGAAAGTCGGATGAAGCCCACCGCGATTGAACAATTGATTGAAAAGGAATCTCATGCCGGATAAAAAAGAAGAATTGTTATCCTTGATTCGACAGATAACTTCAGAAGAAGTGATTGAGATTCCGAATTCAACACCCTTTGGAGTAATTGTTAAGAATGAAGCCCTCCTTTCTGTGTGCGAACGGCTGTATAATGATCCGGCATTTTACTTTGATATGCTCTCCTGCATCACCGGAGTTGACAACGGCCCCGAAGCAGGAATGATGGAAGTGATTTATCATTTGTACTCTATTCCTTTCAATCACTCGCTGGCACTGAAAGTAGTTTTGCCTCGAGAAAACCCAGAACTAGAAAGTGTTGTCTCGGTTTGGAAGTCGGCCAATTGGCTGGAACGCGAAGTGTACGATATGTTTGGAATAGCATTTAAGAATCATCCGGACCTGAGAAGAATTTTAATGCCAGCTGATTGGAAAGGTTTTCCCTTGCGGAAGGATTATAAGCATGAAGAATATTATCGTGGAGTGAAAATCGAATATTAATTATCCATTGAAGAATCAGCAGTACATATATAAGGAGGATAATCTGATCGACTCAGAGCCGAACAAGTTCAGAGTGAGCGAACTGAAATCGGAAGAGATGATTATCAATCTCGGTCCTCAACATCCTTCTACCCATGGTGTGTTGCGACTAGAGGTTTTATCAGATGGAGAAATCATTAAAGAGGTGGTTCCTCATATTGGGTATTTGCATCGTTGTTTTGAGAAGCATGCAGAAAGCCTTCCGTATAATCAAGTGATTCCTTTTGTTGACCGTATGGATTATGTGGCGGCCATGAATTCTGAACACGCCTATGCAATGGGCGTAGAAAGAATGCTTGGAATCTCTGAGCAAATTCCTAAGCGGGTAGAATACATTCGCGTGTTGATGGCCGAGATAAACAGGATTGCATCGCACTTGATTGCTGTAGGAACGTATGGACTTGATCTTGGTGCATTCACACCGTTTTTCTGGATCATGCGCGATCGTGAACATATTCTTCGATTACTCGAATGGGCCAGTGGTGCCCGTATGCTTTATAACTATATCTGGATTGGCGGGTTGTTTTATGATCTGCCGGTTGGATTCGAACAGCGTTGTCGCGAATTCATTACCTACTTTAAACCCAAAGTGGGCGAGTTGGAGAAATTATTAGTCAATAATAAAATATTTATTGATCGCACAGCCAATGTGGGTGTGCTTCCGCTCAACCTGGCTATTAACTCGGGAGTTACGGGCCCCATGTTGCGCGGCTCCGGTTTGCGGTTTGACTTGCGCAGAGTGGATAGATATTCTGTTTATCCGGAATTGGAGTTTGAAGTTCCCATTGGAGAAGGAAAGATGGGTAAGGTAGGCGACTGCTGGGATCGCACGTGGGTGCGGGTAAAAGAAATTTATGAGTCGTTACGAATTATGGATCAGTGTCTTGATAAACTGGAAGGTGAACATAAGCGCACACGCGAATTCGACCCGCAAACAATTGTCCCTAAAAAGATCAGGCCTAAAGCACAAGAACTTTACGTTCGTGCAGAAAATCCGAAAGGTGAGCTAGGCTTTTATTTTCGTGCCGATGGCAAGAGTGATATTCCTTTTCGCTGCAAGGCCCGGGCGTGTTCATTTGTAAATCTCTCCATCTTACCGGAAATTAGTCGCGGGGTTCTGATTGCAGATTTAATAGCCATTCTGGGCTCAATCGATATTGTTTTGGGTGAGGTAGACCGATAGTAATCATGAAGATTTTATCCGCTGATCAGATTAAAGCCTGGGATGCCCACACGATCCTGGAAGAATCTATTGCTTCCATTGAGTTGATGGAACGGGCTAGTCGGGCTTTTGTCAATTGGTTTATTGAGCGCTACGATGCAACGCAAAAAGTAGGCATAATATGCGGAACTGGCAACAACGGGGGCGATGGCTTAGCCATTGCGCGCTTGTTACATGATTGGAATTATGCTGTTAAGGTTTGGATTGTGCGTGGAGGCATTAATGAATCACCAGACTTTACAGCCAATCTGAAACGACTTGAGAAGATTTCAATTCACGAAATCACAACCAATGCTGATTGCGAACTCTTCTCAGATCGCAATATTCTTATCGATGCTATCTTTGGTACCGGATTGTCGCGCCCGGTTGAGGGTATTTATGCGAAAGTGATTGATTGTTTAAATCGCAGCAAGGTGATTAAACTTACAGTTGATATCCCTTCGGGTTTACGGGTGGATCAGCATTCGGAAGGTGAAATTTTCAAAGCTCATCACACGGTATCTTTTCAAAACCCAAAGCTTGCCTTCTTGATGCCTGAAAATCAGCAATTTGTAGGCGAATGGCACCTTGTGGATATTGGTTTGAGTAAGAAATTTCTAAAGGAAGTTGAAGGTTCCTATTCTTTTACTACCCTTAAGTCTGCAAAACGGATTTTAAAACCTCGGTCACGGTTTGATCACAAAGGGAAATTTGGGCATGCGCTTCTCATTGCGGGCTCAACAGGAAAGATAGGAGCTGCCGTGCTTGCATCGAGGGCAGCACTGCGATCAGGGGTAGGTTTGCTAACTGTCCATGTGCCACAAAGTGGATATTCAATTATCCAAACAACTGTGCCTGAAGCTATGGCGACCATCGATCAGTCTGCCGATTATTTTTCAGGTCGGGAAATAGAGGGTTTTTATGATGCCTTGGGAATAGGCCCCGGACTGGGCCAGGCAGATGAATCAGTAAAGGGCTTAGAAGAAATATTGAATAAGTTTAGAAAGCCTATTGTCATTGATGCAGACGCATTGAATATTCTATCTTCAAATCCTGAACTTCAGAAATTGATTCCTGTTAGGAGTATACTAACCCCGCATCCTGGTGAGTTCGAACGACTTGTCGGTTCCTGGAGGAATGATTTTGACAGACATGAAAAGCTTAAAGAGTTCGCTGACCGAATTCAGTCTGTAGTGATTTTGAAAGGTGCCTATTCAGCAATTGCTACTCCAGGTAAGAAAGTATTTTTTAACTCAACAGGCAATCCTGGTATGGCTACGGGTGGCAGTGGGGATGTTCTTACTGGTATTCTTACCGGCCTGTTGGCCCAAGGCTACCGACCTGAGGGGGCTGCCATTTTGGGTGTTTATCTACATGGATTGGCCGGTGATCTGGCAATCCGTGAAAAGGGTCAAAACTCACTTATTGCGAGTGATATTATTGATTTCCTGCCCACAGCCTTCAAAAAGGTCGAGTAAAACGGTTTTTCCCCCACTTTATTTTAATTGATTTTAAACTTTTGGCTTACTAGTTGCATCTAAAGCGTACTAATCAACGTACTAGTACTTAAATGAACCTAAAGAAAGCCCTTTTCATCATGCTCACTTTGGCATTGACAGTCCAACTTGGATTTGGTCAAGTCAAAGAAGAGGCTTTTTATACCGTTCAGCCGGATCCCATCAAATCAATACAGGTTTATCCAAATCCAGCTACAGAATTTGTAAGTGTCAAGTTCGAAGCTCCACAAGCAAAAAAAGTAAAGCTGACAATCCACAACATTCTCGGCAATACAATGGACCTTGAAACTGAGATAGTGGATGAGTATGAAATCAAGATCCGCGTGAAGGACATTACCACGGGCTATTACTTTGTTTCAGTAAGTGATGCGGGCCTGAATTCCAAAAGCACCTTCAAATTTTTGAAGCGATAGCCTCACGTTTTATTAGTCCCCTGTTTTCCTTATTTTTCTGATTCCTTACTCGAATCAATTGACTCCATTCGTTCTCGCCATCGACATCGGTACAACCAGTACCAAAGTACTTGCCGTTTCAAGTGAGGGTCAGGTTTTGAAAAGCCATCAATGTTTTTATCCGACTCACTATCCAAAATCTGGTTTTGCTGAGCAAGATCCGCAGCAGATTTTTAACGCTGTACTGGAAGGAATCAGTGTGACAATGAAGGACATCAGTGCTGATTATCAAATTGCAGCCATCTGTTTCAGTAGCGCCATGCATGGTTTGATGGCCGTTGATAAGGATGGTGAGCCATTAACCCCACTGATTATTTGGGCCGACACGCGCAGTTCGGAACAAGCTGCCAGACTTCGCAATACTGAACCTGGTAAAAGGCTTCATGACCAAACCGGTACAGCCATACATCCCATGTCTCCGCTTTGTAAGTTATTGTGGTGGAAGGAACATGAACCGAAATTGTTTCAGAACGCATATAAGTTCATATCGATCAAGGACTATGTGGTCTTTCACCTTAGCGGAGAATATCTTATCGATTATTCGCTCGCTTCGGCAACAGGTTTGTTTGATATTGAATTGCTTCGATGGTCAGAAGAGGCACTAGGTCTGATTGGAATTTCAACAGAAAGACTATCCAAACCAGTTTCGGTATATTGCAAAGTATTTATTAAACCTAATGTCAGAAGTATTTCATCTGATCTGTTGGGGGTCCCAATCTTTTTAGGAGCAAGTGACGGTTGTCTGTCGCAACTCGGAAGTAATGCAATGGATCAGGGAGCTCTAACCATTACTGTTGGAACAAGCGGAGCAGTGAGAAGAGTGGGTAGCAAGGAGACTAAGGACCCTGAAAGGAAACTGTTTAGATATCTATTGGATGAAGACACTCTTATTATAGGTGGTGCTACGAATAATGGTACGGTGATTCTGGATTGGTTTGCCCGGGAGTTTTTTTCGACTCCAATGTCGTTGGGAGAGTTGACGAAATTAGTATCCGAAATTCCGGCCGGTTCTGAGGGATTGATTGCCTTACCTTTTCTGCAAGGTGAAAGAGCACCTATGTACAACCCGGATGCAAGAGGAGTCTTTTTTAATATTTCTTTACGGCATACACGGGCTCATTTTATAAAGGCATTGATGGAAGGTGTCTGCTTTGAATTGAGAAGTATTGTTAAAAGCGTGGAGACGGCCTGCGGACCTTCTAAAAAAGTGTTAGTAAGCGGTGGGTTTACTCATGCGCCTGAATGGGTTCAGGTACTCAGTAATATTTTAGGAAAGGAACTCATAGTTTCGGGAACTCATGATGCCTCAGCCATGGGGGCAGCCCAGATAGCTTTTCGGTCATTAAACCTTTCATTCCAGTCTAATCAAAGTCATCAAATCACTTTTACCCCTGATGATAGCCTCTGGGAATTATATAACAACCGGTTCGAGGCTTTTGAATCTTTATATGTGCAGCTCGAAAGTCAGTTTGGCCTCATTTTCTATAAAGATTAATGCAAAAAAGAACTTCTATCAGTCGTATTCGCACAAAAATGATCAATTCCTTAAATCTGGTTTTTAGTTATGTGGAGGGAATCGCTTAATTTGGCTTCCTTAGAATCGTTTTAGTGAAAAGAATAAACCCCTCACAATGCAAATCGGTTTAGTTGGTTTGGGAAAAATGGGCTATAACCTGGCCCTGAATTTCAAAAGCAAAGAGCACTCTGTAGTAGCCTTTGATGTGAACAAGGCTGCGATGGAGAAGATTGCAAATGAAGGAATTACTACGGCCCCAACCATTGGCGATATGGCACTTGCCATGCCGGGCAGGCGCATAGTCTGGATTATGGTACCAGCTGGCAACGTAGTTGATGTGGTACTAAGCAACCTGAAGTATCACCTGGCTCCGGACGATATTGTCATTGACGGGGGAAACTCCCATTATAAGGATACCATAACCCGCGCGCGTGACCTTGAAAAATTAGGTATTCACTATCTGGATTGCGGTACCAGTGGCGGTGTAACCGGGGCATTACAAGGGGTGTGTACGATGATAGGCGGAAAGAAAGAAGTTTTTGACTATTGCGAACCCCTTTTTAAATCAATATCCGTTCCTGATGGCTATTTATATGTTGGAAAAACGGGGTGTGGACACTTCACTAAAATGGTTCACAATGGGATTGAATATGGAATGATGCAAGCTATTGCCGAAGGTATGGATGTCCTCCATAAACACTCACCAGAAGCAGATCTGGCTTCTGTTGCTAATGTATGGAATCACGGCTCCGTAGTACGTGGCTGGCTAATGGAACTCACCCAGCGCGCTCTTGAAAAAGATAAAAACCTGGAATCGATAAAAGGAGTGATGCATTCATCTGGTGAAGGCAAGTGGACCGTTGAGACTGCTTTGGAGATGGGAGTGCCCACACCCGTGATCACAATGTCTTTGTTGATGCGTTATCGCTCACAGCAGGAAGATACCTTCTCAGGAAAAATTGTTGCAGCCCTACGCAACGAGTTTGGCGGACATGCAGTTGAGAAGAAGCAGGATTAAAATAAAGTGGTCTGTGCGGACACAGACCACAGAATAGTTGGATTAAAAAGTTACGTTTACAGTAAGCTCTTCACTCTTCCGTTTTATTTTTACGGGCACTGTTTGACCTTTTTCAAATTTGCCAAGGGCATCCATATAGGTCTGGATGTCTTTAATTTCGTAATCTCCAATCTTTGTAATTATATCTCCGGTTTGGATTCCTGCTTTTTGTGCAGGCTTTCCATCAGTGGCACCGTCAACTAACAAGCCGGCAACGTCCGATGTATAACTGGGCATAACACCCATAGTTACTTTGAATGATCTTGAGGAACTCATGGACTTGTTCTTGGTAGGTAAGAAGGCAAGTTGTGGTTCGTTGTCAAGTTTTTCGATCAGTGCGATGATAAGTTCAAGAACTTCTTTCTCGCCAGCGTAATTAATTTTATCCCAATCATCCGAGGGCTTGTGATAATCGCTATGAGAGCCAGTAAAGAAATGCAGTACCGGTAGATTTTTTAGGTAGAAAGAAGTGTGATCAGATGGTCCTACACCTGCCGAATCAGTTTTGATGGTAAGTTGAGTGCCTGTAATACTCTTCAAGGTTGTTTCCCACACCGGGCTGGTACCCGAACCGCTTACTGAAACACTTTTCGTAGTCGGATTTAACCGTCCGATCATATCCATGTTGATCATGTAATTCACTTTGGTCAGGTCGATAGTCGGATATTCTGTAAAATATTTTGAACCATACAGCCCCAACTCTTCGCCACTGAAGCAGATAAACAGAAAATTACTTTTCTCATTGATTTTGTTTTTCGAGAAGTATCGGGCAAGTTCGAGAACACCGGCCACACCTGATGCATTGTCATCAGCACCATTATGGATTTTACCTTTCGGATTTGCATCGAGCGAGCTGCCATTTTCGCCTAGCCCTAGGTGATCAAAGTGGGCTCCGATGATAATTGTTTTATCTGCTTTATTATCGAGATAGGCAACTGCATTGTGAGCAGTACCTTCCGTACCTGTGCCATGAACACCGCTCTTAAACGGAAACGTTTGTTCAAAGGAATCTGATTCGCCTTTTGGCTGAAG
>JBEBJH010000224.1:0-7622 GCA_040079965.1 Cyclobacteriaceae bacterium
CAAGGAGAGCCTCAAACTGACAGGTTGAAACGTTTTGCGTACTCCAATTAAGTAAATCAGAACTGGAAGTAAATGAATGGCTGAATGCCAGCTGATTTTGTTTGAACAACAAGAATAATAATTGAAACTACCAGGGCAGCTTTTCCAGCCAACGGCATTTGAGTTACCCACACCTCAGCTCTTTTTTCTGTCGAAGCCGGCAGGAAGTGAAGAATAAATCCAATAACCATTAAGAACAAAACTCCCCGATAACCTGATATAAACTCGAAAATTATTTGTGGAGTAAATTGTGTGGTTATTTGACTGATCATTTGTCCTGCAACCTCCATCGATGAAGCCCTAAAAAAGATCCAACAAAAGCATACGAAGTGAAAGGTTATAAAAATACTCATTATTGAGAGTAGTGTTTTAATATAGGGTTTCCTGGTGTGCAGATTTATAGTAAGTGAAGTAAAAAATTTATGAACTGCCAAGGCCAGTCCATGCAAGCCACCCCAAAGAATAAATCGAAAAGCAGCGCCATGCCAGAGGCCGCCTAATAGCATGGTAATGATTAAGTTAAAATACGTACGCACTTTTCCTTTTCTGTTTCCACCTAACGAGATATATAAATAATCCTTTAGCCAGGTCGATAAAGAAATATGCCACCGCCTCCAGAATTCGGTAATGTTTTTCGCCTGATAAGGCGAATCAAAATTGATGTTGAAATGAAAGCCGAGCAACAAGGCGATGCCAATCGCCATGTCCGAATATCCGGAGAAGTCGCAGTAAATTTGCAACGCATAGCCATACACTCCGAAAAGATTTTCCAGACCAGTATAAAGGGTAGGGGCATCAAAAATCCGGTCAACGAAATTTAGACTGATGTAATTGGAAATGATGGCTTTCTTAAACAATCCGGTACAAATCAAAAACACACCTCGACCAAACATCTCTTTGGTGACAAAGGAGGGTTTGCTGAGTTGTGGTAAAAAATCAGCCGCCCGTACAATAGGGCCGGCCACCAATTGCGGAAAGAAGGAAACAAAAAAGGCATAGTCGAGGATGTGTGAAGCTGGCTGTAACCTTTTCCGATAAACATCAATGGTGTAGCTTAACGATTGAAAGGTGAAAAAGGAAATCCCTACTGGTAGGAAAATATCGAATGGTTCGTACTGAATGCCAGCGAGATTACTAAAGATCTCGTGCAGGAAATTCGTGTATTTAAAATACCCCAATACGCCCAGGTTCGCCAAAAGACTTAGCGCCAAAAGACTACTTCGTTTCCAAACCGTAGTGGCCCGAAAGATCTGATTTGCCAGCGTAAAATCAATGATGGTTGTGCTTATCAATAATAGAAAGTAGATGCCACTTGATTTATAATAGAAGTAAAGTGAGAACAGCGTGACGAACAGGAGTTTGGGCCGATGGGTTTTACTGAGAAGGAGGTACATGAGTAAAAACCCTAAAAACAGAAACAGAAACAACCCACTGTTGAAGATCAATGGTTCTTCCGGATTGTACAGAAACTGATCGAACAGCTTAAGGATATCGATAGAGGACATACTCATTGAATCCTTTGATTAGTGCTTCATATAATAAACTTCCCTGTAGTTCATATCCTGCTTTCGTAAAATGAATCCCATCATTTTGTAAAAGACTGCTTTTCTTCCAGAGGTCTGCAGAGTGCTTACCGCCTGCGCTGGTGTAGAGATCCCAATACGCAAGATTATTTTCAATGGCGTATTCGATTAATTTATCACGAATCACTTCAATTCCTGGATTCCTGCGGGTCTTCTTTTTGTAAAAATCGGTAGGCGTTGTAAGCAGGAATTGGGTATTTGGATTCTGATTTCTTAGCTGACTAATAAATGCATTCAGATGTTCACTAAACTTTTTATCCACGTATGGATATTCAATTGCCTCATTGGTGCCAAGCGAAATGATCATCAAGTCAGGTGAAAGTTCCTTAGTCTGTTGGGCAAAATAGGTAGCCTCGAGGTAGTGTTTTACTTTAGCTCCGTTGCCACCGGTGGCATGGTAAATCACTCCTGGTTTACTGTTTTCCAGATTGATGCCATAAAGCACAAACTGATTTTGGGATGGAGTGGATTGTAAGGTTTGAAATTCAATTTGATTGGTTGCGAATGGAAGCAGGATCCGGGAAGTATTTGAAGTTTCGAATGTGTAGGGCCCAACATAGGCGAGGTATTCCCCAAGGGAATCTTTTACTACCAGATTGTAACTGGTGAAGTCTTTCTGAAATAGAAAAGTTACTTTGTTAAATGCATAACTGATGCCTTCACTCGATTTTGTTTTCAGCAATAAGGAGGCTCCAGCCTGTTTTGTCTGCAATGTCATTGAGCCGATACCAATAGGTAAGGACTGATTTGTATAAATAATTCTTTTAGCCTCCCAACTTGCCGATGAAGACGAGTAAACAGTCGGTGATTCGTTGGTGCGCCCCACACGACCTGGAAAGACTAACCCTCGACCGCCATTTCCAAATTCAAGCTGAATCAATCTGCGTGTGGTACCACTTAGGAAATCTGCCTGGATGTGTGAATCCCCGATTTGCAAAATGTTAACAGTAGTTTTTTTTAACTTTTTAACTTGATATAATTTTTCAAAGAAAGAGGCCAGGGCAACAGAGTTATGAATTTCATTTGTCTCAGATTTGATAAATTGATAAGAGGGTGCAATCACGTAGGAGATTGTGTCCTGTGCCTTCACAAGGCCAGATGTCAGTACCAAGCTAAGGAAGAATAGGTTTCTTATCATAGCGATTACGTTCGTAAAGCAAAGCATCAGACAGTTTCTTAGCGATTTTTTGACCGCCCCGGAACGTGAGGTGTGTATAATCTTTCGCTCCCAATGGGGGTTGAGCCGCCACATATTTTACTATTGTGTTTTCTCCACCCATAGCGGTATATAAATCCCAAAAGGCAATTTTAGTTTTACGCGCAATTTCGCGTTGCGCATCCCGCATTCTGGGTACTGCCGGAATGGTCTGAATTTTTCCGTTGATGTTTCCTGCCCGATCGCTGATACCAATAAGAATAATGCTGGCTTTAGGAAATAATTCCTTTAGCTTGTTGATTACCTTAACCATTTTGCTTTGATACCATATATAGTTCATGGAGTCAGTTTCACTTACTATGTTTAATCCATATTGCAGCAAAATCAATTTATACTCCTGGTAGTAATTGAATTGTTTGATTAGATCAGAGGGAAGGGCAGATAAACTCATGCCCGAATTGCCCCGCATAGCAAAATTGTCTATGTAAACTCCCTTGCTTGCTTCAAAACTAACCCCATAAAGCAGTATGCTATCCGGATTAGTGAATTTCAGTTTTATAGATTGGGCATTTTGTTCGGGTATGGTTACTTGCTGCAGGCTATCAGACACATTCAATGCTAATGAGTGTTGTGTCGTATCGTTGAGTGAATAATTCATGAATGAGGTGCCTTTGGCTTGATAAAAAACCCGGATGTAGTCGAATTTTCTTACGGCTTGCTTTCGGCCGGGCTTGTATTCAACTTCGTTTTGTTGAGCTGGGACAAACGCATACCCTGAAATCCCCAGCGGTGGAACCGCATCTTTATACTTTCCTACAAGAGAATAGGTTTTCCAATTTGTGTAGGTATGTTGTATGCTGGTTCTGTATTGCGTAACCTCTGAAGCAAGGGGTACATAACCCACTCCGCGGCCTCCATACAAATTCTGCAAAGTATCACGAAAGCTGCCACAGAGAATATCCCCTTCAATAAATGAATCCCCGTAGAAGGCAATTCGGACGGGTTTGGACTTAGCATTTCGAAGGGCCTGAAAGAAACTTTGCAAAGCTCTTTTGCCAGGGCTAAAATCTTCAAAGCAGGTTATTCCTTCCGGACAAGGAAATGTCTGGGGCTTTACTTTTACAGGTAAATTCTCAACGAGTGTACTATCTCGTGTGGTGTCTTCCTGCAATAAAAAATTGGATGGAATTGGTTCCAGCTCGTCAGCCTGAATATCGGCCAGCAGATTTATTTTTTTGAATGAAAGGGAGCCCACAGTGAATGGTGGCAGGAGTGAGGCTAATAACAGAAAGCCAATGATCAGCAGAAGCAGCCAAAGGGATTGCAGCAACTGGTTTTTCTGCATGCTTTTTATTTGTATGTCAAGTATAGTGAGGTTAATTGGTAAATGAAAGAGCCTTAGATGTATCCACTTATTTTATAGGCTATCATGCCCACCCATTCGCGGATCATTATATTCCAGTTTAACAGAGATTCGACATGCGGCACAAAGAGTATGTCGGGGGTAAGCTTTCTTTCATGATGCAAAAAATCCGTTGTGAAGGTATCCATTGGCCAGTCAACCTTATTAAAACAAGCACGGGACCTGCGCATATGAAATGCGGACGTGATTAAAATACATTGGTTAGATGAAAGTGAATCCTGTAGCATTTTTTTTACGGCAACAGCCGATTCGTGAGTGTTTCGGGATTGGTTTTCAATGAGTATATGTCCTTTTGGAATGCCCATTAATTCCAGCGCATCGGCAATTTCATTAGCTTCTTGCCGGCTTCGTTCCAGCAAAGTTCCACTCCCACCAGTCACTAGTATTTTTTTTATGATGCCCATTCGATAGAGCTGCACGGCATGTGTTACGCGGTCGGCCCCGCGTTGAAAGTAAACCCGATCTTCGGGAATCATGTTACCTTTTGTTACTCCGGTTAACACGATGCCGAGCTCATAACTTTTTTTTATTTTGTTAATCGGAGTGGCGGGTAGTTCCCAAAGCAAAACGACTTCATTACTAATAAAATCGTTTGATAACACGAGGAGCAGAATAATTCCAATTTTGAAAAGTGATTTTTTCCATTTTTGACTTTTAAGCAGCCACGAGAGTAGGAATAAAATGCAGATAATCACCAGGGGCATGGTGAGATAATTCAACGTTTTTGAGAGGATGAAAAACATAGCCGGGCTACATTCTTTTTGGTATCGGGTTTGAGATATTGCCTAGCCCCGTAATAATCTTACCCAATAGTTCGAAGTAAAGGGTAATTATAAGGAGAATGGTCATCGACCAGATTACTCCTAAATTAAAATAGAGCGTATCAATGTTTTTGTTGAGGAAATGTTTAGAAGGCATATAAAATTGCGCGTCAAAATCCACCACATGTTCGGGGTCAGGATTTTTATAAATCGGAAAAATTTTCTGAATCAATTTTTCGTCTTTTTCTATAATCCGGTTTGATTCTGCGGTGTTCTTTACTAATTCCGTGATCGCTTCATTCTGATAACTATTTCTGTAGAGTTCAAAGTTTTTTTCCTTTTCAGCGGTACTTGTTAACTCATTAATCTTCTTATCTTTTTCCGCGTCTGCTTTGTTATATCTGTTAACATAGAATTTCTTTAAAGCGCTAAGGAAAAGACTTGTTTCCTCATAGACGGATGAATCGTATCGTTCAAGCGTAAAGTCGTTGGTGTGTTCGAAGTCTGTTTTTCCAACAAAATCAAGTTCTTCCGAAATCTCCCGCCTTAGTAAATTTAAATCTGATTCTACTTCTTTCTGTATTTCAGGTGCTGGATTTCTAATATTTAGATTAACAAAATCAAGGCGGGTTTCGAGGGCTGGAATAAAATAGATTTTTTTATAGTCGGCATCAGCCATCACCTTGTCATCAGGATAAAATTGTTTTTCGAACTCGTTGTCTTTGTATTGCGCCACCATACTTGCTTCAAAGGCCCATCTTGAAGCCATAATGTCTCCCACTAAAGGTACAGTTGCAGTATTCCCAATGGTGGGGTTTAGCTTGTCGAACTTGACTACTACTCCACTTAAGATTAATTGAGGTATCAGCAAGATGGGAATCAGGATATAAATGGTTACAGCTGAGTTAAATGCCGAAGAGATATTAAGCCCTAAAAGATTGGCGAAGCACGAGGTAGTGAATAGGATAGCCCAGTAGATGAAAAACATTCCTTTAATATCCAACATCGAATTTCCAACAGCTACAAACAGGGCTGTTTGTATAGCGGAGATCATAAAGAGAATGCCGATTTTAGAAAGTATATAACTGCTATGATTTAGGTGAAGAAATTTTTCACGCTTCAGAATTTTGCGATCTCGTATAATTTCTTCGGCACTTACCGTGAGTCCCATAAATAACGCCACAATCACGCTCATGAAAAGATAGGCAGGCATATTCAGATTTTTGCTAAACACGTAGCCAATGTTGTACGGATCATCGGTGTTATAATACCGAACAATGAAGGCAAGGATAAAAGCAAGAAGTGGGGCCTCCAGTAAATTGATAAACAGATATTGGGTGTTACTCAACTTGGCAAGTAAATCGCGCAACCCGAACAATTTAATTTGCTTAAACCAGGACGGGATGCGTAAGGTGGAGTGGGGAACCTCTGGAGAGGTACTTACCGGTATAATCTTGATTTTCACTTTATACTGCTGGTTCCATTGTTCGGGTGAGAATTTTCGCTCATCGGTAAAATTTCCAAACTCATTAATAACTTTTGTTTCGATGATGTTGAATATTTGCTCCGGATTTACATTTCCGCAGGTTATGCATTCACCCTCTTCACTATTTATCAGGTTGATGTTTCTCTTAAAGTAGGTGATTGCGTCTACCGGGTTGCCATAGTAGATTTGATATCCACCAGTATCGAGTATGACCAACTTGTCGAACATTTTAAAAATATCGGACGAGGGCTGGTGGATAACCGCAAAAACCAATTTTCCTTTTAGCGATAGTTCTTTCAGGAGATCAATTATATTTTCTGAATCGCGGGAGGATAATCCGGAAGTTGGCTCATCTACAAACAAGACAGCCGGTTCGCGCAGTAACTCCAAGCCGATATTAAGCCGTTTGCGTTGGCCACCGCTAATGGTTTTACGAAGTGGTGAACCTACGGTTAAGTCTTTAGTTTCCGTAAGGCCGAGATCGCTGAGGGTCTTTAGAACCAATTCATCAATTTCCTTTTCATTGAGATGACTGAAACAAAGTTTTGCGGCAAAGTATAAGTTTTGATACACTGTAAGGTCTTCAATCAGTAAATCATCTTGAGGTACAAAACCAATAACCCCTTCAATTTTATCAGGTTCTTTATAGATGTCGATTCCATTGATTAAAACTTGCCCTTGCGATGGTCTTTCCGTTCCATTAAGTACATGGAGCAACGTGGATTTTCCTGCACCGCTGGCCCCCATTAAGGCTACAAGATTTCCGGATTCTTCAGCGATATCAACTTCTCGTAAGCCCAGTTTACCATTTTTAAATTGATAGGAGATTTTCTTTGCTTCGAAACTTGTACGGGCACTGGTATTTATTTTTTTGAACAGACCGAGGATTTCGCCATAGTAGATAGGGTCGGATGCATCCCACCGGATGGTGCTTCCGTTGGCAAAAACATTGATACTGCCTGGTTTTTTCGGAACGCCATTCAGGTACACATCGGTATGACCTACATACTTGAAGAAGAAAGTGTCAGAGCTTCGTAAAAAGAGAATGGAAATAAATCCGTCAAGTTCTTCACGGTTAATATGCTTGCAATTTCCTGGTGCACCGGATTTTGAATCAATGATCAGGATGTCATCATGATCATTTTCATCTCTTTTTTTACTAAGAACATATTTT
>JBEBJH010000225.1:0-7608 GCA_040079965.1 Cyclobacteriaceae bacterium
GTGGTGTGGTCTTTCGAATCATACTTACAATCCGATAAAAAATATTCATAGTCCAACTTAGACTCAGCCAACCTTTTCATGGAGGAACGCATATTCGAAGACCAGTCATCAATAAACTCATTGGTGCCCGTGGGGGTATGATTCAGCGCGGCACTAAATTTTGTGAGAACAGCATCATACACCGTATTGCTGTGCAAGTGTTTGATCCGATCGTTCAACACATCGGATTGCTGTAACAGCACATCTTCAAAGATGTCCTTGCCTATTTTAAATTTTAAATACGATTCACTCTCCGCCTTCCACACTGTGTCCAGAATTTCATTCCATCGGTTAGAGGCAAGCAGCGATCCGTCAGACAATTGATAGATCTTTCTGTTTTCATAGTGCTCCGCCACATGGGGAGCCCAGAATGCCGATCCATAGGCACCGGCACTTTCACCGGATACCAAAACCTTTCCGGGATTTTCAAAATTGTTGAATACCCACTGGAGTGCTTCCAAACTATTGTTACGTCCGTTGTGACGGATTTCAAATTGCTTGCCGTCTACACTATACGAGTTGGTTGTGTTACCGATGTGTAAATCACCGGTGCAATACGGGATAAACACAACATTCCAATCCTTAAATGGATTTGATTCTGCTTTGTTATCAAGAAGTCCGGTTAAGATGGCCGGGATGATTTTGGGAACGCTGGGGAAATAAAACGATTTTAACTGTCTAGTATCGCCATCGAAAACACTTGTCAGTGTAATCGGAGCGGCACAGGTAATATTATCCCAACAAGCGCCCCCGCCTGAGAAATGGATGATCAGGTTAGCCGAATTTCCCTTCTTTATAAAAATTGAATAGGGAGATCCATCGCTGCACGAGGTTTGGCCATGCATGGCCACCGTGCGCCATTCCTGGTCGTTGATTTCAACCGCGGTACTTACTTCTTTTGGTTTGGCCAGCAGAATAAACCAAACATACAGGAAGCCCAAAAACAAAAGTGAAATGAGTACAAGGGCAAACCATTTAAGAAACTTACCGAGGGTTCTGATCATAGCTTCAACTTTAAAGACTAATGAAGATACGAACTTATTGGGATACCTCTGAAGGTTCCCGGATTGCAGAGAATAATTTGTTATGGAAACAAAGTTTTAACGATTACCTCTGCTGCCGCCTGGCTTCCGGCCATTGAGGGATGGAATCCATCCGGGCCATAGTACGAAAAGTCCCTGGTTTGTTCAAAGTGCTCTTTCCAAACTTTACCTACCGGGCAAAGCAGCGCCCGGTTTTGCTGCGCAGCCTCCGTATAGTTTTTAATCACACCATCAAACATGTGATAATTCGCACGGGCGGGCCAAACCATGTAAAAAACCAGCTTGGCAGAATACTTCTGACAGAGTTCCTGAATTCTCGATCCATAGTCATCCAGCATTAATTTGCCTTCGCGCTGTGAGGATGGTCCTTGTTGAACAACCACATAATCATAGTGCCCTGATTCAATCATTGCCTGCATTTTTCCATCAATCCAATGATCTTCCAACGCATAATTGGCAAAGGCCAGCATCTCTGTCTTCACCGAAATTTCCTTCTTCATCGCAAGCCTTTCGACCAGCGTTGGCAAGTCGTTGGTATAGGTAAGACTGTTTCCAATAAATAAAATCTTAACAACTGGTGCTGATATGGCAGAACCCATTGCCAACCATGACGCTAAAAATAAAAGCAAAGGCTTCATCTTAAGCTTTCCTAAACTAATTCCCAACTTCGTGAGTGCGGCATATCACGTAATCGTCTTTACAAATTTTCATTCTTTTTGTAATAATGCTTAACCACTACCTTTTGCAATACCCGCTTAATTATTAACTCAGCAATTACATTGAAGTAGCTTTCGTGTTTATCTTCGTTCAGATACCTCTTTAGCTGAACTTCACTGATGTCAATCCGGTAAAGCAAGTGCATTAAATTAAAGTCGGTTCGCTTTTCGTTGTGCTGCAGTTCACGTGCAATTTTTTCATGGATACTACTATAATCTGGCTCAAGCTCCGCTACAAAATCTGCCGGGAAATTACTTTGTTGAAAATCCTTTACCAATTGCATCTTAAAGGCATCAAACAACTCTTTGCTGCTTAACTGATTTTTTATTGTTGGTGCTTGCATTTTGAGAATCACAAAGGTCGTAACCAGATATTTCTAAAACTAAGCTTAACGGGCATCCTGACCAAATACAAGTTTAAATCCATTACAATCTTCCACCGCAAATTCTATCATCCCGTAGACTTGTTCACACAGCGGCTCCACTATTTTAACACCTTTGGTATTTATTTCATGAAAGAGCGATTGAATGTTGCCCACAGTAATGTAAAGATCAAGTCCGCCCTTTCGTTGCGCAGTATTGGAAGTTTGCGGATGGGTAACATCATCGGCCAGGCCTACTTGCAGCTCCACAGAGCCGCGCCTGACTATGGCAAACACCGGTGGCTCGTGCCAGTAGCCAAGTATTTCAAAACCCAGGTAGTCGCGGTAGTATTCGGTAGTTTTCACCACATCAGCTACCACCAATTGAGGAGCCAGTTGTAGAAATTCAGCTTTCATAAAGATTAAGATAGCAAGGTTTGACCATAGTTGTCTCTTTTTTGATTTCAGTTTATCTTCAATCCCAACTCTGCTTGTTTCTTTTTTGAAAGTTTACCCGTTACAAGGTTATACGATTGATTGATATAATGACTCCATTCTTTCTTATTAAATACAGTTACATCTTCAACCAGAATCCATTTATGCTTTGCTACATACGGTGCAGGGATAATTCCCACAGAATTGGAGAGTTCAGCAAACTCATCGTCTTTCACCTTTACAGAAATTTTGGTGGGGGTGTCGAGCCCGGCAACACAAAACATTTTGTTACACACCAAAAAGCACAAATCGTTGCCCCATTTGATGTCTTCTGTTACACCAGGCAGTTTCTTACAAATCTCTCTTATGGCTTCAATGTGCATACGTCCTTCCCGTTTTGGTTCGTGTCCACACGAACCTAAGTTGAACTTACAACCCATTCAACTTCAAAAAATCTTTGATCTTATCAATGTACTCATCTGCCAACGCTTCTTTGGAGAGCACAGACATTCCGTGCAAATGTTTTCCGGCATATTCCACAATGGAAACCGGATTGTGCCTCGCAAACTCGCGTGCATCCACGGTGGGAGTAATCACGTCTTCCGAAGCGCAAAAAATCAACACCGGAATGGGAGGTGTTACCTTTGTTACTGAAATCACAGGCGCTTGCAGCGGGATTATTTTATTCTGCAAAGTCTTGTAGCGATCGACCACCAACTGCGGGTTATAATAAAAACCATCCGCCACCATGAAATCAATTTTCTCTTTGCGCAACAAACTGATGTACGTACCCATGCTAAGCGCCATAAGTCCCACCGGTTCGGTTGGATACTTGCTGTGTACGCTCTTAATTACCGTGTCCAGGTCTATGGCAAACTCGGGATGAAAAAGCAATTCGGTGTTAATGGCAAAATCTGCGCTGTGGCCAAAGCCGCGGTAGTCAAACGAGATAACACGAAACCCTTTGGCTACAAAAGTTTTCGCCACCCAAATGTAGTTGCTCATATTGCCGGCATCGGTGCCAACAAAAATGATCGTTTGGGTTGGGGTTGTATTTTCAAGCGGAGCATATTCCCAAACATTTATTTTATACCGATCGGGTGTGGTAACGCTAACCTCAGTATAGGTCAGGCCAACTGCATCCGGCTTCTCAGTGTAGGTGCGACTGGGCTTAATAGCATAGGCTGCAATGCTGGTGCCGATCAGAAAGAGGGTGATGAGCTTCATAAAATTTATTTTGAGGTAAGAAATAACCCATTGACAAGGTTCGTGTCCTCACGAACTTTCAATAAATAATCACAAAATCTATCTTGTTTCGTGCGGACACGAACCAAGGAAAATGCGCAAATCATTTCTTATCAATCACTACCTCATCAGCCATAAAAAAATATGATTTAACCAAATCCCCAAAAGCAGCCAGTGCATTTTCAAAGCCTTCTTTTGTTCTCGATGTCATAATTATCATGATCCCTGTCTTCCCTGCGTCAATGTAGCCCACTGCTTCGTGGTTGCCATACGATTTTCCTGATAAGTATTTCACGGAGGCTGTTACGCCTTCTCTGATCAATATCTCCTTACCATCTGTTATCACTATATCAGCATAGTTACTTTTGAAATTATCGAGGTCATACTCTATTAACTGTTCTAATGTCGTATGCTTCTTATCCATTAACGATGCAGTATTTGCATACATAACTGTCTCTGCCTTTGCCCAGGATTCTCCCTTTCTATAAAAAACTGCATATAGTCCCTGGCTTACGCCAGATTTATTATCTAAAACCCATCCTTCAGGTGCAGTCAAACTGAAAGCATGGTTCTTTCCATAAATTATCCCGGTTTTAGCTTCATCCTGTCCAACGAGTATCAATCTGAACGAGAGAAGAAACATCAAAGTCAAAAGCGCTCTCATAGGTCAATATAATTCTAATGTTTGGAGTGCATGCAAAAAAATCCCAAATCACTTTTCAAACAATGAAGATAATAAACAGATTATATTTAAGTTATTAATTCAGCCACTAATCACAATCATAAGGTTTCATGAAATACCCGATTGCAGCTTTCTGTTTGTTTTTGATATGCTATCCCGGGTATAGCCAAACCCCATTTAAACAAGCTGTATTTGTGGAAGGCGGTGGCAATGCCTATTGGTATTCTGTCAATTATGAGCGACAGGGTGCGAAAGGTTTTGTGGGCCGCGTTGGAATCGGGTATTATGATCAGCTTTTGGTGGTTCCGGTTACCGTAGGAAAAGTGTTTGGAAATAAAAGTCATCATTTTGAATTAACGGGCGGGTTAGACCTTGTTAACAATTCACAAACCGATGCGCTCAATCCGGCTAAAAGAAAATTAGTAGCCCTCACTACATTCCTGGGGTATCGCTATCAACATCCTGAACATAGATTTTTTGCCCGCGGTGGCTTTACCCCTATCTGGACATTTTATTCAAGTAGCTCAAAGGATGATATGCCTGGTCGTGTTTTCCCCTGGTTTGGGGTAAGTGTTGGGTACAGGTTGAGGTAATGAGATTCATTTTGTCCAGGTATCCTTAGGCGCATCGTTTAACAAAACGAAATACTCACTCGCATGTCTAAACACATAATAGTCGGCCGCTGAGATCTCGGCCATGCGCATTACGCCTTCTTCAAAATAAAGTGTGTATCCACCATCATACGGAAAATAGGTATAGTTTTTAAAAGTCCATTTACTTCCAATGGGTATTTGTTGGTTATCAAAATCACTAAATTCTTTAATGACTTTAATTCTGTCGCCCTCAACCAAATCATCCAAACTTGAATACATAAGAATTTACTAAACGTGTTTTATTGTTGGTCGCCTTTCAATTGGGTCTGCTGACTCAATTACGCTTGATAAATATAAAGTCACCTCCTTCATCTCCTGTCTCTGAAATTATTCCATCCTGTGGAACCTGGAGTGTGTTATTAATTACATTAATTCTAAAACTGTCAAATAAGCCTTGAGATGTTAGATACATGTCTGGATTAATTTTTAAAGCCTTAATTAATAAGTCAAAAAATACAGATTGATCTGGTACTGTTGTCATGGTTCCGCTCGTTATCGCCCTCCTACTGGGTAGTTTGTACAACGAAATTATATCCAGGGAAGCACTTTCTATTGTGCTAGGACCTCTCGTTCTAAAAATTCCACCACTAAAACACGCATCAGCAATTAATAAAGTATGTGATGTTTTGATACCTCGTATTTGATCTCTTAAATCACTATTTGAAAGCCAGTTGGCAGGGTTGTCTGAGTCTGCATCACGTGGCCACCAATAACCTTGCCCAGCCTCTTCGTCATACATACCATGTCCTGCATAGAAAATTAGTAAATTATCGATTAGCGTTATCTTTTTTCGTAAACTAAACAATTCAGAAAGTATTTGTTGTCTCGTTGGATTCAAAAGTAAACTTACATTCTCTTTGTCAAAATTATACTGGCCGGTGATCACATCTGCTATTTTCTGCGCATCCAGGGCTGGTCTTATCAGGTTCAACCTATAGTTTGCATAATCGGAAACTCCAATTACAAGAGCGAAATATTTTCCTTTAGACTTTATAAGTTGCGAGTGAGAAACGCTGCTTTTAGTTGATGAAGCTAGCGCAACATCCTGTATATTAGCTCTGCATGATTTAAGTAATTCATTATTCAGTCCGTTTACTCTTGAATTTAAATCGTAAAGAATGTCTTCGAATTTTATTCCAACTTTCCCTGTTCTAAGATCGCGTCTCGAATAGGCTACGTAGTATTTTTCATTTGATTTTAAATGTGAAACACTTAAATGTGAAATCCCTTTATTAAAAAAATATACGGCAGAGTCCATGTAATTGATAAGTGTTACTGGGTCATCAGTATCTGTAAGTTTTTTTTGAAAGATAATACCCATGTATATGTAAGCGTTTGCGTTCTGACTGTTTTGACTTAAATACTTTCTGAGGTAAGGCTCAGCCATTTTATACTCCTTGGCTAACAAAAGATCAAATACATCATCGTAATTAATTTGAGCGCGTTGCCCAAGAACATTTGATGCCAGGAAAAAAGAAAATGTTGCAGTGATTAAAATGTATTGCACTCTATTTCTCATAGTCTTAAAAATTTTAATCAACATGTTTATATACTATGTCGTATCTCTTTAGTAGCTCATAGTACCACATTTTTGCCAAGCGTCTTAAATCGCACCCCGTTCTTCTGTTCAACGGTAATTGTAATTTGACCAGTCTTGCTGGTATGGATATCCCGCACCGTGCCGGATTTTCCTGCATGTACTCCGCCCACAACCTTGCACAGGTCGCCATCTTTTAATGTTCCGGATGTTTTAGTCGCCATATTCTTGTTTTTTAGTTATAAGATTAACACACCTATTTGCTTGCAATCAATCTGTATTTGACCGGCTTTGTCGGGGTTCTTTCAAGTATGTTCCTGGCTTCCAGGTCCAGCTTAACAGTTTCGCCATACCACTGCACCCCACCTTCAAAAGTATCTTTTACGTTGCTATAAAGTTTTTCCATCAGCTCGGTATGGGTAAGTTCTTTGTTGGCAAGTATTTTCAATAGGTGTTTCCTGATCAGGGTATACTTCTCCAGCGAGATTCGCTTATTCTTTTTTCCAGCATCGGGATGTAAGGTCTGGATTTGTTCTTCTTTCTTAAGGTTTTTTTCCATAGCGATGGTTTTAATTTACTAACCCGTGAGAGGACAAAAAACTATTAGAGTTTTTTAAAATTTAGTCCCATCGGGCATTTAGGCTGTTCATAGTCATATCCATTCAGATAGATTATTATAGGTTCTACCAAGCCTTCATATTTTATTTCCCACTTATCTAATTGTGCCTTTCCTAAAGGAGCATTATTGCTTTTAACAGGCCATCCACTTCCTACCCTATTGGCCTTGATTTCTTCACCATTGGGGCCTGTCAGTTGAGCTATATATGCATATTCATTTCTGACACTGCCGACTTTAATACTCGTTTTTGGTTTGAAACCATAGGATTTATTAGTTG